>JBDNDG010000161.1:0-9855 GCA_046719255.1 Chloroflexaceae bacterium
CGTCCCTACGAGATCGCTGCGTTGGGGATTGGTTTTGTACCGGAGCACCGGGCTATTTGAACCCCCTCCCTCGCTCCCGCGCGCGGGAGCGGCGCGACTGGAGCCGTGCGTGGGGCGTGCCAATGCGCTACAGCCGCACTGGCTCGAATGTTCTATCCGCCCCTGAACCCTGACAGGACTGGGAAACCTGGTTTCCCCATATGTTCAGGTTAGAACGATCGCTTCGGCCCACGCGGGCACAGCTACCTGCACCGGGTACGTGTTCATACTTCTCCTGGCGGTCTGGTATACTTGGCGCTATGTATGACGCTACGTGTCCAGTGGCCAGGTCATCGCCATCGGCAAGCAGGTCACGTTCAACCGAGGTTGACCATCCGGGCTTGATCTCCACGCACCCCACGAAGCGATCAGGGGGGCCGTGAAGCAAGGATACAAGCCGGAACAGGCAGGACCGAAACAAGCCTGACGATCTTTTTTCGTCTGCATTCGGCTACGGCGCAGCTACGAGGCAACGAGTATGAAGATCCTGCACCTTGCCGATCTGCACATCGGCGTCGAGAACTACGGGCGCATTGACCCGTCTACAGGCCTGCACAGCCGCCTGGTAGATTACCTTGAGCGTCTGGACGAGGCGCTGGACCTGGGTCTGCAAGCCGGGGTCGATCTGGTCCTCATCGCGGGAGACATCTACAAGAACCGTTCACCTAACCCGACCCACCAGCGGGAGTTTGCCCGCCGGGTGCAACGCCTGCGCGCGGCGGGTGTGGTGGTGTTTCTTCTCACCGGCAACCACGACATCTCGCCCGCGGCAGGGCGGGCCCATTCGGTCGAGATCTTCCGCGCCCTGGGGGTCGAGGGGGTGACAATCGCCGACCGGCCCCGCCTCTACGAGGTGCCCACCCGGGCCGGCTGCGCGCAGATCCTCGCTGTCCCCTGGGTCACTCGGCAGATGTTGCTCAGCCGTGAGGAGTTGCGTGGCGCTTCATTCGCCGAGATTGAGCACGAGGTCCGCCGGCGTCTGGAAGGCTTCATCGAGGAGCAGGCGCGCAGGTTTGACCCGGAACGACCGGGCATTATAACCTTTCACGGCAGCCTGGATGGCGCGCAGGTCGGCGCCGAACGGGTGATGACCCTCGGCCAGGATCTGGTGTTGCCCCGCTCGCTGTTCATCCATCCCGGGGTGGCCTATGTGGCCCTCGGCCATATCCATCGCCACCAGGTGCTGCACCATGACCCGCCGATGGTGTACCCCGGCAGCCTGGAGCGGGTTGACTTCGGCGAGCGTGACGAGCCGAAGGGTTGCGTGCTGGTGGAAATCAGCGCCGGCAAGGCGCACTGGAGTTTCCATCCGCTGCGGGCGCGTCCGTTTGTGAGTATCGAACAGGATCTGCGGCACAGCAGCGATCCGACCGGGGAACTTGCCACGCTGATCGCACGCCAGGATCTGCGCGAGGCGGTGGTGCGGGTGGAGCTGCGGATCACCCGCGAGCAAGCCGATGGGCTGCGGTCGGAGGAGATCCGACGCCTGCTCGACGAAGCCGGGGCCTTCGTGGTCGCCGGGATCATGTTTCACGTGGAACGTGCTGGCCGCCGGCGCTTCACCGCCGCCGAGCCTGAACTCCTCGACGGCCTTACCCCCCGGCGCGCCCTGGAACTCTACCTGCGCGCCAGGCAACCGCCCCTCAGCCCGGAACGGATTGCCGCCCTGCTCGCCGCCGCCGATGAACTCATGCCTTCGTGACCCGCAACTCCCCGACCTGAGGCAAAAAGTCACCCCGCAGGCGCGATCATCACGAAGTGAGTTGCCCCCGTAGCGCGCACCGCAGGGCGCCTGACGCGATTCAAGGACAACCGCGTTTCCCACGCGCCCCGCCCGGGGCCACGGGTTTTCATCCCGGCGCTGAGCTGCGCATAGCTGGTGGTGGGTCGCCGCAGGCCCGGCGGAAAGCGACGAACGCTCTGGGGGGCCTGCGGCGCCGTCGCGAACCCGCTGGTAGCCTCGCGAGGCAGTGGCTGCCAGCGGAGCAAGGATCACCCGGGACGAGGCCCGGCCAGCTCCGGCAACCGCTGCGCCAGACTGCGCCGCTGGGGAGTCACCGCAAACACGCGTGCCCCGGCGCTCACCAGCGCAGCGACCAGCCCCGGCGCCGCCTCGGGGGTCGCGGCGATGCGCAGGACGCCACGGCCAGCCGGGGTAGCATCGTAGCCGAAACGGGCCGCCACCGCCACCACGATCGGGAGAGGTTCGGCGGTGATGAGCAGCGAGTCTTCGCCCACCAGCAGCGCCTCGATCGGGCCGTAAGCAAGCAGATGGCCCGCGCGGAGCAGGGCCACATGGGTACAGAGTTCCTCCACTTCCTGCACCTGCTGGCTGGCGAGCACTACAGTCAACCCTTCCGCGTGCAGGCGCCTGAGCAACCGCTGCACGGCCGCAGCCCCGGCGGGTTCAAGATCAAGGGTAGGTTCATCAAGGAAGAGCAGGCGTGGCTGGTGGAGGAGGGCAGCGGCCACGGCCAGGCACCATCGGTCGGCGCAAGAGGCTTCGCGGGCGGGCACATCAGCGCGCGCTGCCAGATCCACCTGGCGCAGCGCCGCATCCGCCGGCGTCATCCTGCCCTGCCCGCTGAGCGCGGCCAGGAGGCGCAGATTGGCGCGCAGTGACAGACCCCCAACAAGGGGCGGGACCACATCCACCACAGCGGTGCGTGCGCGAATAGCCGACCGCTCGCGCCACAGATCGTGGCCGAGCACCGCGCCAGCTCCGCTGCTGGGACGCAGGCGCCCCGAGAGCAGCCTGATCAGCGTGCTCTTACCCGATCCAGGAGGACCAAGCAGGCCCAGCAGCACCCCCTGCGGCACCATCAGGCTGACACCGGCAACGCTGCGGTGCGTCCCCTCGTATCTGGTCAGCCTGGCGGTCTCGATAGCAAGCGGCGTCGCAGGCATGACACCCTCCCGCTCACAGCTCCCAGCAGGAGTGTAACGCGAGACAGGCGCCTGCGCGTCGGCGCGCAGCGCGATTGGGGGGTGCCGATCGCGCCGTGGGGAAGTCGTACCAGAGGCGGAGCCCACCTGACCCGGCGGCGGCCCAGCCATCCCAGGCCAGGGAGTTTCCAGACCTGTCCGGACGCAGCCGCACACACAACTGGCTTGAGACAGGGGGGGCGACGCCGGCCGTCTGCCGCTCGACCAACCCCTCGCCGGGTCCGTGCCGTTCCGAGGGTCGGGGGCGCAGGGCAATCCACCTGCCCCAGCGCTACAACAACGGCGACATCAGTCGGGTCAGGTTCTCGAAGAGCCGCTTATGGAGCGGGCGCCGGCGCCACTCGTCGAGAGTCACCTCCAGCGAGCGCGCCGCGTAGTCAGCCTCGGCTCGTCGCAGATCAGCAACCACACCGGGATCGTAGCAGATCAGCGTCACTTCCAGGTTTAATTCAAACGAACGCATATCCATATTGCTTGAACCGATCACCGCAATGTCATTATCAATACTGATCGTCTTGGTGTGAAGCAGAATTGGAGAGCGATAGAGACGAATTTTCACTCCTGAGCGCAGCAATTCTTCATAATAAGAACGTTGCGCATAGGACACCAGGAACTGATCCCGCGCCTCGGAGTTGAACATCGTTACCTCAACCCCGCGCAACGCCGCCGAGATCACCGCCATCATCAGTGCCTCATCAGGCACGAAGTAGGGATTACAGATCACCAGCTTCTCCCGCGCGGCGTGGATCAGGTCGACAAACAGGCGCAGATTATTCTCGCGTTCGAAGCCCGAGCCACTGGGGAGCACCTGGCACAACGACGTGCCACCAGGCGTGAACGTGATCACGCTGAACGGATCGTCGGGATCGACTGTTCGCTGCCCCGTCTCAGAGTACCAGTCGGCGCGGAACACAGCGTCCAGGGTATCAACCGCCGGGCCGCACACGCGGACCATCAGCTCGTCGTAGTAGAGGTTATCGTGGCGGTGGTAAGCGCGGTGGATCAGGTTGAGCGACCCGGTGTAGGCGATCTCGCCGTCAATTACGACGATCTTGCGGTGGTTGCGTAGATCGGGCCGGTTGACATCATCGAGTCGGTAGAGCGGAAGCATTGGATAGGCGCTGATACCGGCTGCCTGCATACGTTGCACGGTAGCCCGGTAGGGCGGGTATTTGCGGCTGCCCACCGGGTCGTAGAGCACGCGCACCGTGACACCACGAGCGACAGCGCGCTCCATGGCCCGAAAGCATTCCTCGGTGGCCGCGTCGGCAATGAGAATGTAAAACTGGACGTGGACAAAGCGCTGCGCCATGTCAATGTCGGCTGCGATGCGCGCCAGGATGGCGTCGTAGTCGGTGAGGATCTCCACCCCGTTCTCCGCCGTGGCCGGCAAGGCCCCCAGCGCGGTGCTCAGGTCCACAAACGGTTGGTAGCGCGCCGGGATTTCTGGCGCCAGCAGCGGGCGCATCTCCGGATCGGCCTGCGCCTGCGCGACAATATCCTTGATATACACATTAATTTCTTTTTGCAGCGCGATTCGCCGATTGGAAAGCTTTGGAGAACCAATCAATATAAAAAGAAGCAGCCCTGGCCACGGAAAAGCAAAGATCAACAGCATCCAGGCGGTAGCCGACGAGGGCTTGCGGTTCGCTGGAACAACGAATAGCATCAGGAAGGGAATGATCCAGGTGATAACCGTCAGGGTTAGCGCGATCCAGGGCCATACCGAGGTCATAGGCGCTCCACGCGCCTCAGGTTCTGCGTGCAATCCTGAGGCGGACACAGGCCGTGCCCGGAAGGGCTGAGGAGAGCTGCATCCTTCCGGGAACATCTCGAAGGGGGCGCGCGGAACCCTGAGTTCCTCCCGACCCTCCCTGCGGGCAGGTTTGGGAGGGTGCAGGCCATCCCGTGAAGGGGTTGTGGAACAACCGGGTCTCTCCGCGCCCCGGGTTTGAGAGGACTACATCCTCCGACGTGCGTGTTCACCCTTCTCGCGGGTCCGCAGGCAGCTTGCCCGCATCCGGGCCACTGCGGTCGGGACGCCCACGCACCCGGGGTGGCACCTTACCCGATAATGCGAACAGGTACCCTACGAACCGGTTTGTCATGGACCCCGATCGGAGCGAACGATGTGTCGCCCTGACCGGAGCTACCCCTTCTTGTGCGGCGCATCGGTCCCATTCCCTATGTCCGACGCCCGAACTGACGCTCGATCTGCGCCGGGGTCATCAGAACCATCGTCGGGCGACCGTGGGGGCAGGTGCGGGGGCTGACGCACTGCTCGAGCTGGTGCAGGAGCTGGCGCATCTCTTCGAGGGTGAGGGGCTGCCCGGCGCGCACCGACGTGTGACACGAGAGGGTAATCAGCACAGCCTCGCGCCAGTCCAGCGGAGTGGAGCCGCCCTGACCGGCCAGGCGGTCGGCGAGTTCGTAGAGCGCTCCGGGCAACTCTTCGAGAGGCAGCGTCGCCGGGGCAGCGCGCACCAGCACCCCGTCGCCCCAGGGGTCGAGCGCGAAGCCCCAGGCGGCCAGTTGGGCAGCGTTGCCAAGCAGCAGGGCCGCCGCAGCGGGGGCCATAGGGACCGCCTGCGGCAGCAAGATACCCTGCGACTCCACCGCTCCCCGGGCGTGCTGGGCCATGAGCCGTTCGTAGGTAATGCGCTCGTGAGCGGCATGCTGATCAATCAGGTACATACCCTCGGGCGCCTCCGCCACAATGTAGGTCAGCCCCACCTGACCCACGACCCGCAGCGGCGGCAGCGACGTCGCGGGCGCCGCCTCCGGCGCCGCCTCAAAGCGCCCGGGGACCACGGGTACGGGTGGCACTTCGTGCGGCAGACCCGGCTGTCCCAGCACCTCAGGTGCGCCCACATCCCAGTGGCTGCGCTCGCGATCCCAGGCCGCGCCGCCCGCCCCCCAGGTCGGCGTCGCGACGTCGCGGGGCGCGGGCGCGCCAGCCTGCCGCACTTCGAAGCGGCGCTGCAACGCCCCCTCTCCCCCGCTCCAGGTGGGAACTGCCGCCCCAGCGACCAGCGCCTCACGAATCGCCCGACCAACCACGCCGAAGACGCGGGGAGCGTAGCGAAACTTGACCTCGCTCTTGGTCGGATGCACGTTGACATCCACCGCCAACGGGTGGACGCGAATATCCAGCACCGCCAGCGGATGGCGACCTTTCATCAGCAGGGTGTGGTAGGCCTCCTCCACCACGGCGGCAAGCGCGCCGCGCGGTTGCAGGGCGCGCCGGTTGACAAACAGGTGCAGATAGCCGCGCGAACCACGGGTCAGGCCGGGAGGCGAAACCAGGCCCGTGACCCGCACCGCCTGCTCGTCTTCGCCGGCACTGCTCTCGATGGGTAACAACTGCCGGGCCACGTCCAGCCCGTACAACTCGACCACCACCGCCCGCAGGTCACCGTCGCCACTGGTTTGCAGGGCCAGCCGCCCCTCCAGCAACAGGCTGAAGCGCACCTCGGGGTAGGCCAGAGCGTACTGCTGCACCACGGCGCTGATGGCGCTCAACTCGGTGGCCTCGGAGCGCAGGTACTCGCGACGCACGGGAGTATTGTAGAACAGGTTGCGCACACTGACGCTCGTGCCGGGCGAGCAACCCCGTGGCTGGCGCGCCTGCAGTTCGCCCCCGGCAATGCGCAACTCGGTGCCAAGCTCCTCATGGGCCGCCCGGGTCACACAGATCACCTGAGCGACGCTGGCAATCGAGGGCAGCGCCTCGCCGCGAAAGCCCAGCGTGGTGATGTGCCACAGATCCTCGGCGCTGCCGAGCTTACTGGTGGCGTGGCGCTCGAAGGCCAGCTCTACCTCGGCCGCCGGAATGCCGCAGCCGTCGTCCAGCACCTTGATCTCGCGCAGGCCGCCCCCCCGCGCCTCGACGCTGATCCGCCGCGCGCCGGCGTCCAGCGCATTCTCGACCAGCTCCTTCACTACCGACGCCGGGCGTTCGACGACCTCACCGGCAGCGATTTGCGCCGCTACCGTCGCATCCAGCAAACGGATCGGCACGGCGATCCTCCTCGTACCTCCCGGGCGTAAGGAGAACCGGCAACCCTTGCGCCTTCGATCTCCCGGCACCGCAGACCGTGGGCAACCCAGCCTGCCCCTTGCCGCAGCGTCTGGTCACACCCGGGCGATATCAACGAACATCTTTGCGGAAGCATTGTAACAGGTTTGCACCAGATCGCAACGTACCTGTTCATCGTCGGGGTAAGGCGCTGCCCCGGGTGCGCAGACGTCCCGACCGCAATGGTCCGGATGCGGGCAAGCTGCCTGTGGACCCGCGAGAAGGGTGAACACGCGCACAGCAATCACCCCACCAGCCTCTGGTTATGGCCGGTTGGTACACTGTAGACCGGCGCCACGGCTCAGGATCGTCAGGCAATCTGATATAAATACGGGGAAACCCGGTTTCCCCGCGCCCCTCCCTGAGGGGAGAGTTCCGGAGGGCGACGCCCTCCCAGAAACAAATATGTTCATTCTGGCGTTGCGTGCCATGCGGATAGCGATTCAGCCGGAATGGAGAATCCTGTATGCTACCAGCTCTACTTGGGATCACGATCATCATCGTCCAGACGGCGCTGGTCACCCTGGTAACCGTTCGTTCCCGCGACCAGGTTGCCTCGCGGCTGTTCCTCTACTTTTCGGTCGTTTTGATTCTTATGATCAGCGGCTTGCTTCTGCGAGACGCGGCGCGCACGCCGGAGGAAGCCTACGTGAGCCTGGGGCTCGCCACGACGATGCTGGGGTATTACTTTGGCCTGTTGATGCTGTTATTCAGCGCATTGTTCACGCCGCAGTGGTGGGAAGGCCGCTGGCTGCTGCAACGCCCGATCTTCTGGATCGGCCTGCCATACTTTCTGATCGCCACTAGCATCGGGATTGACGTTGTTGGCAGATTTGGCCTGGTAATCGCGGGCGTCCGCTTTGATGACATCTACCGGCTCACCTTTGTTCGCCCTACCGGGATGATCCTGACCATACTTGCGGCAATCGGGCGACTGGCTCTGCTGATCACGATGGCGGTTGTTTTCTTCGATCCGCGTCAACGCCGGGTTCGAATAGCGACCGGCTTGCTAACCCTGTCTTTAATCCTCTCATTGGTGATTGACTCCTTAACTCCCCGACTGGGCCAGATCGGCAATGTGCTCACGCAGATCCAGATCCTGCCGATGGTCGCCACCCTGAGCTACCTGGTGCTGGGCACGCGGCTCTTCTCGCCAACCCGCGCCGCGCTGGATATGGCCCTGGGCGCGCTGCGCGAGGCCATTGCCGTTACCGATGCGACCGGCGCCATCACGTTCGCCAACTCCAGCGCCCAGCACCTCGGGCTCCAGGTTGGTCAGCCCCTTGATGCCCGCTTCGGCCCTCAGGTCCAGGCTGCCCTCGCCGAATGCGCCTCTGACAGCGAGCGCATCGCCTTCGGCTTCAGGACCAGCGAGCACTATCTTGAGGTAGTTACTGCTCCGGTACGCGACTCGCGCGATGAATACCGCGGCGCCCTGGTGCTGGTGCGCGATGTGACCGAAACGGCCCGCTACCAGAGCCTGCTGGAAACCGAACGCACCCGCCTGGCGGACACCATCGCCGATCTGCAGCGCGCCCAGCAGCAGGAAAAACGCCTGGTCGCCACGGTGCGCTCTCTTTCCACGCCCCTCATCCCCGTGCTGCCCGGCGTGCTGGTGATGCCGCTGATTGGCGACTTCAACGGCGCGCGTATGCGCGAGTTCCTCGAAGCGCTCCTGCAGGGCATCGAAACCCGCCGCGCCACAACCGTTATGCTTGATGCGACCGGCCTGGCCCAGCTTGACGCCGAGGGCGCCCAGGGTCTCCTGACGGCCATGCGCGCCGCCGCGCTGCTCGGCGCGCGCTGCGTCCTGGTGGGCGTGCAACCCGACGTGGCCCAGGCCCTCGTTGCCACCGGGGTGACACTGAGCGAGGTGCCTACCGCCGCCACCCTCGAGCAGGCGGTGGTCAAACAGCTCGGCGCGCGGGGCGCGCAGGTCAGGGGATGAGGCGCCGAGGCCGTGGCCCCAACCAGTCTACCCGTGAAAGCCTCTCAGGGAGGGACGCGGGGAAACCAGGGTTCCCCACACTCCAATCGGCGCCGAGGGCGCATAACGCCCCGGTTGGTGGGCAGGGGCGCAGAGGAAACCAGTATCCCCTTACGTTCACCTCAGCGAGGATAGAGAAGGCGGTATGCTATCACCTTTGCTTGCGCTTACGATCATCATCGTCCAGACGGCGCTGGTCACCCTGGTGGCTGTCCGCTCCCGCGGCGAGGTTGCCTCACGGCTGTTCATCTCTTTTTGCATTGCTGTGATCCTCATGATTGGTGGCGTACTCTTGCGAGACGCGGCGCGCACGCCTGAGGAAGCCTACGTGAGCCTGGGGCTCGCCACGACGATGCTGGGGTATTACCTTGCCCTGATGCTGTTGCTGTTCAGCGCGCTCTTTGTTCCGCAGTGGTGGGAGGGCCCTGCGCTACTGCGACGCCCCATCTTCTGGATCAGCCTGCCGTACTTCCTGACCTCCACCGTGCTTGGCCTTGATATTGCCGGTCGACTCGGCTTTGTGGTCGAAGGGGTACGCCTTGATGACATCTACCGGCTCACCTACGTCCGCTCGACCGCGATCGTATTTGTCCTGCTCGCGGCAGTCGGGCATGTCGTGCTGCTGACCCTGCTGGGGTTTGCTTTCTTCGACCGGCGTCATCGCCACATCCGTTCAGCGATTGCGCTGCTGTTCCTGCCCTTGCTCTTCTCGGTTGTACTTGGCGCCCTTACTCCCCGACTGGGCCAGATCAGCAATGTGCTCACGCAGATCCAGATCCTGCCGATGGTCGCCACCCTGAGCTAC
>JBDNDG010000162.1:0-9823 GCA_046719255.1 Chloroflexaceae bacterium
CCGGTCGCGATGGGCACAGGTGAGGCGCGGCGCACCTCGGCCAGCGCGTCCACATTCTCCGGGGGCACTGGCTCTTCGATGAAGAAGGGGCGATAGGGCGCCAGCACGCGGCAAAACTCGATGGCGGCGTGCTGGCCAATATCAACCAGCAGATCGACTATGAGACCGCGGCGCTGATCGCCGCCGATTTCTCGATCGAAACCGTCGAGAAGGTGCCCGAGCAACTGGCAAATGTGGTCGAGGACGTCAAAGACGTTTTGCTCAAACAAGATCCCCGCGATATGCGCCCCCGGCCCCCGGTTGTGACGATTATGGGCCACGTTGACCACGGCAAAACCAAGCTGCTCGATGCCATTCGTTCGTCGCGCGTGGCCGAAGGCGAGGCCGGCGGGATTACGCAGCATATCGGCGCGTATCAGATTGAGATCAACCACCGCAAGATCACCTTCCTCGACACGCCGGGCCACGAGGCCTTTACTGCGATGCGCGCTCGGGGGGCCCAGGTAACCGATATTGTCGTGCTGGTGGTAGCGGCCGACGATGGCGTGATGCCCCAGACCCGCGAGGCCATCGCCCACGTAAAGGCGGCCGGCGTGCCAATGATCGTGGCGATTAACAAAATCGATCTGCCGACCGCGAACCCCGGACGGATCAAAGAGCAACTGGCGGCCGCAGACGTGATTGTCGAGGAGTTCGGCGGCGACGTGCCCTGTGTCGAGGTCTCCGCGCGAGCCAAAATCAATATTGATGGCCTGCTGGAGATGATCCTCCTCGTCGCGGATATGCTCGAACTCAAAGCTAACCCGAACGCGCCCGCGGTTGGCACCATCATCGAGGCCGAGCTGGACAAGAATCGTGGCCCGGTGGCTACGGTGCTCATTCAGAATGGAACGCTCCGCCCCGAAGATAACGTGCTCGTGGGTGGAGTCGCCGGCAAGATCAAGTCCATGTTCAGCGATAGCGGCAAGCGCCTGCGCTTCGCCGAACCCTCCACCCCGGTGGAGATCCTCGGCCTTGAAGGCGTGCCTCAGGCCGGCGATATTTTGCAGGTGATGGACGACCTGGCCGTGGCCCGCGAGGTGGCCCTCCAGCGCACCCGCCAGACCCGCCTCGAGGCGATGGCGACCACTGCTCGCGGCACCAGCCTGGAGGATCTCTTCAGCAAAGTTCAGCAGGGTCAGGTGAAGGAACTCAACGTCATCCTCAAGGCCGACGTGCAGGGGTCAATCGGCGCGATCGAGCACCAGTTCAATCAGTTGAACGAAGCCCAGAACGAGGTGCAGATCAAAGTCATCCACAAGGGCACCGGCGCGATTACCGAGGGCGATGTCAACCTGGCCGCCGCATCCCAGGCGATTATCATTGGCTTCAACGCCCGGCCTGACCCCGCCGCCCGCCGTGCCGCCGAGCAACAGGGAATCGACATTCGCTTCTACAATATCATCTACCAGTTGACCGATGATATTAAGAAGGCGATCACCGGTATGCTCGCGCCGACCTTCAAGGAAGTGGTCGAGGGGTATGCCGAGGTGCGCAATACCTTCCGGCTGCCCACCCGCGAGATCGTGGCTGGCCTCTACGTCAGCGACGGTAAGATCACTCGCACTGGCCAGCGCGTGCGCGTGCTGCGCAACGGCGCGGTGATCCACGACGGCAAGATCAGTAGCCTGAAGCGCTTCAAAGACGATGTGCGCGAGGTCACCGCAGGCTACGAGTGCGGCCTCGTCGTCGAAGGCTTTACCGATGTGCAGGTCGGTGACACTATGGAGTTCTACCGGCAGGAACGCATCGAGGGCAGTTTCTGAAAGGTGGGGAACCAGGGTTTCCCCACCTGCGGTGAGCCTGTCGAACCGCACCCCTCCCGTTGGGGGAGGTCCGGGAGGGTGTCCCTTCCATACCTCCCCCGCCCGTCGAGATGTCGCAAGCGCAGCTCGCGCGCCTGGCGCGCTTCCAGACAACCCGTTTGGGCATCAGCGCAACCTCGACCGCGTCCAGATGCGCCGCGCCCAATCTCCAATCGTAAATCTGCAAGCTGCAATTGCACTAGCCCGGGGGTGACTGATGTCCAAACAGCGGCTCCAGCAAATCGCCGATACCATGCAGCAGATTATCGGCGAAGTCATCCAGTATGAACTGAAGGACCCGCGCATCGGCTTCGCCACCGTTACCGGGGTGGAGGTCAGCGCCGATCTGCAGCATGCCAGGGTGCGTGTGTCAATTATGGGCGACCCCGCGCAACAGGCTGAGACGCTGGAGGGCCTCGAGCGCGCTAAAGGCTTCATCCGCAAGCGCGTGGCCGAGGAGATGGGTCATATGCGCTTCATCCCTGAACTACGCTTCGTCCACGATACGTCGCTCGAGTACAGTCTGCACATTCAGGAGTTGCTGCGCCAGGTGGAAGAGGAACGCCGGGCCAATCCGCCCAGGCTCGACGAAGATCGCCCCGAGGAGGAGACTCGTCCAGGCGAGTGATACCCGGTCCGACGTCCATGCGGCTGCGCCGCACCCCGCTAACGTGAACATATGGTGAAGCCTGGTTTCTCCCTCCCCCTGCCGGTGGGGGTGGCAAGCCCTCCCCACGGGGAGGGTTTGGGAGGGCGCAGCCTTCCCAGGAAACTACCCACCAGCGGGGGAGGGTTCGGGAGCACTCGCCAGCCCACTGGCAGGGGCATGGGGAAACCGGGTTTCCCGCGTGCCCCCCGGCGGGGGAGGAGACCGAATGCCCCAACCTCTCCCCTCAGGGAGCGGTGTGGGGAACGTATCGCCATGCATGAACCGGACGCCTACTATAAAAAGCGCATCGCCTACACCCTGCGCGGCCAGCAGTTCGCCTTCGATGTGGGACATAGCTTGTTCTCGTCATTTCAGGTTGACGAGGGCACAGATCTGCTGCTGCGCAGTATCGAACCCGCCGAGCCGCCCGCGCGAATACTCGACCTCGGCTGCGGCATCGGAGTGATCGGCATCACCCTGGCGCGGCGCTATCCCCGGGCCACGGTGGTGCTGGCCGATAAGGATCTGCTGGCGGTGCGCTACGCCCGGCACAACCTGGCGCTCAACGGCATCACCAACGCCACGGTGGTCGGTAGCGTCGGACTGGAGGCGGTGCCGCCAGGGCCGTATGACCTGATCGCCTCCAACGTTCCCGCCAAGATTGGCGACCTGGCAATCGAGCAGGAGTTTGTGCTGGCACCTCTCGAACACCTGCGGCCCGGCGGCGAATACTGGTTCGTGGTCGTCAGTGGACTGAACCACCTCATCCCGCGCCTGGGGCCGCGTCACAATCTCAAGCTCAAAGAGATCAAAAAGCGCTCCGGTCATACGGTTTATCGTCTCATAAAGCCATGATCTACACCGACCCCGAAGCGGCCGCGCCGCCGTTCTCCGCGCAGATCGCCCGGGCCCGGCGCATTCTGTTACTGACCCACGTCAACCCCGACGGCGACGCGGTCGGCTCAATGCTCGGCGCGGCCCACGCCCTGCGCGCCATCGGCAAAGAGCCCCTCTGCCTGCTCTCCTCGCCAGCGCCCTCCTACTGCCTGCACCTCCCCGGCGCCGAGTGGCTCACCGTCTTCCGCCCCGACGAGCCGCTGCCCACCGCCGATCTGACCTGGATGCTCGACACCGCCACGCTCCAGCGCATCGGCCCGATGGCCGACACCTGCCTGCCCGAACTGCTCAAGCAACCCCTGCTGATCACCGACCATCACGTGACCAACGACGGCGGCGGGTCGCTGAACCTGATCGATCCCCGGGCAGCCTCGACCGCCGATCTCCTCTTCCGCCTACTGCGGGCCATGGAACTGCCGGTCGGCCCCGAGGCCGCCACATGCCTCTACCTCGGCCTCACCACCGACACCCAGAGCTTTCAGACCAGCAGCACCTCCCCGCAGACCCTGCGTACCGCCGCCGACATCCTCGCCAGCGGGGCCGACCTGCGCGCGGTGATCACGGCGGTCTACTTCAGCATCCCCGAGAGCACCATGCGCCTGACCGCACTGGTCCTCAGCGACCTGCGACGCGAAGGGCCGCTGGCCTGGGCCTGTGTAACCCTGGCGCACCTGGCCGCCACCGGCGCGGGTGACGAGGCGACTGATGATACGATCATGCGGATGCAACGGATTGATGGGGTGCGCATCTGCGCACTGTTCAAGGAGCGCGACGCCGCCACAGTCAAACTCAGCCTGCGCTCCACGCCCGGCATTGACGTAGCGGCGATTGCCCGGCGTCTGGGTGGCGGGGGCCACACCCAGGCTGCCGGCGCTACCCTGGCGATGGATCTCGCCACGGCCCAGGCCACGGTGCTGCCCCTGCTCCGGGCTATTTCGTAAGGCTACAGATGGCCCACGCGCTCCACGGTCGCCCCGGCGCTCCGGGGCAGGGTCAGGCCGAAGCATTCGCTCCACGGGAGCTTTGGTTCCCGGCGCGCGCCACCGGCGAATGCTTCGGCCCTACATATCGCGCCCCCCGTGGATCGCCCACCGCCCCGGTCACCCCCGCCCCCGGTCACCCCCGCGCCCCGGGGCCGCTCTCCACCCCGCTGCGGTGATACCACCCGCCCTCCTGCCCGGGGGAGGGTTTGGGAGGGCTTCGCCCTCCCAGGAACAATGATGTTCATTCTGGCGTTGTGCACCCGCCGAAAGGCGCCTGATCCGAACCGGGGAAAACCTTCTCCGGCTGCCAGTGGTCGCCGGTATGCCGCAGGACGGCCAGCAGCGCGCCGTCGGGGCTGTGGGCGCGCGCCCGCTCGCCGTGCAGCGCCGGGAGACGCACGGGCAGACCGTGCGCCACGCGGCGCGCCTGGTCGGCATCGAGCTGCGCGGCGGGCCAATCGGCAATGGCGGTTTCGGGGGGGAGCAGCGCCGCGGCAAGCTGTGCCGGGTCGGCGCTCAGCACGTCAGGGGGGATGGCCGTGGCGAGGTGAAACGGGCCAACAAAGGTGCGCTGGAGCGCCGCCAGGTGTCCACCGCAACCCAGAGCCGCGCCGATGTCGCGTGCCAGGCTGCGAATGTAGGCGCCCTTGCCGCACTCCACCACGATGCGGAGCATATCGGGACCGGTGCGCTCCCAGTCGAGCCGGTAGATCACCACCGGTCGCGGCGGCAGGTCCGGGGCCACCCCGGCGCGTGCCAGGTCGTAAAGCCGGCGCCCCTGGTAGTGCAGGGCCGCGTAGGCCGGAGGAATCTGCTGGATTGCTCCGCGCAGCGGCGCAACGGCCGCCTCGATTGCGGCATCGTCGAGCGACGGTAGCGGGCAGGTCGCCAGCACGGCGCCCTCGGCATCGTCGGTTGCGGTAGTCACACCCAGGCGCACCAGGCCCACATAACCCTTGCGTGCCCCGGCCAGGTACTCGATCAGGCGCGTGGCATGGCCCAGAGCCACCGGTAGAACCCCCGTCGCCAGCGGGTCGAGCGTGCCTGCATGCCCGACGCGAGCGGACCGGCCGGCCAGGCGCCGGATGCGCGCCACGACATCGTGGGAGGTCGGGCCGGCCGGTTTATGAATATTCAGAAAGCCGTGGAGGGTCATCGCCAGATCCGCGCTCAGCCGTTGCGCCTGCGCCCATTGTACCATTCCACGCTGCGCTGCGTCTGAGACGCAGCACCGCTGCCTCTAACGCGAACATATGGGGAAACCGGGTTTCCCCATACCTCCTCCCACGGGGTGGCAAGCCCTCCCAGCCATACACATGTTTTCATCGCGGCGTTGCGCGGCCAAGCCGCATGGGCGTCTAACCAGAAAGTCACTCCCCGACAGGCGCCCGATATTGTCACAGACAGACAGGCATGTTATAATCGCGCATCGTTCGGTGCGGCCGGGCCGGCTCATCGAACACCATAGCGCTCATCCAGAGGGGCTGAGGGACTGGCCCGATGAAGCCCGGCAACCTCCGCAGCGGCACGGTGGCGCCAGCGTCGCCGGCAGTGCGGAACGGTGCCAATTCCAGCGGCGGGGCAGGTGCATTCGCCGGAAGATGAGAGGTAACGAATGCGGCCTCTCGCGCGGCGAGAGGCTTTTCTTGCGACATGGACCAGGAACTGCGAACAGTCTGGTGGGAACCGGGAGCGGTCTGTCTGATCGATCAGCGCCGTCTCCCCCACGCTCAAGAGACGGTACGCTGCGCCGATCTGGCGACGGTGGCCTGGGCGATCAAGGCGATGGTGGTGCGCGGCGCGCCGGCAATTGGATGCACCGCCGCCTACGGCATGGCTCTCGTCGCCTATCACAGTCCGGCCACATCATCGAACGACCTCATCGGTGAATTGGAAACGGCTAGAGCCACCCTCGACGCCCAGCGACCGACGGCGGTCAACCTGGCCTGGGCCACGCGCCGCGTACTCACCCGGGCACAAGCCAGCGCCCACGAGGGGCCGGAGGCGATCCGCGCCGCCGTGCTTGCCGAGGCTCACGCTATTCTGGCCGAGGACCTGGCCATGTGTCACGCCATCGGCGACCACGGCGCGCCACTGATCCCCCCTCGCGGCCATGTGCTCACCCATTGCAACGCGGGCGGCCTGGCCACCGCGGGCTATGGCACAGCGCTGGCCCCCATCCGCACCGCCTTCGCGCAGGGCCGCTCCGTCCACGTCTTTGTGGACGAGACGCGACCCTTCCTCCAGGGCGCCCGGCTCACGGCGTGGGAACTCCAGCAGGCGGGTATTCCCCTGACCCTGATTACCGATAATATGGCCGGCTATATGATGCGCTGCGGGCGCGTGGATTGCGTGATCGTCGGCGCCGACCGCATCGTGGCCAATGGCGATACGGCGAATAAGATCGGCACCTACAGCCTCGCCGTGCTTGCCCGCGCCCACGGCCTGCCCTTCTTCGTAGCCGCACCATCATCAACAATCGATCTTTCTCTCAACCACGGCGATCAGATCCCCATCGAAGAACGTCCCGAGGCAGAGGTTACCCACTGTGGCGGCCAGCAGATCGCGCCGGCCAACGTGCGCGCAGCTAACCCCGCCTTTGATGTGACGCCCCACGAGTTGATCACCGCGATCATCACCGAACGGGGCGTCATCTATCCACCGTTCTGCGACGGTCTGCGCCGTGTTGTCACGGAGAGGCGGTAGCCGGGTGCCTGTGGCCGAGCATGCCTTACGTCCCGCGGTTCTCGCGGCCAATCCACCAGCTATGGCGCAACCGTTCGTTCCCGGCTGTCTGCCGGCGCCGCGGGCCGGTGTGCCCCCGGTCAAGCCACCGTCGCCCGGCGCCGGGCCCTCGATCGCCGTTCTGGGCCAGCGGGGAACGCACGTCGGCCCGCTGGCCCTCGCGCTGGCCGGTTTTCCCGGCCTGACGGCGATCGGCGAACCCGATCGCGCCGTCGTGCAGCGCCAGGGCGTGGAGGCGGGCCTCGACCGTCTGGCCCTGACCTATCTGCGCGGCGAGCGCTCCGCAGGCACCCCCCCCGGCGAGTGCCAGAGCACTGTGCTCGAGCAGATACGCTCCGTTGAACACGCCCGCCCGCGCATCATCAAGGTCGAGTTGACCGGGCCGGTCAGTCTGGCCCTGCTCAGTGTTGACGAGCACGAGCGCCCCCTGGCCTACGAGCCGGCCCTGCGCGAGGCCCTGGGCCAGCACGTGGCGCTACGTGCGCGCTGGCTCCACGAGCAGGTCACCATGGCCGGGGCGACGCCGTTGCTGTGCCTCGACGAACCGTTCCTCGAGGCCCTCTACGCGCCCTTCTGCCCGCTGGATTGGGATGAGGGCGCCGATTTGCTGGCGCGCACCCTGGCCGAAATCCCCGGCTGGCGCGGTCTGTGCGTCGCCGGCAGCGTGCGCTGGGCCGAACTGCTCGAGCTTCCCACCGATCTGATTGTGTTCGATGCCGTTGAGCACAGCGCCGATCTTGTGCGGGCGGCGGAGGCCATTGGCCAGTTTCTCGACCGCGGTGGCGCCCTCGGTTGGGGCATCGTGCCCGCCGAAGCGCCCGAGCCGGTCGAGCAGTGGCGCGACATCCTGACCCGGCGGTTTATCGGCGCCGTTGAACAGTTGGCGGCAGCGAGCAACGTTCCCGCGGGCACGATCGCCAGCCGCTCTCTGATCAGCACCAGCAGCGCCCTCGGCCACCTGCCCCCCGGCCAGGCGACCCGCGCCGCCACGCTCTGCGCGGAGACCGCCGCTGCGGCGCAGGCGCATTTTGGTATCGAAAGGCGTGGCCTTGCCGTAGAGGTTGGGTGAAAGGCCCTTGCCAGCAGGGAAACCAGGGTTCCCCATCTGCTGACATGATGACGACAGGTTTGCGCCTGGGAGGGCTGCGCCTCCCACACCTTCCCCGCGGGGAGAGACATGGGGAAACCCGGGTTCCCCATAGGTTCACGTTAGTGTAGAGGAGACGCAACCGTGCGAATCGTAGTAACCGGGTCACTCGCCTTCGACTACATTATGGATTTCCCGGGCTACTTCCGGGATCATATGCTGATGGAGAAGGCCCATATGCTCTCCGTCAGCTTCCTGGTCGACTCGATGCGAAAAATGCGGGGGGGAGTGGCCGGAAATATCGCCTATAACCTGGCCCTGCTCGGCGAGCGCCCGCTGATCGTTGGCACGGTTGGCCACGACTTCGAGGAGTACGGGCGCTGGTTGGAGCAGCAGGGGGTTGACACGAGCGGGATTGCCGTCATCGAACACGAGTTTACGTCGTCGTGCTTCATCAACACCGACCGCGCCAACAACCAGATCGTCGCCTTCTACGCTGGCGCGATGGGCCACGACCATCACCGCTCGTTGAGCGACCGTGGCCTGCTGGGCAATGACCTGGTACTGATCTCGCCAACCAGCCCCGAGGCCATCGAGCGCTTCAGTGTCGAGTGCCAGCAGCTCGGGGTGCCCTACATCTTCGACCCGGGGAAGCAGGCGCCCCGGCTGACAGCCAGGCACCTCGAAGTCGGCCTGCGCGGCGCGCGCGTGCTGGTGGGGAATGACTACGAGTTCGGGATGATGGCCCGGAAACTCGATATCAGCGAAGAGGAGCTGATCGCCAGCACCCCGCTCACCGTGATGACCCGCGGCGAACAGGGCTCGCTGATCTACACAGAGGGGCGCCTGGCTGCCCGCATCCCCACCGCTCCCGTCAGCGAGGTGAAGGACCCCACCGGCGCCGGCGACGCGTACCTGGCGGGCCTGGCCTTCGGCATTGCGCGCGACCTGCCCCTCGAAGTCACCGGGCGCATCGCCGCCCTGGCCGCTGCCTACGCCATCGAGCACCGCGGCTGCCAGGAGCATGCCTACAGCCGGGCCGAGTTTGCCGAACGTTACCGCCAGGCCTTTGGCCACGACCTGCCCGCCGAGGCCCTGACCAGCGCCAGCGTGGCCTGATGGGATTATAGGTGAACAGGCACGCCCTCCCAGGGACAACAACGTTTCATCTGAAGGAGCGACTCAATGACCAAGTCGTACGACATCAAAGACCTGAGCCTGGCCGAGCAGGGCCGCAAGCGCATGGATTGGGCCGAGCAGGAAATGCCCGTGCTACGGCTGATCAAGGAGCGCTTTGAGCGCGAACGCCCCCTCGCCGGCATTCGCGTGAGCGCCTGTCTGCACGTCACCAGCGAGACCGGCAACCTCATGCGCACCCTGGCTGCTGGCGGCGCCGATGTGGTGCTGTGCGCCTCCAACCCCCTCAGCACCCAGGACGACGTGGCCGCCGCGCTCGTCGCCTACGAAGAGATCCCGGTCTACGCGATCAAGGGCGAGAGCAATGAGGTGTACTACCAGCACATCAAGGCCGCTCTCGACCATAACCCGCAGATCACGATGGACGACGGCGCCGATCTGGTGACCGGCGTGCTCCAGGAGCGCAAGGACCTGATCCGCT
>JBDNDG010000163.1:0-9558 GCA_046719255.1 Chloroflexaceae bacterium
GGCGAGGCGATCGCCGGCTGATCGGTTGTCGCCATGTCAACGAGCTGATCACGCAGACGCGCGCGGTGGGCGCCGCGCATCCCGAGGCGCGATCGGTGATCGAGATCGGCGGGCAGGATAGTAAGTTCCTCGTGCTCGACTGGGACGCAACGACGAACCAGATGCGCCTGGTTGATTTTGCAATGAACTCGCTCTGCGCCGCCGGGACCGGCTCGTTCCTCGACCAGCAGGCCGAGCGTCTGGGGATTGCCATCGAGGACGAGTTTGCACGGCTGGCTCTCCAGTCGAGCAACCCGGCCCGCATCGCCGGGCGCTGCACAGTGTTCGCCAAGTCCGATATGATCCACCTGCAGCAGCAGGGTCGCCCGTTGCCCGACATTCTGGCCGGTCTCTGCCTGGCGCTGGCGCGCAATTTCAAGAGTGTGGTGGCGCGGGGCAAGCGTTTCATGCCGCCTGTTCTCTTTCAGGGCGGGGTGGCCTACAATCGGGCGGTGGTGCGGGCCTTCGAGACGGTGCTGGAGCTGGCGCCCGGCGAGTTGATCGTACCCGAACGCCACGAGGTGATGGCGGCTCTGGGCGCGGCGCTGATCGCCCGCGATGATGCCGGGCGTGGCCTGACAACGAGTCTGCCCGACCTGGAGCGTCTCGAGGCGGTGTTGCAGGCCCCAGCGCCGCGACGGGCCATGCCGCCCCTGCGCCGACTTGTCGCCGCTGATGCTGCTTCCCCGCTCTGCTGCGCCAGCGCGCTTGCCGGTCGGCTCCCGGTGTACCTGGGGATTGATGTCGGCTCGATCAGCACCAATCTGGTGCTGGTCGACGCCAGTGGTCAGGTGGTGGCCCGGCGGTACTTGCTGACCGCCGGGCGTCCGCTGGAGGCGGTGCGGCAGGGGTTGCGCGAGTTGGCGGCCGAAGTGGGCGACCAGGTGGAGGTGCGTGGCGTCGGCACGACCGGGTCCGGGCGCTATTTGACCGCCGATTTTGTCGGCGCCGATGTCGTACGCAATGAGATTGCCGCGCAGGCCCGCGCCGCTATGGCAATTGATCCCACGGTGGATACGATCTTCGAGATCGGTGGCCAGGATAGCAAGTACATCCGCCTGGCGCAGGGGGCGGTGGTGGATTTCGCCATGAACAGCGCCTGTGCCGCTGGCACCGGCTCGTTTCTCGAAGAGCAGGCCGATCGGCTACGCATCAGTGTGCGCCAGGAGTTCAGCCACCTGGCCTTCAGCGCCGGGCAACCTGCTGCGCTGGGCGAGCGCTGCACGGTGTTCATGGAGTCTGACCTGGTGCACCACCAGCAGCAGGGCGCCGGTCAGGCCGACCTGGTGGGTGGGCTGGCCTACGCTGTGGCCCAGAACTACCTCAACCGGGTGGTGGCCGGGCGGCCCCTGGGTGCGCGAGTCTTCTTCCAGGGCGGGGTGGCCGCCAACGCGGCGGTGGTGGCGGCCTTCGAGGCTCTCACCGGACGGGTGATTACCGTGCCGCCACACCACGATGTCACCGGGGCGATCGGGGCGGCTCTGCTGGCCCGGGAAGAGCTGGCCCGCCGGAGCAACGGCGCCGCTCCGCCGACGCGCTTTCGGGGCTTCGACCTGGCCGATCGGCAGTATGTGGCCAGCACCTTTGTGTGCCAGGCCTGCCCGAACCTCTGCGAAGTCAACCGGGTGACCATCAGCGGCGAGGCGCCGATCTTCTACGGCGCGCTCTGCGATCGCTTCGAGGAAGCCGGGCGCGCACGATCTCGCGCCGCTGGTCTGCCCGATCACTTTGCCGAGCGGCAGCGCCTGTGGCTGGGTGACTACCGCGAGCCTGAGCGCCGGCCGGGCCGGCTACGCATCGGTTTGCCCCGTAGCCTGATCGTCTACGATATGCTCCCCTACTGGCGTGCTTTCTTCGCGCACCTGGGTATGGACGTGGTGCTCTCCGATCCGACCCATCCGGGCATGGTGCGCCGCGCCCTGGAGCATGCCGCCGCCGAGACCTGCTTTCCCGTGAAGCTGGCCTTCGGCCACGTGCTCGATCTGCTCGACAAAGGGGTGGACCGCGTGTTCACCCCGGTGGTGGTCAGTCGTGAGGACCCCCAGCCGGGTCAGCAGGAGAGCAACTACTGTCCCTTCATTCCGGCGACAGCCTACATGGTTGCCGCCCAGCTCGCGGTTCACGGCCGGGAGATGCGGCCCATCCTCGGCGCGCTGCGCATCCACGATCCGGCCTTCAAGCGCCACGACTTGCAACGCCTGGCGCAGCAGCTCGGCGTCTCGGTGCGGGCGATTAACGGGGCCGACGCGGCGGGCAGCGCGGCCCAGCGCGCCTTCTACGCCGCGCTGGAGGAGCGGGGCCGGGCCGCGCTCGCCAGCCTGCCCCCCAACAGCCCGGCGGCCGTGCTGGTGGGACATCCATACAACACGAATGACTCGCGTCTTTGTCTGGACCTGCCCTACAAACTCCGCAGGCTCGGGGTCGTGCCCCTCCCCCTCGACTACCTGCCGGTGCGTGGCGTGGACCTGTCCGATCAGTTCCCCCAGATGTACTGGCGCGGTGGGCAGGAGATCCTCGCCGCGGGGCGGATCATTCGCGACGACCCGCGCCTCCAGGCGATTGTCATCACCAACTTCGGCTGCGGCCCCGATTCGTTCCTCCTCGGCTACTTCAAGCGGATCATGGGCGACAAACCTTTTCTGGAGCTGGAGATTGACGAGCACACTGCCGACGCGGGTATCATCACCCGCTGCGAGGCATTTTTCGATAGCCTGCGCATGAGGAAGAGCGTATGAGTGGAGCGGCAGCGCAGAAGACCTACTACTTCCCGCTGATGTGCGACCATGTGCACATCCTGGCGGCGGCATTTCGTGCCGAGGGGCAGCCGGCGGTGGTGATGGCGCCGTCGAACGACGAAACGCTGGCGCTCGGGCTGGCCCAGTGTGGCGGGCGCGAGTGCGCCCCCTGCGTGTTCGTCAGTGGCGACCTGGTGCGCCTGACCCGGCAGCCCGACTTCGACCCCGAACGGGCCGTGCTGTTCATGGTCACCAGCAGCGGCTCCTGCCGCTTCGGGCAGTACGTGACCCTGCTGCGCCACATCCTCGACCGCCTGGGCCTGCAACAGGTAGCGATCACCGGCCCGACGGTCAACGACGCCTACCAGGGGCTGGGCAAGAACCCGCTGCGGATGCGGCGCCTGATCTGGGAGGGGGCAGTAGCGGTAGATCTGTTACAGAAACTGCTCCATAGCTACCGGCCCTACGAACGCGAACCGGGCACCGCCGACGCAGCCTACGAACGCTGCCTGGAGACGGTGGTGGCGGCCACCGAGGCCGGCGGCGGGCGGGCGCTGGTGACAGCGATGGAGCAGGCGGCGCGGGCCTTCAAGGATCTGCCGGTGGACCGGCAACGGCGCCGCCCGCTGATCGGCATCGTGGGCGAGATCTACCTGCGCCACAACCGCTACGGCAACCTCAACCTGGTGCGCCGGATCGAGGCCCTGGGCGGCGAAGTGGACCTGGCGCCGATCATCGAATGGCTCTACTATGCCAACTGGCGCTTCGACGACACCTGTCGGATTCGCGGGCAACCTCTGGCCCGCGCGCGCATGGCCCTGATTGACCGTTACCAGCGTATGCTCGAACACCGCCTGGCTCGCCCGGTGGCGCACCTGCTCGACCGTCCCCACGAGACCCCTATCGCCCGGCTGATGCGCTACGTCGAGCCATACTATTCCACCGACCTCGGCAACGAGTGTCTGCTGTCGATGGGGAAAGCGGTGGAACTGGCTCACCTGGGGGTATGCGGGGTGATCAACGTCATGCCCTTCTCGTGTATGCCGGGAATCATCACCGCGGCGATCGCGCCGCGGCTGCGCCGGGACCTCGATCAGCTCCCCTGGCTCGACATCGCCTTCGACGCCCAGGGCGGCACCAACCTCACCACTCGCCTCGAAGCCTTTATGTACCAGGCGTCCGAGTTTCAGGCCCGCCGGGGCGCCTAGCGCCGGTTCTTCAATCCCCTGCCTGTCGGGGTGGCACATGCCCTCGCCGGCGTGAGGGTTTGGGCGCACGGGTGCAGCGCAGCCGCATGGACGGCTGGTATGACCATTCGGAGAAACCGGGTTTCCCCATACCCCTGCCCACAGGGAGGGTTTGCAGCGTTCTGCCCTCCTCCCGGCCCTCACCCCGCTGGGAGGTCGCTGTGGGCGCGGCCTCCTCGTGGCCGCGCTTGCGTTCTGCCCTCCCCCCGGCCCTCACCCCGCTGGGGGGAGGAGCCCGGTTCCCTCCTCCAGCGGAGGGAGGGCCGGGGAGAGGGCAGCCTTCCCGGGAAACAACCCGCCGACGGGAAGGGTCTGGGGGGGGCTACGCCCTCCCAGGAAAATCTCGTTTCCTTCCTGTATGCAGCCGCAAGGTCATCCATGGTTATGGTTATCCATGGTTATGGTTAATAGAACGTTGCGCTAAGTTATCAAGCCATCCCTGGCACTCATATCGGAACGTGATATATTCCTTGCAATCCATATCCTTTCTTGTCATATAGTAATCTTCGGTGCTACGCCCGCCGAAGCGTTGAGATTATCGTTGCGCTGCGACACGCAGCTGGTATTACGAGCCTGTCCAGACGCCCGTTGTGGCCCGGATGGCGGCCAGAACCCGTGGTGCGGACAGGTGCAGAGCCTTTGTCTGCCTTGAACTCTGTTTCAACCGCGGACCGGGTATACTCAGTGAGGAGGCATTCATGGCGACGTCCGCATCCCTCGCGCGCACCTCTGACTTTTTCCGCGAAGTTGTTGCCGAAGCCCCGGTTGATCCCCATCTTGAGGCTTGCCTGCAGTGCGGCACGTGTGGCGGTTCCTGCCCATCGGGACCGGACATGGACCACACCCCGCGGGCGCTCTTTGCCATGATAGCCGCCGGGATGCGCGACGCCGTGCTCCGCAGCAACACGCCCTGGTACTGCGTGTCGTGCTACTACTGTATGGAACGCTGTCCTCAGGATATCCGCATCACCGATGTGATGTACACCCTGAAACGTATGGCGATCAAGGCTGGCTACAGTGCCCAGACCAGCGCGCCCAGGGCCCCGGGATTCGCGCAGACCTTTGTCGATCACGTGGAGAATTACGGACGTAGCTTCGAACTGGGGCTGATCACGCGCTACTACCTCAGCCACCGTCCGCTCGACGCGCTGAAGATGGCGCCGCTCGGTATGGGTCTGCTCAAACGCAAACGTCTCGATCTCAGTCCCCGGCCGATCCGGCAGATCGATCAGTTGAAAGCCATTCTGGACCGCGCCCGCGAGATTGACGCCACCGGTGTGGCGTGAGGGACCCTGGCCTGTCCACACGCGTCCTTCCCCGGCGGTATATCCCTGCTGCACCAATGCCTGGATAGACTTGCCGCTGGCGGAGGGAAGGATCGCGGAGGACGGCGCTCTCCGCTCCTCGCCGAGCGGGTACGTACCGGCCCTCTCCGCCCTTCCCGATTGAAGGTCAGGGGCAGAGAGCGGTTGGCTACGAAGCAAACCGCATCCGGTTCAAAGAGACCATCCACCCACTGCCGCTCCGCAGGGCGGCGGGAAGGGTAGCTATTGCCGCGACCCGAAGACAGGGAGAGACCTATGCGCTACGGCTACTATCCAGGCTGCTCGTTGGAGCGCAATGCTGGCGCGTATCACACGTCGCTGATGGCGGTGGCTGCGCAGCTAGGGGTTGAGTTTGCCGAAGTTGATGATTGGAACTGCTGCGGGGCGACGGAGTTCATCGCCGTCAACCGGCTGCGGGCCTACGCCCTCGTCAGCCGCAACCTGGCCCTGGCCGCGCGGCAGACCAGTGGCTCCAATGGCGCTGCCAGGGGCCAGTTGGTGGCGCCCTGCAGCGCCTGTTTTCTGAACCTGAGCAAGGTGGATCACTACCTGAGTGAGTCGCCGGCCCTGGCCAGCGATGTCAACAACGCCCTGGCCGCTGGTGGTTTGAGCTACGAACCTGGCAGCCTGCGGGTGCGCCATCTGCTCGATGTGATGGTCAACGACGTGGGGTACGAGCGAGTGGCGGCGACGGTGCGCCGGCCCCTGCGCGGGCTGCGCGTGGCGCCCTACTACGGCTGCCTGGTGGTGCGCCCGGGCTTCCGGGAGCGCTTCGATGACCCCGAGTACCCCACCTCACTCGACCGGCTCATGCGCACCCTGGGGGCCACGGTGGTGGATTTCCCGCTCAAGGCCCACTGCTGCGGCGGGCACATGACCCAGATCAGCCGCGATGTGGCTCTGGAGTTGATCCGCCGCCTGCTCAAGAACGCCGCCGACTACCAGGCCGACCTGATCGTCACTCTCTGTCCCATGTGCCAGTTGAACCTCGATGCCTTCCAGGAGAGTGTCAACAGCATGTTCGGCACGGAGTACCGCATCCCCATTCTCTTCTTCACCCAGTTGATGGGGCTGGCCTTTGGCCTGCCGCCCGCCGCGGTGGGGATCGGCAAGGAGTTTATCGACGCCCGCCCGGCCCTGGCCAGGATCGGCGCCGCCCCGCCGGTTGAAACCGAGGCCGCCCCCAAACGGAAGCCGCGCCGCAGCGACCAGAGCCTGCCGCTTCCGCAGATGCCGGAGGAGGAATAGTCTATGAACGCCGAGACCCCCGATCGCGCCCGGCACGCTCACCACGCGACGCCAGGAGTGGAGCACGGCGAGCGCGTTGGGGTGTATGTCTGCCACTGCGGCCATAACATCGCCAATACCGTGGCGGTCGAAGAGGTCGCCGAGTGGGCCGGCCAGCAACCCAACGTGATTGTGGCCCGCGATTATAAGTTCATGTGTTCGAGCCTGGGGCAGGAGCTGATCGAGCAGGATATTCAGCAACTCGGCCTCAACCGCGTGGTGGTGGCCGCCTGCTCGCCGCATATGCACGAGAAGACCTTCCGCACCGCCTGCCAGCGCGCCGGCCTGAACCCCTATCTCTTCGAGATGGCCAATATCCGCGAGATGGGCTCCTGGGCCACCGATGACCGCGAGGCGGCAACCCAGAAGGCCAAGGCTCAGGTGAAGGGCGCCGTTGACCGCGCGGTGCGCCAGCAACCGCTGGAACCGCTCTACGTGGATATTAATCCCAACACCCTCGTCGTCGGCGGGGGCATCGCCGGCCTCACCGCGGCCCTCGAACTCGCCAACGCCGGCTATCACGTCTACCTGGTCGAACGCGATTCGTCCATCGGCGGCCATATGGCCAAGCTCGATAAGACCTTCCCCACCCTCGACTGCGCCGCCTGTATCCTCACTCCCAAGATGGTTGACGTAGCCAACCATCCCAACATTACCCTGATGACCTGGAGCGAGGTGCTCTCCGTCCACGGCTATGTGGGTAACTTCTCTGTGCGCGTGCGCAGAAAGGCCCGCTTCATCAATGAGGAGTTGTGTACCGGCTGTGGCACCTGCGTCGAGAAGTGCCCGGTACGGATCATTGATCAGAACTTCGAGGTCGGCCTGGGCTACCGCAAGGCGGTCTACCGGAACTTCCCTCAGGCGGTGCCGAAGTACCCGGTGATTGATACCGAGCACTGCACGTTTTTCCAGCGCGGCAAGTGCCGGGCCTGCGAGATCGTCTGCCCGACCGACGCGATCGATTTCAACCAGAAGGATACCTTCGTCGATCTGGAGGTCGGGAACATCATTCTGGCCACCGGCTACGAGCAGTTCGACGCCCGCCGTGTGTCCCAGTATGGCTACGGGCGCCTGGCGAATGTCTTTACCAGTATGGAGTTCGAGCGCATGGTCAACGCCGCCGGGCCAACGGCGGGCCGCGTCGTGCTGCGCGACGGGGTGACCGTGCCCAAACGGGTCGGCATTATTCACTGTGTCGGCTCGCGCGACAAGAACCACCATGAGTACTGCTCGCGGGCCTGCTGCATGGCCGCGCTCAAGTTCGCCCACCTGGTCCACGAACGTGTGCCCGAGGCCGAGGTGTTCAACTTCTACATTGATATTCGCGCCTCCGGCAAGCACTACGAGGAGTTCTACCATCGCGTGCTGGCTGAGGGCACCCACTTCATCCGCGGGCGGGTGGCCGAGGTCACCGACGCTGCCCGCGGCCCCGGCGAAGAGGGCCAGTTGATCATTCAGGTCGAAGATACGCTGATCGGCAAGCAACGACGCATCCCGGTGGATATGGTCATTCTGATGGCCGGCATGGAGTCGCGCAAGGATGCGCGCCAGGTTGCCGCGCTCTTCGGCCTGGGGTGCGACTACGACGGCTGGTTCACCGAGCGCCACGCCAAACTCGACCCGGTGGTGACGATGACCGAGGGTATTCTGGTGGCAGGGGCCTGCCAGGGACCGAAGGCCATTCCCGAGTCGGTGGCCCAGGGTTCGGCAGCGGCGGCGCGGGTGGCCGGCATGATCGGCCAGCGTGTGATCAAGATGGAGCCGGTGCGCGCCAGCATTGATGCCAGTAGCTGCTCGGGTTGCCGCATCTGCAACAACCTCTGCCCCTACCACGCCATTACCTTCCACGAGGATCGCAAGGTCTCCGAGGTGATCACCGCCCTGTGCCAGGGGTGCGGCGCCTGCGTGGCCGCCTGCCCCAGCGCGGCGATCAGCGGGGCGCACTTTACCCGCGACCAGGTGCTTGCCCAGATCGAGGGCATTCTGTGGGACGCGCGCCAGCCCGAGGTGCTCTGGCTGGAGCCGCAGTAGAGGAGGTTTGCCGTGGAGAACGAGTTTCAGCCCATCATCGTCGGCTTTCTCTGCAACTGGTGCTCCTACCGGGCTGCCGATCTCGCCGGCACGGCGCGCGTTCACTACGCGCCGACGATGCGCCCGATCCGGGTGATGTGCACCGCCCGCGTTGAGCCCGAGTTTGTGCTCAAGGCGCTCCGTGAGGGCGCCGATGGGGTGCTGATCGCCGGTTGCCATCCCGGTGAGTGCCACTACGTCGAAGGTAATATCAAGGCCCTGCGGCGCTTTACCCTGCTCAAGGCGATGCTGCGCCAGTTTGGAGTGGAGGAGGAACGGGTGCAACTGGTCTGGGCTGCGGCTTCGGAGGGTAAGCAACTTGCCGAAGCCGTTGATCGGATGACCGAACAACTGCGCGCCCTTGGTCCCCTTCGCTGGCGCCAGCGCGTGCTCGGCGAGCAGCCCGTGGCTCGCCATGCGCTTGAGGCGGAGGTCGGCGACTGACGCGAGCGGTGCGGAACCGGGTTTCCTTGCCCGCGGTGAGCCTGTCGAACCGCGCCCCTGCCGGATGGAAGGGTGTGGGAGGGTGCAGCCCTCGCTCCAGCGCCACACGGCTGGTTTGTAGAGGAGAGTAGCAATGGCGAAGCCTACCTTCGCGATGTACTGGGCCGCCTCGTGTGGCGGCTGCGAGATATCGCTGCTCAATGTCGGCGAGTTGATCCTCGACGTGGACGCCGCCTTCGATGTCGTCTTCTGGCCCTGCGTGGCTGATTTCAAGTACCAGGACGTCGAAGGCTACCCCGATGGCTTTATTGACCTGTGCCTCTTCAACGGGGCCATTCGCAATTCCGAAAACGAGGAACTGGCCCACCTGCTGCGGCCTTCCTGCGGATCGAACTGGTGGACCGGCAGCAG
>JBDNDG010000164.1:0-9550 GCA_046719255.1 Chloroflexaceae bacterium
CGATGTTCGCATCGGAATGAAACGCATTGTGCCTGGTCGGGCCGCGCCTCCCTCACCCTCCCCGCGGGGAGGAGGCGCCCCTTATTGTACCAGCATCCGCCGCAGGCCATGCCGGGGGGCGCTCAGGCGCATTCGGGCGCCTATTTGGAACCACTGGCTGCGCTGCCTCATCCGCTCCATCTTCGACGGGCGGCGCGGCGCCGCCCGGCTGGCGTGGCGGCGCCGTGGGGAACCCTCACCGACCCGTCGCGCCCCATCGCGCCACGCCGGCCAGCACCAGCAGCGCCAGGGCTTGCAGGCCCACCGAGAAGGCGATCAGCGCCGGCAGCGCCAGGTCGTAGAGCAGGCCCAGCGCCGCGCTGCCGGCGAACCAGGCCAGGCCATAGACGGTGTTGACTAGACCAAAAGCCGTACCGCGACGCTCCGCCGGGGCGAGTCGAGCCACGGCAGCGCGCAGGATCGATTCCTGCGCACCAAGGCCCACGCCCCAGAGGGCCATACCCAGGGCTACCAGCGCCGGCCCGCCGAGAAACACCAGCGGCGCGAAGGCCAGCGTGAGCGCCCCCGCCAGGAGCAGCGCCGCGTAGCCGATCCTGTCGAACAGCGCGCCAGAGAGCAGCGCCGCTCCCGCGTCCACCGCCATCGCCATTGCGTAGAGCGCCGGAATCCATGCGGACGAGACCACCGCGGTGCGTTCGAGGTGAAAGGCGATCAGGGGGAAATCGGCGAATCCGGCGGCGATCAGCCCCACCGCCGCCAGGTACCACCAGAAATCGCGCCCAAAGCCGCGCGAGGTCAGGGGCGGTGTCGCGCCGGCCAGGTCGGCAGGCTGTGGAAAGCGTGCCCGCGCCACCAGCAGCGCCAGGATCGTCAGTGCCCCCGGGATCAGCAGCAGGGCGAAGGCAAGCCGATAGTCGCCCCGCCAGGCCAGCACGGCAGCCAGCATGAGCGGGGCGGCGATGGCGCCAATCTGGTCGAGGGCCTCATGCAGCCCGAAGCCCTTGCCATGGCCAATTGAGCGGGTAGCATAGGAGAGCAACGTATCCTTCGCCGGGCTTCGCAGGGCCTTGCTCATGCGCTCCAGGGTGAGCAATACTACCGCCGCCTGCCAGCTCCCCACCAGGGCCAGCGCCGGCACCACCAGCGCCGTGGTGGCGTAGCCAGCGATGGTGAAGGCCCAGTAGCGCCGGGTTCGATCGCTGAGGTAGCCGAAGACCAGCCGCAAGCCGTAGGCGATCAACTCGCCTGCGCCAGCTACCAGGCCTACAATCGTGCCGCTGGCCCCCAGCAGCGCCAGATAGGGGCCGCTGATGCTGCGCCCACCCTCGTAGACCATATCGGCCAGCAGGCTGACCAACCCCATCAGCAGTACAAAGCTCAGGGCGCGCTGCCGCAGTTCCGCGCCCGCCGCAGTGGTGGATGTGGTTGAAGGTTGCATCGCCCTATGATACCACGCTGCGCTTGCCACTCGGAACAGGACTGATGCAACGTCCGCCTCCGCCGGCGGGGTGTCGGGCGGCTACGCCGCCAGAACAGACCAGAAAACCGGAGGTTGGGGCTCGCCCCGACGGCGTGGCAACCGCTGCCGGTCGGAGCGCGGGCAAACCCTGTTTTCGCGCTTCTGCGGTACAATACTGATGAGCGGTCCCAACCAGGGGGGATGGGCCGTGTCCGCTCGGTGTGGGGAGACTGCGTATGCTCAACCTGGTCGCGATTGCGCTCGGCGCCGCCGTTGGCGCTAACCTGCGCTACGGCCTCTCCACCTGGGCCGCGCAGCGCCTCGGTACCACGTGGCCCTACGGCACCTTCCTGGTAAACGCCCTGGGTTGTCTGACCATTGGCATCCTGCTGACCCTTGCCACCACCCGCCTCTCGCTCAGCGAGCCGTTGCGCCTGTTCCTGGTGACTGGCCTGCTCGGCGGTTTCACCACCTTCTCGACCTTCGGCTACGAGAGCTTCACCATGATCACTCGCGGCGACTGGCTCGGCGCGGGTCTTTACATTGGCGGCAGCGTGATCGTAGGGCTGGCAGCGGTGTTCCTCGGGGTGGGCCTGGTGCGGCTGCTCGGCGCGTGATCCGCGATGGCGCGGAAGGAGACCTCTATGCAGCAGGAAACCTGCCAGCAGGTCTGGATCTACATTGACGAGAGCGACCGGTTGCGCGGCCGCGCGCTCTCGCTTCGCATCCTCGACGCGCTCCGTGAGGCTGGCTGTCCTGGAGCGACGGTCCTGCGCGGGGTGGGCGGCTACGGTATCCACGGCGTGGTGCACACCGACATCGCAGTAGAACTACCCAGCCATCTGCCCCTGATCATCACCTTTGTTGACCGTGCCGAACGGGTGGCCCGGGTTCTGCCCACGCTGCGCGAGTTGGTGAGCGAGGGAATGATCACCCTCACTCCGGTCACGGTTGTGCAGGCCAGCCACCGCCCCACAGGGCCATTTCCCCGGCACCTCACCGTTGCCGATGTGATGAGCCGCGATGTGGCGCGGGTACAGCTCGATACACCCGCCGCGGAGATCGTCAGGCTGCTGATCGACCGGGCACTGCGGGCCGTGCCGGTGGTGGATGCCGGACAGCGCGTGGTGGGCATTATCACCGATGGCGATCTGTTGAGCCGGGGGGTGACCACCCTGCCGTTGCGCCTCAAGCAGTTGCTCCCCATCGAAGAGCGTGGCGAGCGCGTGGCCTCACTTGCGGCCAAACCGCAGCGCGCCGCCGATCTGATGACGCCGAATCCGGTCACCCTTCCCGAAAACGCCTCCCTGGCCCATGCCGCTGCGGTGATGAACGACCACGATCTCAAGCGGCTACCGGTGGTGGACGCCAGCGGGCGCCTGCTAGGGATGGTCAGCCGCCTGGACCTGCTCAAAACCGTGGCCGAAAGGGTGCGTCAGCGGCCCGAGCAGCCGCTACAGCTACCCCGGAGCACCCCGGCAACCGTGGGTGAGCTGACCATCACTGATGTGCCGACCGTCTATCGCGACACGCCCCTCACGGAAACCCTTGACCGGCTGCTGGAGACGGAGAAGCGGCGGGTGGTGGTCATTGACGAAGACCGGCGCGTGGTAGGCATTATCACCGACGGCGATGTTCTGCGGCGCGCCGGGCGGCGCGTGCAGCCCGGGGCTATCCAGCGCCTGGCGGTATGGTTCGCCGGCGGTGACCGCCCCGAGGAGCTGGAAGTGGCAGCGCAGGGCCGCACCGCCGCCGATGTGATGAGCAGCCCCGTCTTCACGGTGACCCCCGCAACACCGATTACCGAGGCCATCCGCCTGATGATGACCTACAAAATCAAGCGCCTGCCGGTGGTGGATGCGGAGGGACGCCTGCTGGGCATGATCGGGCGCGCCGCTGTCCTTAACGCCCTGGCGCAGGGGGCCGAAAACTCCACCAGCGGGAGCTAGGTGGCGCATCCGGTACGCAACCGGTCAGGCGCGGCAGCGCCGCTGCGTCTGAGGGGCAGCGCCGCCGCGCCTCGACGCCCAGACCTTGCCGGTACGGTGAGGTGTGCTATCCCGGCGGGCACTCCCAGCACCGTTGACGGGTAGATAAACCGATTGTCCCCACTCAACAGCAGCCCGGGGGTAAGCCGTGTCTGATAGTCCTGTGCGCGCGATGCTGCACCCGTCCGCAGATATGCCACTGTTCGGCAGGCGGGTGCTCGTGACCGCCCCACGCACCTATGCGCCCCGCTTTGCCGCTGCTATTCTGGCTCAGGGCGGTCTGCCCATCCTTATGCCCACCATCGAGATCACGCTGCTCGACGATTACGCGGCGCTCGATGCTTGCTTGCGCCAGTGCGCAAGCTTCGACTGGATCGCCTTCACCAGTCGCAACGGTATCGAGGCGCTATTGCATCGGTGCGAGCAGCTCGGATTGCCGCCTACGGCACTGAACGCCTCACGGTTGGCCGCGATCGGCAAAGATGCCGAACGCCTCGCTGAACTCGGTCTGCGAGTAGATCTGATACCCCAAGAGCCCAGTCCACGCGGCATCGTCGCTGGCCTCGCGGCAATCGCCGCCGGGAGCGCTGCTACGATTCTGGTTCCCGCGCCAGTTGTGGAAGGAGCGCCGGAGCCTGATGTTATGCCCACGTTCGTCGCCGACCTGCAACGTCTGGGTATGCAGGTGACCCGCGTGCCAGCGTATCGAACGCGCATACTTGATAAGGCGCGCTACGAACCTGAACTGGCACTGATTCGTCAGGGAGCCATAGACGCGATTGCTTTCAGTAGCTCCGCCGAGATCACCAGTTTCCTGGCCATGGTCAACCACCCGCAGGACTATGACCGGTGCGCGATCTGCTGTTTCGGGCCCTACACGGCTGCATACGCTCGTCGGGTGGGGCTGCCCCCTGCTGTAGTTGCCGAAGATTTCAGCTCCTTCGATGGCTTCGCCGCAGCGATCGCCCGCCACTTCACAGGCGCAAAGCCCGCATATCCAGGTTAAGGGTTCTTAACCAGGAAGAGGGGCCACACCCCCGCTTCCTCATACTGATGCCTCAAAGCTGCCCGGTGTCATCATGCACAGGGTTTGCAGGTATTGCTTTTCATGCTAGCATTCATGATTAAGAACAACAGACTCTGTACTACCCACAGCGAATGGAGGTTCCAGGATGCGTACCAGACACCCATGCAACTTCGCCGCACAACAACACGATGAGACGAGGGTGTTTGGGAGGGCGCAGTCCTCCCAAACCCTCCCCCGGGGCAGAGGGTTGGGGAAAGCAGATTTCCCCTATGCTCACCTCAGGTTCGCGCTTGCCCTGGTGTTGCTCGTTGCTATTGCAGGTTGTGGCCCGGCGGCCCGGGCTCCCTCGGAAGCGCCCACAGCAGCGCCGTCTGCCCCGACAGAGGCCGCGGCAGCGGCAACTGCCGCCCCTTCAGCGCCTACCGTGGCGCCAGCACCCACACCAGCGCTCGGCGGCACCGTCACTCGCGCCATCACTGCCGAACCGACCAGCCTCGATCCCCACGCCGCCCCTGGTTCGGGTCAGAACATCATCCTCCCCTACATCTTCGACACGCTGGTGTTCCGCGATATGGACAACTCTTACCAGCCTTACCTGGCAACGGGTTGGGAGATTGCCCCTGACGGTAAGAGTGTTACCTTTACCCTGCGCGACGATGTTACCTTCCACGATGGAACGCCCCTCAACGCCGAAGCGGTGGCGTTTACCTTCAAACGCTTCAAGGAGGCTAAAACCTCGGCAGGCGAGGGGCTGGCCAGTATGACCGACGTGCAGGCCCTTGACGATTACACGGTGCGCTTCACCTTCACCGAGCCCTCGGCGGTCTTTTTCAGCACCCTGGCAACGCCTTATGCCGGCATTGTCAGTCCTGCGGCAGTTGAGGCCGCTGGCGATGCGTTTGGCCAGAACCCCGTGGGCAGCGGGCCGTTCAAAATCGCTGCCTGGCAGCAAGGAACCGAGGTTGTGCTGGAGCGCAATCCTGACTATCGCTGGTCGCCAGCGCCGGTCACCAACCCTGGCGCACCCTACCTCGACCGGGTGGTCTTCAAGGTGATCCCCGACGCCAGTACGCAACTGGCAGCGTTGCAGGCGGGTGAAGTCGATCTGATTTTCGTGAACTCACCGAACCATATTGAGAAACTCAAGGCCGATCCGTCAATCGAACTGATCGAAACACGCCTCAACAGCCTGATCTACCTGGGCTTCAATTGCGCCAGAGCGCCTCTCGATGAGGTAAAGGTGCGCCAGGCACTCTCCCATGCGGTCAACAAGGAAGAGATTCTCACGGCGGCCCTCGGTGGCACCGGTCAGGTGGCGTTCGCGCCGATGGCGCCCACCTTGCCTGGCTTTGATCCCGGCCTGCAACAGTACGAACTGGGCTACGATCCGGCTCGGGCCAGCGCGCTGCTGAGCGAGGCAGGCTTTGCTCCCGGCGCCGATGGCACCCTTACGCGCAACGGCCAGCCGTTGAACCTGACCCTGCTCACTTTCGCCCGGGCCCCGAATGAGGATGTTGCCACCCTGTTGCAGAGCCAGTTGAAGGCGATTGGGGTCAACGTGACCATCCAGCAGTATGATACGCCCACCGCGGCGAAGGCAGCTACCGAGGGGCAGTACGACCTGTTGCTATGGCGCTACGATCGCAACGATGCCGATGTGCTGAACGTCAATTTGCACTCCAGCCGCATCGGCAGTTCCAACCGCTCTGGCTACAGCAACTCCCAGGTAGACGAGCTGCTCGACCGTGCGGCGCGTGAACTGGACGAAACCGCGCGCGCTGGCTACTATGTCGAGGCCCAGAAGCTGATCATGGCTGATGCGCCCTGGCAGCCGCTCTATGTTCCGGTGGATGTATTGGCGATCAACAAACGGGTTCAGAACTATCACCTGGCCTCTATGGGGCGTATTTTGCTCAATGAGGCCCGGGTACTTACCCGATAACACACAGCTCAAACCGACCTGGTAGGCTGCTCCTCTGCTCCCCGCCTCCACTGCTCCAGAGACCGGATCTGTGGAGGTTGGGAGCCGGGTAGGAGTGAAGGCGCAGGGCCCGGGGCACCCTCGTTCAACAAACGGCATTCACTTCCACAGGTCTGCAGTCCAGGAGCTGGCTGTGGAGCACGGTGGATCGACGGTCCAGCCAGCACCTGGTTCTGCACCATAATCCGAGGCGCGTATGACTGGTTATGTGCTCAGGCGGCTTGCTGGAGCGGTGCTGATGCTGCTCGCTGTTAGCATGATCGTCTTTGCCCTGCTCGACGTGGTGCCCGGTGATGCAGCACAGACCCTGGCAGGCGACCTGGCCTCGGAGGAACAACTGGCAATCGTACGCCGGGAACTGGGCCTCGACCAGCCACTGTTCGTGCGCTACGCGCGGTTCATTGAGGGGGTAGTGCTCCGTGGCGATCTGGGCGCATCGGTCGTCTCTGGACGCCCGGTGGCAGCCTTGCTTGCCGAACGGTTCGGGGCAACACTCAAGCTGGCGCTGGCAGCGTTGGGGATGGCGCTGGCGATGGGGTTGCTCATCGGAACGGTCGCGGCCGTGCGTGCAGGAGGTTACCTGGACCTGGCAGTGATGGCTGCGGCAACGTTGGGCGAGTCGTTGCCTTCGTTCTGGGTGGCGCTGTTGCTGATCCAACTGTTTGCGCTCAGGCTGGGCTGGCTGCCGGTATTCGGAGCCGGCAGCCCGGCGCACCTGGTATTACCCGCGCTGACCCTGGCGCTGCCAGCGATTGCCTTGCTTTCCCGGCTCGTGCGGAGTTGCTTGCTTGATGTGCGCAGCGCCGACTTCGTGCGCACAGCACGCGCCAAGGGTCTCGGGCCGTTGCTGGTATGGCGCGATCACATCTTCCGCAATGCGATCCTACCCGTGATCACCATCCTTGGTCTGTACCTCGGCCATATCCTGGGCGGTGCGTTCATTATCGAAACGATCTTCGCCTGGCCCGGCCTGGGACGACTGGTGGTGCAGGCCATCTTTGACCGCGATGTTCCCGTTGTTGTTGGCGCGGTGCTTCTGATTGCAGTGATCTACCAGATACTGAACCTGGCAGTTGACCTGATCCACGCCTGGCTCGACCCCAGAGTTGGGCACGAAGCAATCTGACCACCATGGCACTGAACCTCGAACAGCCTGCCAGCCGATCCCTTGGTCATCGCCATAGCGAGCACGCTACTGCGCCCGGTGCAGCTCGACGCAGGCGTCGGCTCAGAATGCGACCAAATGTCCTGGTTGGCGCTGTACTGGTAGGGATGCTCGTGCTGACCGGTGTGCTTGCGCCGCTCCTGGCCCCTTTCCCACCCGACCAGATCCAGCCCGCGCGGCGGTTGCAGCCGCCGAGCCTCGAGCATCACTTTGGCACCGACGCCTTCGGGCGCGATCTGTACAGTCGTGTGCTCCATGGCGCACGGATCGCCCTGTACATCTCCCTGCTGTCCGTACTCCTCGCGGCGGTGCCGGGGATCTGGCTGGGCTTGTTGGCAGGCTACCATCGGGGATGGGGCGATCAGATCCTTTCACGCATCATGGAGATATGGCTGGCCTTTCCCGGATTGCTGCTCGCTATTGTGCTGGTGGCACGCCTGGGTCCTTCACTGGATACAACAGTAATCGCCCTGGGAGTGGTCGGACTGCCTTCGTTCTACCGCGTAGCCCGTAGCGGGACGATCTCGGCTCGTCATGGGCTCTACGTAGAGGCTGCCCGGACGCTCGGGATCGGCCACACGCGTATCCTCTGGCGCCACATCCTGCCCAACCTGACGTCGCCGTTGATTGTCCTCGTCACATTGCGGATGGGCACCATGCTTCTGGCTGCCGGAGGGTTGAGCTTTATCGGCCTGGGCGCACAACCACCCCTCCCCGAATGGGGCGCCCTGCTGGCAACCGGACGCGACTACCTCGACACAGCCTGGTGGCTGGCTTTCTTCCCAGGGTTGGCTTTCACCCTCAGCGTCACCGGGTTCAACCTGCTCGGCGACGGCCTGCGCGACTTGTTGGCGCCCGAAACGTACGGGGGAACGATGCGCTGAGGTATGCTCCCCGCCCACCTGACAATCTGGCGTTTCGTCGTCCATGCGGCTGCGTCGGCTCCCGGTGAGACGGGCTTGCCACCCCCGCCGGCGGGGACATGAGGAAACAACGTTGCCACGCCCGCTCGTGAACCCCGTCGGACAGGGCTGCGGACCCCACAGGTAAACCGGTGGGGTCCGCGCGGTCTCCCTCACGCCAGACCCTTGTGCCGCCACTCCGCCTCCAGGGTGGCGGCGTCGGCGGCGCCGTCGCGGTGGAGGATCGCCGTTGCGCGCTCGCGCTCATCCCCGTCGGCGCGGACCATCACCAGAGTGCCCCCGCGGCGGATGAGGTCCTCGTACACCACCGCCTCCTCGTGGGTTATGCCCGCCCAGGTGAGTGCCCCGAGGATGCCGCCACCCACTGCGCCAGCACCCGCGCCCAGCACCATCGTCGCTCCAGCGCCGCCCAGCGCGGCTGCGAGGGGGCCGGCGGCAATCACCGGGCCGATGCCGGGAATGGCGATAGCCACCATCCCCACCAGCGCCCCCAGCATCCCGCCGAGGAGTCCGCCCCCCACCGCGCCGATGGCCATGTCCTCCACGTGCTCGACGCTGGCTCCGGGGATGTGTACATGCTCCTGCTGCTGCTGGGGGGTGACCAGGCTGATCTTCTCGCGCGCGATCCCGGCGGCGATCAGGTCGGCAACCGCGCGATCCGCATCCGCAGCCTGCTCGAAGATACCTACCACGGTCTGCGTCATGGAAGTACCTCCTTCTGGGGACCGAAAACCGCCAGCCAGCAGACACGTATCCGCTGGCCGTTCCTCAGAATGCAATGCGACGATTGTATTGCAGTATAGGCTATAGAAGGGCGTTACTCAAGGGGGATCTTTGTGCGCCGCGCCCGGGGCCGTGGCATGTTGGGCACCCACCCGGCTGCGCTGCACAACGACGGAGGGCCGGGCCCTCCCAGAACCTCCCGCCGCCGAGGGCCTGCCACTCCGGCGGCCAGGGGATTGGGGAGACGCAGGTTCTCCGGTGCTCAGCGCTGGATTGCAACGTCA
>JBDNDG010000165.1:0-9484 GCA_046719255.1 Chloroflexaceae bacterium
CGCCAGAATGAACAGAGAAAAACCATTCCCGGGAGGGCTGTGCCCTCCCAAACCCTCCCCGCACGGGCTATTTTCACGTTAGAAGTATAGCATAGCCATCCATTAAGAGACTCAGATAGGGTGCGTTCTGGCGCCGTCGTGCCTGAACCAGCGGGTGACAAGGGCAATAATCTCGTCGGCGCCCTCCTCGATCGACTTATTGGTCAGGTTGACAGTGGCCCAGCCGTGGTGCCGGAAGAGCCGCCGGGCCCACTCGACCTCTTCTTCGGCACCCTCGGGGTCAACATACGTTTGCCCCATCGAGACGCCAAAGCGGCGCTGGCGCCAGCGTCGCCGGGCGGTGATCTGCTCGGCGTCAACGATCAGGCCGATCACCCGGCGGCGATCTACCTGGAGCAGGGCCTGAGGCAGGGCGACTTCTTTTACCAGGGGAACGTTGGCGACCTTCCAGCCCAGCACGGCCAGGTACATACTCAGCGGTGTTTTGCCCACCCGTGAGATGCCCACCAGCACGATCTCGGCGTCGCTCAGATCGCTCAGGCGGGCGCCATCGTCGTGCTGCATGGCGTACTCGATGGCTTCCAGGCGTTCGAAGTAGGCCGAGCGGCGCTGCTGGTAGAGGCCGGCCTTGCCCACCGGCTCACGACCGAGCACCGTGGCGAGGCGCGAGAGCACGCTCCCGACCAGGTCGATCTCGTAGACATGGCGCTCGCGGGCCTTCCGTACCAGATCGCGCCGCAGTTCGGGCTCCATGAGGGTATGCAAAATGGTGCCATTGGTGGCTTCGGCCTCGGCCACCACCCGGGTGAGCTGGGCCGGGTCGCGCACGTTTGGCACCACGATCAGCGGCACATCAACGCCCTCGAACTGGGTCAGCACCAGGCGCGCAACCTCGGCCCCCACTCCTCCCGCGCCTCCCGAGACAATGTACAACGGCGGAGTGTTCGTGCCCGCCGACTGACCATCATTCATAAGCTTTCGATCTGGTTAGTACGCGGTATATTCGATGGATGTGCTGTCGAAACCATGTGCGTCTGTGCCGCACCCTGCAGGAATGAAAAGCGATCCTCCCGGGAGGGCCGTGCCCTCCCCTCAGGGAGGGGGCCGGGGAAACCCGCTTTCCCCAGCCGGAATAACATAACCATTCCTGGGAGGGCGCAGTCCTCCCAAACCCTCCCGTGCGCGGGCTATGTTCACATCAGCGTTTCGGCTTGGCCAGGGACACCCGGACAGGCCGGCCGCGCAGGGTTACCCCGGCGAGGCCGTGGAGCACCCGCTGAGCCTGATCCGAGGGCACCTCGACGAAGGCGAAGCGGTCGTAGATATCAATCGCGCCGATCTGCTTGCCCGAGAGGCCCACTTCATTGGCAATCGCGCCGACAATATCGGCGGGGCGGATGCGGTCAAAGCGGCCAACATCGAGGAACAGGCGGGTCATTCCGGCCTCGGTGCCGGCGCTGTCACCCTCAACACTGACCAGGGTATCCTCCTGCTCAACTTCGTTGAGGAGCAGCTTGAAGGCGGCGGCGGCCAGCTCGGTGACATCGTGCTCTGCGGTCATCTCCTCGACCATCAGCACGTAGGGGTCGAGGTTCTCATTGGCGAGGACCTCGCGCAGGGCATCGCGGAAGGCCTCGCGCCGCCGCGCGGCCACATCGGCCAGCGTGGGCAGCCTGGAGGGCTGGATGCGGGTGCGGGTGGCGCGTTCGATAAGCTGGAGCTGACGGCGTTCACGGGGGGTGATCAGCGAGATGGCCATACCGGCGCGCCCGGCGCGCCCGGTGCGACCGATGCGATGGACGTAGCTTTCAGGATCGCCCGGCACATCGTAGTTAATCACGTGGCTCACGTCGGGGATGTCAAGCCCGCGGGCGGCCACGTCGGTGGCTACCAGCAGCTCGATCTGTCCCTCGCGGAAGCGCTTCATAACCCGGTCGCGCATCGCCTGGCTCAGGTCGCCGTGGATGACTTCGGCCAGGTAGCCCCGGCCCTGGAGGCTCTCGCCGAGCTGGTCAGCCTCGGCGCGGGTGCGGCAGAAGATGATCGCTGAGGCGGGCGTTTCCACGTCGAGCACGCGGCAGAGCGCATCGAGCTTCTCGCGCGGCAGAACATCGTAGTAGACCTGTTTGATCCGCGGCGCGCTCAAGGTCTCGCTGATCACACTGATGCGCAGCGGGTCGCGGGTATAACGTTGGGCCAGGCTCTGGACGGCCTCGGGCAACGTGGCCGAGAAGAGCGCTGTCTGTCGTTCGGGGGGGGTGTACTGCAAAATGTACTCGATATCCTCGGCAAAGCCCATATCGAGCATCTCATCGGCCTCATCGAGCACGACCGTGCGGATCGCATCGAGGGCCAGCGTCCCGCGGCGCATATGGTCCATAATGCGCCCGGGGGTGCCCACGACCACTTGCACGCCGCGCTCCAGGGCGCGCAACTGCCGCTCGATGGGCTGCCCGCCGTAGACTGGCAGCACGCGGGCTTCACGGCTCTTGCCGTAGCGGAACACGGCCTCCGCCACCTGCATGGCCAGTTCGCGGGTGGGCGCCAGCACCAGTGCCTGGGGCGCCCGGGTGGGTAAGAGCCGCTCGATGATCGGCAGGGCAAAGGCCGCGGTCTTGCCGGTGCCGGTTTGCGCCTGCGCGATCACGTCGCGCCCCGAGAGCATGGCGGGAATGGCCTGGGCCTGGATCGGCGTCGGCTCGTCGTAGCCCAGCTCGCGAAGCGAAGCCAGAAGCGTCTCACTCAGCCCGAGGGCTTCAAAGGTGGTCATTGGCGAACAGGAACCTTTCTTGTATCGTGTGAACCAGCCGCGCGGGTGTACGGGCAGCGCATTATGCTGTAATCCGACTACCAAATTATAGCACGAGCTATCGGGTCGGGGAGCTGTTTGGCTGCTGGCCCGGCGCAACAGCGAGCGGGCCGCGCCGCGCCCTGCCTGGCAGGGGGCTGGGGAAACCCGGCTTCCCCGGTTTCAGGAACGCAAATCGCCGTCCCGGCGTCGTTAAATTGTATTACCAGTCGTCCAGGCGGCTGCGCCGCACAACGCCAGCATGAAGATAACTACCCCTGGGAGGGCGCAGCCCCTCCCAAACCCTCCCCTCAGGGAGGGGCGTGGGGAAACCCGGTTTCCCCGTATTTGCACGTTCGTGAACCAGCCTGCCCGGGGAGCGCGGCCAGCCAGTGCTCTCCAGACCTGCAGGCAGAGGAAGGGGCGCCCCGGGGTGCCGCCGAGCCTCTGCGACCTGGCGGTATCGACGTTGTAGCACTGGCAATGTAGTATTACGGTGGCTTGTGGTAGTTGCTGTATGGTATTCTGTATGGTAGTTATTTGCCCGGGGCCCGATGGTCATCAAGGCTATGCTCAACTGTCAACGCGAGCGTACTCTGACGTCCTTACAGAGCGACCGATGACAGCTCAACCTCGCATTCTGGTGGCTGACGATGATCCAGCGATGTGTCTCTTGTTGCGCGAGACGTTGCAAGAGGCCGGCTACGAAGTGCTGATCGCCCACGATGGCGATCAGCTCATTCGCATGGCCCAGGACCATCCGCCGGATCTGCTGCTGATCGATCTGATCATGCCGTTGATGGACGGCTTTGAGGCCATTCGGCAGTTGCGCAACGATACGCGCACGTCGCACCTGCCGATGATCATTCTGACTGCCCGCAGCACCTCCGCCGAGGTGGTGATTGGCTTCGACAGCGGCGCCGACGACTACATCGTCAAGCCCTACGATATTGACGTGCTGCTGGCCCGCATCCGCAGCCATCTGCGGCGCGCCGCCAAGTTGCCCGTAATCTATCCCCTCACCGGGCTGCCGGGTAATGTGCTGCTCCAGGCCGAAATCGAACGCCAGATCGCTCAACAGACGCCGTTTGCGCTGATTTATGTGGATCTCGACAATTTCAAGGCCTTCAATGACGCCTACGGCTTCGCCCGCGGCGACCGGGCCATCCACACTCTGGCCAGCGTACTCGCCGGGACGGCTCCACGCGACGATTTCCTCGGTCACATTGGTGGCGACGACTTTGCCATTATCCACTACGGCGGCTTTCCCGAGGCCCTGGCCCAGCAGATCATTCATACCTTCGACGAGCGCGTGTGCGCGCTCTACGATCCTGAGGATCTGCAACGTGGCTACTTGCAGGGGCAGGACCGCCACGGAGTGCCCCGGCAGTTTGGTCTGTTAAGTATTTCGATTTCGATCGTAATCTCGGAGGGCGGGCGGTTCCGCAGTGTAGACGAGATCAGCAAGGTGGCCGCCGAGGTGAAGAGCGCAGCCAAGAACATCGCCGGCAGCAGCTACGTCCTCGACCGGCGTATCGTGGCAAGGCCGCATCAGCAGGAGCGGCGCGGCCAGCCCCGTCCCGCCGCCCTGTTAATCTACCCGCACGAGGGCTTACGGGCCTCGATTGCCACCAGTCTGCGCCTGCAAGGTTACCGCTTGCTCATCGCCGCCGATGTGGTGCAGGCCCAGGATCAACTCGCCCGCACGCCCGACCCGGCCCTCCTGATCGCCGACACCACCGATCCGGTTGTCTGGGATCTCTGGCGGTGCCTGCCCACCCCCGCGAAGCTGATTGCCGTCGTGGCCGATGAGCCGGCTGCCCGAGCCGCGCGTGAGCGCGGCGCCGCCGATGCGATTGTCGCAACTGAGGATATCGAGGATTTTACCGATCAACTCCTGGCGCATCTGCCCCGTGCCGAGATCCACGAGACAACTGAGGAGCACGATCCATCTGATGCGCCCGGTGTGCCGACGCAGGTGCTGGAAGCGGCGCGCGAGCTGCACGAGGATCCGTTGACGCGCCTTGCCAGTCGCCACTACATTGATCGGCGCCTGCCGGAACTGGCTGTTCAGGCCCGGGCCACGGGCCAACCCCTCTCGGTGCTGCGCGCGGATCTGGATCATTTCGAGGAGATCGATCGGCGCTGCGGGCACAACGTGAGCGATCAGGTCCTGCGCATCGTGGCGACGGTCGTGCGGACGATCTGTCGCCCGAGTGACGTGGCTGCTCGCTACGGCGCCGATGCCTTTCTGATCGCGCTTCCCAACACGCCGCTCTCCGAGGCGGCGGACTTTGCCGAACGCCTGCGCCTGGCGGTCGAACGCTACAATTGGCGTAGTCTCGACCCGCAACTCCGTGTCACAATCAGCCTGGGGGTTGCCGATGTCAGAGGTGACTCGGCCGAAGATGGGGTAGACGTTGCCGATCGACGCCTCTTCATGGCGAAGTCCAGCGGTCGCAACCAGGTGGTCGCCGCGGATAGCTGAGGGTCATCAGCCGAGGGGCAAACTGAGCCGTGCAGTGGTGCCCTGCCCGGGCGCGCTGGTGAACTCCAGGCGCCCGCCGTGGCGTTCGACGATGCCCATGCTCACGGCGATCCCCAGGCCGATGCCGGCGCCGATGGGCCGGGTGGTGAAGAACGGCTCCCCCAGCCGCGCCAGCGTCGCCTCATCCATCCCCACGCCCGTATCGGCAATCGTAATCACCGCCTGTTCCCCTTCCCGGGCGGTACTGATCGAGACTGTGCCGCGCTCCGGTATGGCCTGGATGGCATTGGTCAGCAGATTGAGCACAACCTGGTTAATCTGGCCCGGCGCGCATATGACCGGCGGCAGCGAGCCGTAGTGTTCGACGATGGTTACACCGCGCGGGCAGAGGGTTCGGGCGATACGCACCGTGGCGGCCAGGCTGGCGTTGAGATCGGCGGCGTGGACGGTGGGGCTATCCGGGCGGGCGAAGCTGCGGAGGTCGCGCACAATGCCGGTCATGCGCTCAAGGCCCTCACGGCTCTCGGCCAGCGCCTCGGCGAGATCGGCGGTCAGTTGAGGATCGGGGCTGCTCGCGGCGAGGGCGGGCAGCTGTTCGGCCAGGAACTCCAGATTATTGGCGACGAAGCCGAGGGGCGTATTCAGTTCGTGCGCGACGCCAGCGACGAGCTGGCCCATGGCGCGCAGTTTCTCCGAGCGAACCAGTTGGGCCTGGGCGGCCTTCAGCTCGGCGTGGGCGCGTTCGAGTTGCAGCAGGGCGCCCTCCAGTTGCTGGTTGGTGGTGGCAAGCTGCGCGGCCAGCGACACCGCTGCGGTCAGTGGAAGGCCAATGGCCGCAACCGCAAAGGGCGCGGCGGGATCGGAGCGCCAGCGCCAGGCGGTGTAACTCACCGGAAGCGGCGGGGCGCCGGCCTGAGCGTGGTACAACTCCCAGTCGTGGGCAGCGCCCCGGGTGAGCGCCTCGGCGATCATCAAGGCCGCCTTCTCGCGGCTGAATGGGTCAACCAGCTCAACGAAGGGCAGGCCGGCGAGCGCCTCACCAGCGCGCCCGTAGAGCCTGGCGGCAGCCGGATTGAGTGTCAGCAGGCGCCCGGTGCCGTCGAGGACAACAACGGGCAGCGTCGCCTGGGCGAGCATCGGATCGAGGGGAAGGGGACGATGACTCATAACGTCGGCGGTAGCCGGCGCCCGGCGAGGGTCGTGGCGAGCCAGGCGCGGTAGAACACCACCAGATTGCCCAGCAACTCCGGCAGCAGCAGGCGCGCCTCTTCCACGTACACCGTAACCCGGGCGGCGGGAGCTGCGGCGATACGACGCTTGAGCGCCGTGGTGTGGATCTCGACGGCATCGCGGGGGCCGGCCCAGTGAGTGCCCATGCGCTCGCTCAGGGCGCGCAGGTGATCCGGCACCGCCGACTGGCTCTGGAAAAAGCGCTGCTCAACAGCCTGATCCAGCAGGTCCCCGTATTCGGCGACCAGGCCATTGAAGGTGGTGGGGTCGTGCTGGCTGATCGGCGTTTCGGCCCGGGGGCCATCGTAGAACGGATGCGCGAACGTTCCGGCGGGCTCATGGCGAGCCTGGGCGTTGGTACGCTCCCACTGGGCAAAGAGCGCATCGCCATGACCTGAGGCGATCTCATCGAGCGCCTTGCGCAACTCGGCCACCTGTTCCTGCGCCCTGGTCACCGCTTCAGCCGTATTGCGGAGCACATCGCGTTCGAGGAAGCCGGCCTGGTAATCGCGGACGGCCTGTTCGAGCTGGCGGCGCAACTGGTGGATGTCCCAGGGTTTGGGGAGAAACCCACGGACATTGCCCAGATTGAGGGCATCAACCAGAGCGGCCACATCGGTATAGCCCGAAATCAGGATGCCGAGGGTTTCAGGGCGAATATCGCGGGCACGTTCGAGCAACTGCACGCCGCTGATGTCGGGCATACGCTGGTCGGTAAGGATGACGGCGATGCGCTCGCGGGAGACAATGTCGAGTGCAGCGGCGGCAGTGGTGGCGGTGAAGACGGTGAAGCGATCGCGCAGGCTGCGGGCGAGGGAACGGGTGACGTTGGGTTCGTCGTCAACAATCAGAATGGCTGGCCGGTCAGGCGCAGCACCAGGGTTGGAAACGGGAGCAACCATCCGGCCCTCCTGAGGTGCACTTCGCGGCGAATGGTTCAAATCTGTTCAACAAACGAGCTCCTTAACTGTCAATCTCTCCTACTCCCCAGAGGGGTCGGGTGGGGGTATGGACGGGTAGAGCCGGGGAGCAACTCACCTGCCTCGCCAGGGTGGCATTGATATGAAAGATGAGGACACCGGGTTTCCCCACCTGCGGTGAGCCTGTCGAAGCGTGTCCTTCCCTCTGCCGCGCAGCGAATAGCGCACACCCCCTGACCAGGTGACCTCACCTCCACATCTTCACACCTCCACAGACCGGTCATGGGGCCGTGGAGCAACAGTCAAGCCAGGATGCCCGGATCTGAAGCACCGTCTTACGCTGATTATACCAGGGGCTGACAAGGGGTGATAGGGCTGCGCGCGGGTCCCCGCGGCGAATACAACGTCCTGATGTTCGCGCCCCGAGCAGCGCGGAGTGAAGGGTGCGAATGCCCTTTCGCTACGGCCTGCGCTTCGGCCTTCGCTCCGTGCAGGACGGGCTCCGGCCGGCTCAGGAGGCGTTTGCTTGCCGACGTTTGTGGGCGAGACGTCTGCACTTCCGGGGTGGCGCCTTACCCGAAAGGTGAGCACATGCGCGGTGGCCCTTGCGCGTGGGGACAGAGTGTGGTACAGTTGATCCGCTGCGGGCGTAGCTCAGTTGGTAGAGCATCTGCCTTCCAAGCAGATGGTCGCGCGTTCGAGTCGCGTCGCCCGCTCCACAGCAGGCCGCGGAATCTCGCATGAGGTTCCGCGTCTTTTTTGCCCCCTGGAGCAAATACGGGAAACGAACCCTGGCGAGCGGCGCTACAAGGTGGCCCGGGGGCGGGTCGAGGGCATCCCGTGCCAGGTGGGCCGAGGGGAGGGCACCGACCGGTTTCGGGCGTGCGTGGGGTGCCCCCGGGGCGCGCGGGGTGCGCCGGGCGGCGGTACCCACCGCGGGGCAACGGGTGATGCGCCGGGGCGGTGGGGTCGGCGCGAGTACGGTGTCCCCCAGGTGCTGCTGGAGCAGGGCGAGGTCGCGTGCACCTGCGAGCCACTGGCCCTCGCGGCCCCGGGGTAGCCATCAGCCTCGCCACCAGCGGCGCCTTCCTCACGCGGCCAGCGTAGGGAGCGCGCCGGCGAAACGCTAGCGGCGATGTGTAACGGATGGCGCCCTGGTGACGACGGGCGAGTAGGGATTTATGACAAGCGCTCAAAGAACGTGATCAGATTTCGATCGGGATCGAGCACGCCGAATTCGCGGGTGCCCCAGGGCTGGGTGGCGAGCGGCGCATGAGGATGCAGGATACCAGCGGAGTCAAGGGATGCGTGAAACTCGTCAACAGCCTCAACCGCGACCCGGCAACTGGCCGTTCCGGCGAGGAATGTCTCCGCGCCGGAGACAACAGGCGATGTGCCAGTCCGAGAGCGCCATGTCTGGTCGTTGGCCTCCCAGAGATGGATTTCCACCGCGTCGCGCCGTACAATGGCGAATCCATCGGCACAGTGGACAAGGGTGAACCCGAGCTTGTCACAGTAGAACGGCAGGCTCTCGGTGAGGGACAGGACAGGTATGGCAGGAATCGCGCCCGTCAGATACATAATGTCGGCTCCTTGTGCTACAACTGGATCAACGACCGCTGCAGGGCGACCGTCACCGCCGCGGTACGGTCCTCCAGGCCCAGCTTCCCAAACATATTCGCCAGGTGGGTCTTCACCGTGGCCTCGCTTCGGTATACGGTATACTCACGGACAGGGTCGCACCCTCTCCAGGCGCGCTCTCAACGACCACGCTCGCCCCGAGGGCCGCGGCACGCGAGCGCAGGCCGGCGAGCCCGAGCCCGCCGCTCGTCGGATCCACCGCCACTGGCAGGTCGGGGACAAAGCCCCGGCCATCGTCCTGCACATTGAGCACACAGCGGTCAGCGAAATAGGTCAGCGTGAGCGTCGCGCTGCGGGCGGCGGCGTGCTTGCGGACGTTGGTGAGGCCCTCCCGGGCGGCCTGTAGCAGCAACAGGTCGCGGTCGGCGCCGAGCGGTTCCGGGTTCCCTCTGATAGCGAATGCGGCGGCAATAGATC
>JBDNDG010000166.1:0-9359 GCA_046719255.1 Chloroflexaceae bacterium
GGTGGCTTCCTCGCCACAGATATTGATACGGTGCGATACGGGTATAGAGTAGTGTACCGCATTCTGGAGGATCGTGAAAAGGGTGCGACGTCGTGGTTTGTGTGGCGCCCACGCGAGTGGCGGGGGGGTGCCGCGGGGCGGGGGGTGTTGTCGTGGCGGGGGGCAGGCCGAAGCATTCGCATGGGCGGCCGGTGAGTCCAGGGCGGGGGTGGGTGCGAATGCTTCGGCCCTACGGTGGGCGGGGTGATGATTCTCCGGGGCCGCCCGGCCCGTGGGGGCGCGGGGGCGACCCCGGGGCGCGCGGGGTTGCCGCGGGGCAAGTGGCGCGCATCAGGAGGAGGAGAGGCCATGGCCCAGAAAATCTATCCCTGAAACGGTTCCCCTCCACCTATGCAGAAGAGGCTCTGCTACTCGTGATCCTCGTGCTCCGGCGGCAGCAGGGCGTCCCACCAGATCTTGCCGGAGCGTTTCTGCTGGAAATCTACGTGGATATGCTTCGGTTCGGTGTATTCGAGCATCCCCGCCACGCCCATTTCGCGCCCGATCCCGCTCTCCTTGAAGCCGCCGAAGGGCGCGTGGGGGTTCAGCATGTGGTGGTCGTTGATCCAGATCGTGCCGGCGCGCAGGCGTTTGGCGACCTCGATGGCCTGCTGCACGTCCCGCGACCAGACCGAGGCGGCCAGGCCGTACATCGAGTCGTTGGCCATAGCAATCGCGTCGCCGATCTCGTCGTAGCGGATCACCGCCAGCACCGGACCGAAGATCTCCTCCTGGGCCAGGCGCGAGCGGTTGTTCACATGGGTGAAGATCGTCGGCTCGAGGAAGGGGCCCTGCTCGTAGAGGGCGCCGACGGGCCGCCCACCGCCAATGGCCAGCCGCGCGCCCTCCTCGCGCCCGATGCGGATGTAGTTTTCCACCCGTTCGCGCTGAGCAAAGCTGATCAACGGCCCGATGTCCGTCTCCAGTTCCAGGGGATCGCCGATGCGCAACTGGCGCGTGCGCATGACCATGCGTTCGACCACCTCATCGTACATGGACGTGTGGACAAAGCAGCGCGTGCCGGCCTCGCAGAGTTGCCCGGCGTGGTAAAACATCGCGAACAGGGCGCCGTCAATCGCCTTGTCGAGGTCGGCGTCGGGGAGCAGCACGGTGGGGGACTTGCCGCCCAGTTCCAGGGTCACCTTCTTGATGTGCGGCGCGGCAAGGGCCATGATTCGTCGCCCGACCTCGGTGGAGCCGGTAAAGGCAACCTTATCAACCTGCGGATGGGCCACCAGGTAGTCGCCGATAGCCCCGCCGGGGCCGGTGATCATATTGATCGTGCCGCGGGGCAGCAACCCGGTCTCGTCGATCATGCGCACCAGTTCGATCGAAGTGAGCGGCGCCTGGGTGGCCGGTTTGAAAACTATCGTGTTGCCGGTGGCCAGGGCCGGGCCGAGTTTCCAGACGGCCATGCAGAAGGGGTAGTTCCAGGGGATAATCTGCGCGCAGACGCCGAAAGGATCACGCCAGACGAAGCTCCAGGTCAGAGTGGGGAAGTCGTTCCAGGGTAACGGCTCGTAGGGGGAGCGGCGGGCCAGTTCGGCAAACACGCGCATCATGTGCAGCCCGAGGGGAATGTCATTGTAGGTCGTCTTGCGAATGGGCACGCCAACGTCGCGGCTCTCCAGCTCGGCCAGTTCAAAGGCGCGTTCTTCCATCACATCGGCGATCTTGTGCAGGATGCGGGCGCGCTCGAAGTGCGGCGTGTGCGGCCAGGGGCCGTTGTCGAAGGCGTTGCGCGCCGCCGCCACGGCCCGATCCACGTCGGCGGTGCTTGCACTGGCGACCCGGGCAAGCAGTCGGCCCGTGGCCGGCTCGGTCACGTCGAAGGTCGCTGCACCTTCTGCATCGCACCACTCGCCATTGATGAACAATTGATGGTACGGAACCTCGGTCTCGTGAGTATCAAGCGCCATCGCTTTGCTCCTTTGGCGATCCAGGTCAGGGACGGGAAATGCTGCTATGCGTTATCATAACACGCTGCGTCAATAGTGTGCAAGCGTGTCCTGTTCACCCTTCTCCCGGGAGCGAGGGCATCGTGCACGCGCATGCACGGCGAGGGCGGGACGACCGCGCTCCCGGGTGTGCGCGTTACCCCGGGTGTGAACAGGTACGCAAGCGTGGGCCTGGAGCGCCCGGAGCTGATGCACCGTCGTCAGGGCGCGCCCTGAATCCAATACATTTCAAATCTATCAATTTGCCTTGAACCCTCCGCACGCAGCGGTGCGTCAAGGTGCACCTGGACGCCTTGCGCGACAATGTGCAAGCTGAAATCTACAATCTGAGATGGTATGAGGCGAGGTCCGGGAAGGCCGGGAACGGGGTCGTGGAGGGCCTACCGGCCCTTCCAGGCGCGGATGATGCGCAGGTAGAAATCGGGGGGCAGGGGGCGCCCGTTGGCGTCGGTGTAGGCCGCGGGCGCAACGGCTGTGCTCTCTGGCCACTCGTTCCAGGTCTCGATCAGCACCAGATCGGCGTCCTCTGGCACCGACGCCAGGCTGGCGCGCAGGAATGCGCCGGGCGCGCGGGGCCCACCGCCAGGGGGTAGATCGCGCGGCTGTACTCGTGGCTCGGTAACCCGGGGGATGCGCGAATTGTCGAAGCCCGGCCCCACGCTGCTTACCCGGTAGCCGCGCAACTCGCCGGTGTAGGGGCCGTTGAGAGCCGTACCCCAGCGATAGACGCCATCGGCCACGTCGGCAGCGGCGGGCAGGCCGGCAGGTGGCGGCGCGCTCAGCCACGTCTCTTCCAGAATCAGCCACGGTGCTACGCCAAAATCGGCGGCGAAGGCGCGCTTGACGCTGTTCCACAGTTCGCCGCTCATCCCAATGTCGTCGCAGCAGATGGTGGTGTAGGTGATAATGATCGGCCGGCCGTTAACCGTTGCCCACATATCGCGTGGCACCCGCCGGAAGAAATCGCGAATATGCCTGTCGTAGAAGAAGTAGCCGCTGCGCGGATCGCTCACCGGCATCCGCGGCGCGTCTGGCCCGGTTCGGTAGCCATTGCCCAGGTAGGCCTGAAACATGCCTTGCTGGGCGGTGGTATCGAGAAACATGCCGATCTGCAACGGTTGCTTCAGCACGCCATTCGCCTGGACCAGCAGGTCGATGCGATCCTGCCTGAACCAGGGATGGGGATGATCGCCCCAGCTCACCGGGAAGACCATATCAATCCCGGTTGCGCCCATGGTCCGGAGTTCCTGCTCGTACCAGTCGTAGTTGTAGGAGGAATAGCTCGCGCCATCGCGCAGGTCGGGATCGTTGGGCAGCGGGGTGACCCAGCCCGGGGGCAGAAAGCGCACCTGAGTCGGGTCACACTCTTGCTCGGGGCAGTTGTACCAGTAGAAGAAGAACGTGCCGAGCGGCGGACGGGGCGCTGGCGCGGTCGGCGTGGCTTGGGACGCAACCGGCGTAACCGGGGCCGACGTGGCGCTCGCTGGCGCCACCATCGCCGTGGCCGGAGGCGGGGCGGGCGGTGCGGCACAGGCGGCCAGCAAGAGGAGCGCCAGGAAGGCGAGCAGTGACTGACGTACAGCGAAGGTTGTCATTCTGAACAGAGGAGAAACCAGGTTTCCCCTCTGTTCACCTGCAGGCATCCGGCTCACCCGTGCATCTCCCTGCCCGTGGCGACGATATCCGCCAGCACCGCGGCGGCGGTGACGGCAACGCCAGCGCCGGGGCCGCGAATAACCAGGGGGCGCTCGGCGTAGCGTGCGGTGGTGAAGCTGAACAGATTGTCGGGGCCGCGCAGGCTGGCGAGCGGATGGTCGGCAGGCACGACCTGGAAACCGACACGGGCGCCCTCGGGCGTAACGCTGGCCACATAGCGCAGGGCGCCCCCCGTGGCCCGCGCCGCGGCCACCCGTTCGGCCATCGGCGCATCGAGTTCTTCCAGGCGCGCCATGAACTCGTCCAGTTCGAGATGGGCAAACTCTGGAGGGTACCACGGCTCCGGAGGGATCTGGTCAATCGTCCAGCCCTGGCCGCAGGTGCGCCCCAGAATGAGGGCCTTGCGCGCCACGTCCAGACCGCTCAGATCGTCGCGGGGGTCGGGTTCGGTGTAGCCGAGGGCATGGGCCTCGCGCAGGGCGACCGAGAGCAGCTTGCCGGCCTCCAGTTCCGTACAGAGGTAGCCCAGGGTGCCACTCATAACGGCCTCAATGCGCAGCACCTCGTCGCCGCTGTCGAGCAGGCCCTGGAGGGCGCCGATCACCGGCAGGCCGGCGCCTACCGTGGCCTCGTAGCGCGTCGCGCCATTTTCGGTCAGGGTCAGGAAATCGTGGTAGGCCGCGCAGAGGGGCTGTTTGTTGGCGGTAACCACGCGGTGGCCGAAGCGCACCGCGTCGGCCAGGATCACCGTCGTGCCGGCATACGCCGAGACGTCCACGGCAATGCCCTGGGCGGTGATGGGCAGCACACCGAGACTGCCGCGCCGGGGTGCGCCCTGGTCGGCCAGGGTGCGCCCGGCAGCTTTGGCCTCGAGGATGGTCAGTACCGTTTCTGGAGGCAGGGGCGCGCCAGAGAAGAACATGCCAGTGCTGTCAGCGACTGCGAGGTAGTCTATCGAAAAGCCGTAGCGGCGGATGAGAGCGTCGCGCCGGGCCAGGATCTGTCGTGCCAGTTCCCGCCCGACGCTGCCAAGGCCGATCTGGACAATCTGAATGCTTTTCATGCCCCCTCGGTTCCACTCGTTGGCGCTCCTGCGGCGGTGACGGTACCGGCAGAGCGCTGTTCTTCCAGCAAGAGTTTGTGCAGCGCAGAGTGGTCGAGCGCGCCGTCGCCACGCGCCACCAGACGCTGGTAGCGTTCCAGGGTGTCGTCAAGGTGCGGCAGGCGCACCCCCGCCGTGTCGGCCAGGGCGCGGGCGAGGCGCAGGTCCTTGAGCTGGGTGGTCACTCGCCCACCCGGAACGTAGCTGCGCGAGGCCATGCGCGCGCCATGGAGATGCAACACCCGTGAGTCGGCGAACCCGCCCGCGAGGGCCTGCCGCAGCCGCGTCAGGTCAACCCCGATGGCCTCGGCCAGGATGGTGGCCTCGGCCACGGCCTCGATGGTCAGGCCGACGATGAGCTGGTTGATCACCTTGGCGACATGGCCGGCGCCGGGGCCGCCCACGCGCACCACGCGGCCCAGGGTTTCCAGCACGGGGCGAGCGCGTTCCACGTGCGCCTCGGCACCCCCGGCCATAATCGCCAGTGTGCCGGTCGCAGCCCCCTCGGGGCCCCCCGAGACTGGAGCGTCCACCCAGCCGATGCCGCGGGCCTCCAGGCGCGTGGCATGGAGCATCGAACGCGTCGGGTCGGAGCTGCCCATATCCACCACCAGGCTTCCGGGGCGCAGGTGCGGCTCCAGCCCCTCCAGCACGGCGTCTACGGCAGGCGAGTCGGCGAGCATCAGGATGCAGATGTCGGAAGCCGCCGCATCGGCCAGGCTTGCGCACAGGGGCAGACCCGCGACGAGCGACGGATCGAGCGGCGAACGGTTCCAGCCCCGCACGGCGTAACCGGCGCGGAGCAAGGTCTGAGCCATCGGGCGACCCATCAGTCCCAGGCCGAGCATGCTGACCTGCGCGCTCATCCTTCCCCTCCAAAGGTGCGTTCCATCAGCTTCCGCATCCGCACGGTGGGGTTGGTCGGCTCGTAGTGCACATCCTCCCAGCGCAGGGCCGTGCCCCTGGGCACAGGATGGCGCAGGGTGCGTTCGTGGGCCAGGCCGATGGGCAGCAGGCCGCGCTCCAGCGAGGTCGCTGCGGGGAGCAACCGACCGTAGACCGTGTATCCGCCCTCGCCGTCGAGACGCTCGCCGGCCGCCAGGTCGCGCTTTGCCACGGCCACCACATCGCCGCGAAAGGCGCCGGGGCAGCCGGTGGCCTCGCCGCGCAACCCCACCCGGAGGACGCTCACGGCTAGCTCCAGACCGATCAGGTGGTAGGGCCGATAGAGCGCCGTGTAGCGCCCGCTGGCGTCGGTCGCCAGTCCGTATTCGGCAAAACATTGTTTGACATAATCATCAGGAGCAGCCACGGTGACATAGACCCCCCAGCGCAGATCGCGGTACACCGGGCGGCCATCGCGCTCCAGGCTGCTGACGACCTCGACGGTGCCGGCGTGGGCCAGCCGCCCGCCCTCCGCCTCGGGGCGGCAGATGTGGGGCAGGTCGTCTACCCCGCAGGGAGGGAAGCGCAGCCCATCGGGCTGGGGGGTGAGTCCGCAGGCATTGGCGACGGCGGCCATTTCAATCGCCGATTTGGTGCCGTCGAGGAACGAGTTAAACATCTGGGGGTTGAAGCCGCCCCGCGCCACCTGCTCAGGCGTCAGCCCGTAATGCTCCCAGACCGTTTCGGGCGTGGAGTAGTGGTATGCCGGCAGGTAGCGCGTACCTTTGCCGGCGCAGATCACCTCGAAACCGGAGACGCGGGCCCACTCGACCAGTTCGGCGATCAGCGCGGGCTGATCGCCGTAGGCCAGGGAGTAGACCACCCCGGCCTGGGCGGCCCGGCGGGCCAGGATAGGCCCGGCGAGGGCGTCGGCTTCGACATTAACCATCACGATATGGCGATGGTACTCTATGGCCAGGAGGCAGTGGGCGATCCCGGCGGCGGGCACGCCGGTGGCCTCAACGATCACGTCCAGGCCCGTCGCAGCGATCAGCGCTGCCGCATCATCGCCCACGTGGGTGCCGCCGGTTGCCAGGGCCTCAGCGAGGCTCCCGGCGGCGAAGCTGGCCTCGGGCCAGCCGGCGCGCAGCAGCGCGCCCCGGGCGCGCTCGGGCGCCAGGTCGGCCACTCCCAGCACGTGCAGGCCGGGCACGCGGCGGGCCTGTGCCAGGAACATGGTGCCGAACTTCCCGGCGCCGATCAACCCGACGCGCAAGGGCCGGCCCGCTTCGGCGCGGGCCGCGAGCAGCGAGAGCAGGTCGCCCGACATAGGTTGCTCCCAATGGTAGGTGTATGCTTGTTCTGATTATCCCACAGCGTGGTTAATGCTTCAAGTTCGCCCGGGTGGCGCATGGCTCACGCACCAGCGCGTGATGGCCGCGTGCCAGTCGCGCTCGACCGTTGCCAGGGGCGCTCCCACCAGGTGCGGCCAGTCGCCGAGGCGGTAGCTGCCGTCCCGATAGGCCCGATAGAGGCGCCGCAGCCCCTCGGGCCGTTCGGTGAAGAGGTAGAAGCTGAGGGCCCAGGCGGCGTCGTAGTCGAACTGCCCGAAGCGGTCGTAGCCCTCGCGACGCGCCAGTAGCCCGGCGAGCGCCGGGGGCGTGGTCCGGGCGCACAGGCGTTGGAGTTGCGCCCGCCGCAGCGCGGGGCCGGCGGGGCCGCTGCCGGCGAGCATTTCGGCCAGGCCCTCGTCGGCCCAGCCCTTCGGTTCACGATGATAGCCCGGCGTGTGCCAGGCGCCGGGGAAGAGGTGCCGTCCCGCCAGGTGGTGGCTCAGTTCGTGGCGCAGGCTCTCCTCCAGCCGATTCTCGCTCTGCCCGGCCGTCCGCGCGTAGGTGTACACCGTGGCGGTGTTCTCGTCGTACACACCGTCGGTCTCGACGCCAAAGGCCGTAAAGGCGCGCAGGTAGTCGCGGTAGATGCCCTGACGGGCGAAGACCAGCACGGTGAGCGCCGCGGTCTCCTCTCCGGGGATGGGCGCGCGCAAGGCCGATCCCACGATGGAAAAAAAGTGCTCCTGCGCCTGTTCGATGTCGGCCACGAGCGGCGCGAGGCGCGCCGGTGGCAGGCCGGAGCGGATGCGGACGCCGCCGCCGGAGTGGGCGTAGGGCAGGGCCAGGGTCTCGTAGTCGGCCTGCAGCCGCTCCAGGTGCGCCGTGCCGCCGGCCAGGCGATCCTGTCCGCGGGCAATGGCGGCGGCGGCGGTAAGGGGCGTGGGGCGGCTCTCGCTCACCGCCGGGCCGACGGGCGGCGGGTCATCAGCGGCCAGGCTGAGCGGCGGCTCGGCGTTTCGCGCCGCAGCCAGGGCCGCGCCAAGCTCGGCCCTGGCCCCGGAGTCGAGTTGCGCAGTGCGCAGGTGCGCCACGGCCGTGGCCGCGGCGGCGCGTACGCCCGGGTCGTCGGCGCGCAGCCCGGTCAGGATGAAGCGCCGGTCGGCGCCGCTGAGCACGCCCGGACGGCTGTGGACGAGGCGGGCGCGCGCCAGGGCGGCCCGGTGGCGCAGGGCGGGGTCGAGCGTCGTGTCGCTGGCCAGCCGCTCCAGGGCCGGGCCGGCGCCGAAATCGGGGTAGAAGAAGGTGTCAAGCAGCCAGATCGCGTCGGCAAGCGCCGACGCATCGCGTTCAGTAGCAAGGAGACCGGCAAGCGTGGCGCGCAGGGCGCTGGCGCGGGCGCGCATCACCAGCTCGTGGGCCCGGCTGCCCCGCGGCGCCTCCGCGAAGCGTCCCAGGACCCGCAGGGCATTGCGGCGCGCGCGAGCGTGAGCACCGTGAGCGGCCATGTCGAGCAGCGCGTCGGTAAGGGCCACATCGGCGCGGGGGCGCAGGGCGGCGGCGAGTTCTTCGGCGCAGGCATATCCGGCGCCGGGGAGAACCTCGAGCAGCGCCGCCACGTCGGGGTAGGTACTCGCAGGGCAGTCAGGGGTGCGGATGGGCGGTGCAACCGGCGCGACGGCCAGCGGCAGCCCCGACGACGGGATGGCCACCAGCACAGCCATGGCGATGAGCCAGGCGAAGCGCCTGATCCTGAGACGCGGATGGACCGTGCGTGGGCGGGTCGGGGAGGGCCAGGCTCGCCCGAGAAGATCGCTGTGCATACCCATCGCATGTGGCGCAGCCGCGCGGACATCTGCGGCGGGCTACAACGACCCAACCAGATCCTGCTGCTGCCAGAGGTCAATGCCCGCTCGCCCGGCTGCGCCCGGCTCCAGCACGCACAGGGCGCGCCGGTAATCGAGCGTAACCCGGTCGAAGCGGGCCAGAACACCGTTGCCAAGATTGGCACGCCCGGCGCGACACAGGTCGCCGTGGTCGCTCTCAGGGGCGTCGAGGGCCACGTCGCGCACCTCAAACGGGCCAATGCGCAACCCTGCGGCCACGCCTCGCCGCACGGCACAACCGCTGGCGAAGCCGTGGCCCTCGGCGGTAGCGCTACCGTGGCCCAGTCCCACCCGGGCCGCCAGATCGGCGCTCAAGGTAAGTGCGCCGTTGGAGCCGGTATCAATGGTTACCAGCGGCAGTTCCAGACAACACTGCAACGTGACGCGATCGCCCCCCGGCGCCAGCAGGCTGGCGCCGGCCAGGGCCGGAAAATGATCAAAGAACTGCAAGGGCAGAACCGCGCCCGTCTCGCCGGGAGCGGGCGGCTCCAGATCGGGGTGG
>JBDNDG010000167.1:0-9334 GCA_046719255.1 Chloroflexaceae bacterium
AGCCGGATCACCCCTGGTCTGAGCAAGATGGTCGCGCCGTCCGAGGTGTACGAGGCGGTGGATGATCTGTTCCGGCAGATGGAGGGCGTTACCGAGACCCTGGCGAACCCGCTGGAGACGTCGATCCGCCTGGTGATGAACCCGGAGAAGATGGTCATCAAGGAGAGCCAGCGGGCGCTCACGTACCTGTCAATGTACGGGATGACCGTTGATATGGTCGTCGTGAACAAGATCCTGCCCGTGGACCAGGACAGTGGCTACCTGAACCACTGGAAGGAGATCCAGCAACGTTACCTCCAGGACGTCGAGCACTCATTCGTGCCCCTGCCGATCCGGCGGGTACCCTACTACGCCGAAGAGGTGGTGGGGCTGGAGAAGTTGCGCGTTATGGGGCAGGACATCTACGGCGACAGCGACCCGACCGCGGTGCTCTACCGCGAGGCGCCAATGGATATCAGCAAGCTGCACGATGGCACCTACCGGGTGAAGCTGAAACTGCCGTTTGCCGATGTCAACCAGCTTGATCTGTTCCAGAACGGCGATGAACTGGTGATCCAGATCGGCGATTTTCGACGGGTGCTCACGCTGCCTACCAGCCTGGCGGGCCAGGAGGCCGGCCAGGCCGAGATGGACGGCGACTGGCTGATCGTCCCGTTTTACGCGGCGAACGGGGTAGGATCGTAGGGGCCCACGCTGCCGCGTGGGCGCCCGCCCGTTCTTGCTCGCGCTCAGGCTGGGGTTATCGGGGCGTCGCCCCGTGGCCTATAGGGTGTCCATTTAGGTTAAGGAGGTGTACGCATGGCCGTGACACGAGGCTGGTTCTCGGAGTCGTCGGCGCAGGTCGCGCAGATCGGCGACATCATGTTCCAGGGCCACTGGCAATGGGTGTCGAACGCGCTGCAGGCGACGTCAGCCGCGGTCGAGAACATCAACCGCAATGCCTACCCGGGCATCGCCCGCAGCGGCAGCGGCGAGAGTGGCTACACCGCTCGCGAGGTCGGCAGCTTCCGCCCGAAGCGCATTCGTTCGCGCTTCAATCGGTAGCAGGAGGGTAGGGGCCTGGATACAGGGTGTCCCGCGTGAGCGGGGATCCTGTATCCAGTTCCCTTGCACCTCACTATGATCAGTCTGCTCTACCACAGTCATACGATCGTTCCGGCGCACCTGGCCGAGCTCGAGACGCTCAACGTTCTTGAGTACGATGAGCACGTCCTGGTGGCCCTCGATGGGGTTCTCCTCGATGAGAACGGCCGGCGCCTGAGCGGGCCAACGCTACACGATTATTGCCTGCTCACCAGCCTGCGGGTGGTCCTCTGGGCGCGGGACTACGGGCGGCACCTCTGCTGTGCCTTTCCTCTCGCCGAACTCGTCGAGGTGCAGGGCAGCGGCCTCGATCCGCTGCATGCCCAGGTGCATCTGCGCTTCGCCGCCCCCGATGAAGACGAGCAGCGGTTCAGCCTTACCCTGTTGCCCCTGGCCGATTTGCAGGCCGCGCTGCAGTTGTTGCGTACCGCCAGCGAAACGGCCCGTGGGATGCTCGAAGCAGGGTTCGAGGCGCGCGACGCCGGCCCGGAAGTGATCGCTGCGCTGAGTGAGCAGATCTTCGGACACGCAGACGGGCCACGGCCCGGTGAGGCGCCCTATCGCTGGCTCGGCGCCCCCACGAGCGCGCCCAGCGCTCCACTCCCCGCCTTTTATCAGGACCCGGCGAGCCTTCCGCCCGGCCAGGTCTACGCTGCGGGCCGTCTCGCCCGCTCGGCGTGGGATACGCTGCGCCGCTCGTTGCGCGAAGCTGATCTGCCGTTCGATCTGAGCGCCCTCAACAGTAGTAGTCTGCGTGATCTTGCTGATGCGGTTCGAGCCATCAACGAATTGATCACGACAGTAGCAAGTAACCCCGTGGCCCAGCAGATGGCGATGAGTCTGATCAATCGCCAGACGGGGGCGTCAGGGGCTGCTGCGCCAGCGGCCACCCCCACGGCGCCAGCCGAGGCCCCTGCGGCAAAGGAACGGCCCGCCGCGTCAGCGGAAGCGGCCGCGGCGCCACCGGCGGCTGCGCCACGCACCTACCACGAGATCCCGCTGCGGCGCCGGGGTATCCCCGCTGCTGCCCCCGCTGCCCCCGCGCCAGCGCCGGCCAGCAGCCCCCCCGCGGCGCGCCACGAGCCGCCGCCGCGGACAGCTCCGAGCGCCCCGGCTACGTTCCCCGACCGGCGCGATATTCCCCTGCGCCGTCGTGGCGCCGCCTCGGGCGCGTCGCCGGCCCTCCCCGTCGTCCGCAGCGGCTCCGGTGACGCCGGCCACGAGGATCGCGTGGCTTCTGATGAGCGCCGCCCGTCCAGCACTGGTGGACGGGTGGATCCCGTAACGAGTGTAGACTAGGGAACGATTATGAGCACTCGCCCGTATCTCGGCGTCAATGTCAATGCGGCCAGCGTTGAGGAGCTGCGCTACCGCGGGCTGCTCGAGGAGGGCGAGACGCTCCTCGCGCTCTTCGACGGCGTGTTGCTGGACGAGCAGCGCCGCCGCGTCGGCGGCCTGGCCCTGTCGGACTTCGTCGTGCTCACGGACCGGCGCGTGGTCACCTGGGCACGCGGCTTTTTCAACGATACGGTGGACGGCTTCGAATGGAAAGACGTTGACGTGGTCAATGTCGAAACCTGGGACCCCTGGCACGGGCGGGTTACGCTGGCCTTCCGCCTGCCCCCGGTGGCCCCGCGCACGCGCCGGGTGCCAATCAACGGTTCGTTCGAAGAGCCTGGATCTGGCGAACGGCTGGTGATCAACACCCTGGATTTCATGCCTTCCGATGATGTCAGCATGCTTGCCGAAATGGTGCGCTGGGTGGGAGACCAGGTGGTGGCCGGACTGGCCGGCGAGGAGCTGGTAGCAGCCTTTGTCGAGCGCTTTCCGGTCGTCGAGCGCCAGCCGCTCAAGCCGTTCTTTACCACGCCCGAGCCGCTGCCGCCCACCACGCAGGCGTCGAGCGAAGAGGCCGGTACGTCGCGCCGCCGACGCTGGTGGCAGTTCGGTTCGCGCGAGGAGTCGGCTTCCAGCCTGACACCGCCGAAGACCCCGGGCAATCTGATCGCCTCCTACGAGAGCCAGCGTAACGCCGCCGCCGCCGGCAGCGGCACGCCGGCGATGCCGCTGCCCGGCCCGGCAGGCCCGCTACCAACCCTGCCGGAGCAGCCGAGTATGTACGAGGTGAGCCGTTCGCTGCGCCTGATGCTCGAGGGGCCGCGCAAGCTGGCCCGCGGGCTGCGCCGGGCCAGCGAAGCGGTGGGTGGCGCGACCGAACTGGTCAACGGGTTGCAGGATCCGCGGGTGCGGCGCAATGCGATGCGTGGCCTCTACCACGTGGCGGCGCAACACGAAGCCGAGGGCGGCCCACTGGCCCCCGTGGGGCCGGTGGTGCGCGCGGCGGTGCGCTTTGCCGAGCCGCTGGACGAGCCTCAGGCTGAGAGCCCGCAGGCCCGGCGCATCCAGGTGCGCTCGAGCGTGCGCCGGGTGAACGCCAACGCCCCGACCGAGCCGGTGCCCACCAATGCGCGCCAACCGATCCACGTGGAGCGAGCCGATGAGCCACCGTCGCGCCCCGAGCCGGTGCGACGCAGTATCAGCGTGCGGCGCGTTGAGCCCCAGACCTCCCCGCCCGAGGCCAGTTCACCGGCAGACAACCCGGTGGAGGACCCGCCGGCCGAGCCGCCGCCACAGGAAACGCCACGGGTGGCGCCAGTGCGCCGGATCGCCGTGAGCCGGGTTGAACGCGACTCTGAAACGACCAGTGTCAGCACCAATGGGAAGTACGAGGAGTAGGGTCGGTTAAAGCACGCCACACGCGCGCTTCGCCCCAAGGCCAGGGACGAAGCGCGCCCGTAGGGGCCAAACTACCGTCAGGGGACGTATGACGCGTGTCATCATTTACTCGGGGAAAGGCGGCACCGGGAAGACCACTATCTCGGCGGCTACGGCGACGCTGCTGGCGCGCATGGGCCGCCGTACCCTCGTGCTCTCCAGCGACCCGGCGCATTCCCTGGCCGATGCCCTGGGCACGACCATTAGCCGCGACCGCCCCACTCCGATTATCCCCGGGCTGTATGGCCTGGAGGTGGATACGATCTACGAGTGGCGCCACAACCTGGGTGGCTTCCAGCAGTTCGTCGCCTCAACCTATGCCAACCGGGGCATCGATCGCTCGACGGCAGCCGAACTGGCCAATCAGCCCGGCCTCGACGAGATCCTCGCCCTGCAACGGGTGATGCTGGAAGCCCAGAGCGGGCGCTGGGACGCGATTGTGCTCGATACCGCTCCTACCGGCAATACCCTGCGCCTGCTGGCCTACCCGGAGATGATCATCGGCGGCGATGCCGGGAAGAAGTTCTTCCGCGTCTACCGCGGCCTGGCCAATGTCGCGCGCACCTTTAAACGCGACCTGCCCGATGATCGCTTCTTCCAGGAGGTGGGGACACTGCTGGAAAAGATGGAGCAACTGGCCAATTTCCTGCTCAGCCAGGAGATCTCGCTGCGCCTGGTGCTTAATCCCGAACGGCTGCCGCTGCTGGAGACGCGCCGCGCCTACACCTTCCTCAATCTCTACGGCATGCTGGTGGATGCGGTGATGGTTAACAAGATCCTGCCCCGGCGCGCCGATCTCGGCCCGTACTTCGACTACTGGGTGCGCCTGCAACAGGGCTACCTGCGCGAGATTGACGCCAGTTTTGCGCCAACGCCGATCTTCCGCACTGTGCTGCAGGAAGGGGAGCCCATCGGCGTGAAGGCCCTCGAGGCTATCGGGCGGGCCACTTTCGGAACGGCCGATCCCGGCGCGCTGCTCTACGATGAGCGCCCGATCTGGCTGGAGCAGTGGAACAACGAGGGAGAACGCGGCCAGTACGAGTTGTGTATGCGCCTGCCCTTCCTCAATGAGGAAGAGACGGTCGAGCTGACCCGCAGCGGGCCGGATCTCTCGCTTTCGGTGGGGCGCATTCAGCGTACCATCGCCCTACCCCGCATTCTCTACAACTGTACTCTGGGCGAGCACCGCTACGAAGACGGGGTGCTGCGTCTGGAGTTCCGCGAAACGGTTGAGGAGCGCATCCAACCGCTCGTGGAGGGATCTGACGAAGTGCGGGTCGAGGCCGCGTAGCCTGCCTGGTTCCTGGTTGGGCCAGGCAGGTCAGGCATCGCTCCGTCCGCACGCAACCGGTCTATGACCACGCGACACCCACGCAGCCGCGGCGCGCCGCCAGTTACGCCCGCCCGGCGCGCGTGATTCATTCTCAAGGGCAGGCGGCGGGCCGTGGATAATCACCAATGCGCATACTGGTTTTTACCTCGTATAACAACATCCTCCAGAGCGCTGCGGCGCTCGCTACAGCCTGCCACGCGGCGCGGCGCGGCGCGCGCGTATTGCTGGCCTCGGTTGGCCCCGGGCACATCGTTGGCGCATTGCTCGGACAGAGCCTCGGTCCGCGCCCCCTCGAACTGGAGCCGCACCTGGCGGCTATGGAGATCAACCCGATCGAGGAGATCGGCGGGCGCTGGGACGAGGTGCGCGGCACCTTGCGGGGCAATTTCGTGACCCGCCTGCGCGAGATTGGCCCCGAAGAACTGCCGGCCTTCGCCGGTATGGACGCCACTGCCGCGCTGCTGGTGGCCGACCGGGCCCGACAGACCGGACGCTTCGACCTGCTTATTTTCGACGGCCCAACCCCGGATACGCTCATCCGCTCGATGGCGCTGCCCGATAGCCTGCGCTGGCTGATCCGCCTGGTCTTTGGGCTTGACCGCGGCCCCGGACGCTCGCGGCTGTCGCAGGAGACGTCGCTCATTCCGGCGACACTGATCGCGCCGAGCGCGCTGGCCCCGCTGCAGGATCTGCGGGTGTTGCTCGAAGAGCAACGCGCCCGTTTCGACGGCGTCACCGGCACGCGCGTGCGCATGGTGGTCACGCCCGAGGAACTGCACCTGCCGGCGGTGCGCCAGGCGCTCATGGCTATGGGCTTCCACGGCCTGGCGATGGACGACCTGATCGTCGCCGGTGAACTGACCGAGGTTGATGAGGCCTCGCGGCGCGATTTCTCGCCCGAGACCGGTAACGTGCGCCCCCATCTGCGGGTGGGGCCGCTGCCCACTCGTCCGACCGACCGTGATACCTGGGCTCTGCGCGGCGCGGCCCTCTACCGCGATAGCGACATCTACAGCCCCCATGCGCCGACCCGCCCGCCCGTGGGCGAACGGGAAGTGCGCCTCTATATTCCGTTTATGGATCCCAAGAGCCTCGACCTGGCCCTGGTGAGCGAAGAGGTGGTGGTGCGGCTCGGTGAGCAGCGCCGTCACATCCTGTTGCCGGGTATCGCCGAGGGGGGGCGCCTGCGCGCGCGGGTGGAAGGCGAAATCCTCCGGCTCTGGGTGGAGTGAGCCGCCGCGCCGGCCCCCGGACGGCGCATGCCGAGAGAGACGGCCATGAGCGTAACGTCACACGTGGCGCCTACTGCCAAGTACACCACCTACAAAGCTGAGGTGGAGGCAAAACTCGCCGGCAAGCTCAGCGCGGGCGAGCGGAAACGCCTGGAAGCCGAACTCCGGCTCATGGAACGGGCGCGCTTCGTGGATGTGCGCGGTGTGACCCATCACTATATGGACGTCGGCCCGAAAGATGGGGAGCCGCTGGTGCTCATTCACGGCTGGGATTGCTCCTCGTACTGGTGGCATCACGTCATCGATCCGCTGGCCCAGGCGGGCTACCGGGTGATTGCCTATGACCTGAAGGGCCACGGCTTCTCGGACAGTGACCCCGGCCGCGATTACACCGTCGCCGGTTTCAGCGCCGATCTGAAGGCGCTGACCGAGGTGCTGGATCTGCCCCCGCAACACGTGGCGGCCTTCTCCCTGGGGGCCTTCGTGGCCCTGCACTACGCAGCGCACGTTCCAGCCCGGGTGCGCTCACTGGCCTTCTTCAACTTCGCGCTCTTCCAGTACAACAAGGTCGCCTCGGCACTGATCCCCGGGATACTCGATACGGTCTTCAACCGCGTGCTGCGTCCAATCGAGCGGCGGGGCCTGTGGTGGATCCCCTACATCTACGCGCTTGCCGTGCTGTCGAAGAATACCGCTCCGGTCAGCGATGTCAAACTGGCGACCCTGAGCCTGCGCTGTTGCGACCCGGAGGCGGTGCGTGTCTCGGCGCGGGAACTGTCGCGCCGCGAGGTGCTGGAGGCGGTGGGGGAGCAGATCAGCAGCGTGCGCCGGCCGGTGTTGCTCGTCGCTGGCGCGGGAGACCCGATTATGCGCCCCTCGGGCGGGCGCAAGCTGATACAGCTTGCGCCAGGTGGCCAGTACCTTGAGGTGCCCCGCTGCGGGCACCTGATCCTGTTTGAACTTCCCGAACAGGTCATCCAGATAATGCGGCTCTTTTTGCGTGGAGCGCGGTAGCGCAGAGGCGGAGATCGGCTATGCAACTGCTACTTCGAGCCAATGGCCAGCAGGTGGCGATCGATATGGATCAAGCCGGTAATCAGGTGCTGATGGTTGGCGAGCACCGCTATCAGCCCGCGCGGATGGCGCGGAAGGTGCGCCGGCTCACCACTCAGATGTGGGGCGCCGCAATGGCCCCCGAGATTCTGAACGAGCGCCTGACCTTCGAGGCCCTGGAAGGCGCTAAGCCTTCCGGTCCGTGGACCGATAGCGGCAGTTTTTCGCCTCGCAGCGGCTCCTTCGTCAGTCTGGGCCGCTGGGATGAGGATGGCAGCGTTGGGATCGCGCTGCACGAACTGGCCCACGAGATGCACCTGCGCGCCGGGGGCTACGACGAGAGCGATGGCGTGGTGCGCGAGGCGGTGTCGCTCCTCGCCGAACGCGAAGCCGGCCTGATCCGCACCTTCGAGCGCGAACCCTACTACACCGCCAGCAACCTGGTCGCCCAGCTCTGCGCCCTGCCGGCGTTCACCCACCAGCCCTTCGAAAAACGCTGGCACGAGATGATGCAGATCACCAATGATGTCGGCCTGGTTGATCTGGTCAACTACTACCTGGACAAGAGCGAGCGCCTGGGGCTGGCACGCTGGCTCAGACGCGCAACTAATGATCTGGACCTGCGCGACGCGCTGCTCAATAAACTGGCCGTCACGTCGCTGCGCTACAGTCTGGAACTGCGACGCCAACTGATCAGCAATCTGGTGCGCTGTAGCCCGCAGACGCCGCCCGACCAGGTGGCCTACGTGCTCGATGCGATTGTAACCCTTGACCGGCGGTACCCTGGCGATGATTTGAGCCAGATCATTGATTTCTGCTTCGCGCCGTATCTGCGCCAGCGCCGCAGTATTTTCGCCCTGGGCTAGCAGTGTCTGGGCCGACCAGGCGCAGGCATGCCTGCGCACAAGATGAGAGGAAACGTCTATGGCCGACAAGTATGGTTCTCCGAGCGGCTCATACAGTTGGCTGCCCGACTTCGTGCGGAAATGGTTGAATCTCGACGAAGAAGTGCCCGACTATGGGCCGGGGGCTGAAGTCGGCGCCCCGCTTGCGCCGCCGCCGGCCCGCCCCACGCCCAGGTACGCCGCCGCGCCTGCCTATGGCGCTGCCGCTCCCACACCTGGCTATGCTCCGCCCGCAACGGGGTACACCCCATCCCGACCGAGCTATACCCCGCCCGCGCCCGCCTATACCCCGCCCGGAGGGGCGGGTACCACCTATCGAGCCTTCGCGGCAGGGGAGCCGTCCGGGTCATCGGCCCCGCCACCGGCGGCGCCGCGTCCGGAAACGGCGGTAACCCCCAGCGCTCCGCTGCCTCCGGTTGAGGGTGTGGTGCAGCCGATCGGATACCTGATCCGGTCCTACATTCGTGGCGCCCTGCCACCTCAGGGCCTGGAGCAGTTTACCCGTGAGGCTCGCGCCACCTTTACCGATGTCTGGAAGTTCTACAGTTACTGGACGCGCTTCCAGACTGATGAGCTTTTCCGCATGGGGCGTGAACTGACCGACGCGGTGCTCGGCGAGCGTGGCCGCAGCCTCGAGGGGGGCAATGGCGGGCGCGACCAACCTCGACGCATCCGGGTAACCACCACCAACGACACCGACGAGGCAAAGAAGACCGTCCGCAACGCGCCGCCCGCTCCAACGGCGAGCGCCGCCACCGCGGCCGCGAGCGCCGCTGCGAGCGCTGGCAAGACGGCCGAGCAGGCCGCGGAGAAGGCCGCCGAGGCTACCGGCAAGGCCGCTGCGACTGCCAGCGGGGCGGCCGCGAGCGCCGGCAAGACGGCCGAGCAGGCCGCGGAGAAGGCCGCCGAGGCTACCGGCAAGGCCGCTGCGGCTGCCAGCGGGGCGGCCGCGA
>JBDNDG010000168.1:0-9285 GCA_046719255.1 Chloroflexaceae bacterium
TGGCGGCTGGCGAAGCGGCCGGTTGGCGACATTGCAGACGGCGACCTGCGCTTCGAGGAAGAGGCGCTGCCCGAGCTTGCCCCGTTGAAGGGGCCGGGTGGGTGAGGGCCAACCAGCGTTTCCCCACGCCATCACGCCCCGCAGCGCCCATCCGTTCTGTTCGCCCCTGAATCCGCTCAGGGAGCGGGGGGTGAGGACCAGCAGCCCGTCAGGATGCCATCCGCCAACTGCTCTACCCCTGAACGCCGCGGGAGCGGAGGCGCCCACCAGGGTAAATGAACCTGTCTTTCGTCCTGGCAATGAGCGCACATCGAGGGGTTGAGAGCGCGCGTGGTGGAGCAAGCCGGTGCAGCGATGGTATTACAGGAAACCATCTGACCCAACGCAGACGACGCCGCGCCCACGCCCCCGCCTCAAATGCCAGCAGGGGGAGGGGAGAACCTGGATCTCCCCTCCCCCTGACCAGGAATGGACTGTGCTGCTTAACTGGCGCGGATCACGCGCGCCGGCGCATGATCATCGCAACCACAACCGCGATCAGGGCCACCAGGATAAACAGCGGCAACAGCCCCGTCACGACACTGATCGTCACTCCGAGCGCGATCTGCACCACAATCGTGCCGATCACCGAGAGCACGAGCACCAGCAGCGCCTTCCCCGTATCGGTGATGTTCATACTCGACCGGATGGCCAGGAAGCCAAAGTACGCCTGTGCCACCAGCACAATGATCGCTCCGGCGGCACCTGCCATCCCGATCAGCCAGCCAAGCACGGGGAGGCCCCCCAGCAGGGCCACCACGAACGTCAGCGCCCCCGACACCACTGCCAGCGGCGCTACGAACAGGGCAAAGCTGTAGGCCACCTCGTCCCACGTCCCCGTCCCATTCGCCAGGCTCTTGCCCAGGTAGTAGACCATGGCCGTAAAGATGACGAAGTTGACCAGCGCACCCACCACGCCGCCAACAAAGACGCTGAACGGATTGCCGGGTACGCCCGGCAACAGCACCGTCAGGAAGGCCAGAATGCCGGCGATGAGCGCCGCTGCCAGCACGTACACGCCTGCCGTCCCGAGGCTGCCCCGCTTCTCGTAGCGCTCAAACGTTTCAACACTGGGGTGGGTGATCACATCCCGGCTCTGCGCTACCATCTCCGCCAATGTGGTTTGATGAGCCATTGCCATTGGAACCCTCCTTCCACCACTCGAATCCAACGAACAGTACCATCTACAAGTATGGACGCGCCATGGGTCCCCAATGTTGCAGCACTCTGGCCAGAAGCTTCAAAGGCGCGACTTTACACTTCGCCGGGCCGATAACCCACACTATCCCACACTATCCCACATGTATCCCACACCAGCAAGGGATACATCGCCATCGTCCTCCGGGCTCGCCCCGGGGTAGCTCGTGGCCAACCTGTCAAGTGGTTATCGAACGGGTGTTCTCTTTTCATCCTCCAGTGCCACCTCGCAACCCGCTCAACCCTGCTCCCCGGCGGGCCGCGCCTCAGGGCCGCGCGCTGCGGCGCGCAGACGTTCGAGGGCGGCTTCCAGATCCGGAGGCAGGGGTGAAACAAATTCGCGCCACGTGCCGTCGGCGGGGTGGTAAAACCCGAGCCGGTGGGCATGGAGGAACTGGCGCGTAAGCCCGAAGGTCGGGCGGGGCTTGCGCCCGCCATAGGTTGGATCGCCAAGCACCGGCTTGTTGCGGTGCAGCATATGGACGCGAATCTGGTGCGTGCGGCCCGTCTCCAGCCGCACCTCGAGCAGCGAATACTTACCCAGCTCCTCCAGCACACGGTAGTGCGTGCGTGCCGGGCGTCCCCCGGGCGTGACCGTCATCCGCAGACGGTCGACGGGGTGCCGGCCGATCGGTGCGTCAATCGTGCCCTCCGGATCTTTGAAGTGCCCCTCGACCACCGTAAGGTACAGCTTGAGCATGGTACGCGCCCGTTGTTGCTCTGTGAGCGCCTGCATCGCCCGGTCATGACGCGCCACCACCAGCAGGCCGGAAGTGTCCTGGTCGAGCCGGTGGACGATCCCGGGCCGGATGCCGCCGTTCACCTGCATCTCGGGGTAACGCGCCAGTAGGGCGTTGGCCAGGGTGCCACCGACGTGCCCGGGCGCTGGATGCACCACCATACCGGCGGGCTTGTCAACCACCACTATCTCCGCATCTTCGTACACGATCTTCAGCGGAATGGCCTCCGGTTCGAGGGTGGTAGGTTGGGGCGGCGGCACGCTGACCAGGATGCGCTCGCCGCCGCGGAGGATGTAACTGGCGCGGGTCATCCGCCCGTCGACGGTTACGCGACCTTCGGCGATCAACTGCTGCGCGTATGAACGCGAGAGCCCCGTCACCGCGCGCGACACGAAGCGATCGAGCCGGTCGCCGGCATCATCGGGCGCGCTATACAGGGTGATCGTCTCTTCTTCGATCATCGGTTGCCGGGGAGCAGGCAGGCACAGGCAGGGGCAGAAAGCTCTGCCAGACGGTCACTCGAGATCGCGACTGAGGAGATCGCTCAGCAGCCGGTCGTCGCGGGGCGGCGGCAGCGGAGCAGGGGCAGGCTCGTCGCCAATGAAGATCAGGTACCCTGCGAGCATGGTTACACCGATCGTCACCGCGCTATCGGCGAGATTGAACACCGGCCACCATCCGATACTGATAAAATCAATCACATAGCCGAAGCGCAGCCGATCGAGGATATTGCCCACTGCTCCGCCGCCAATCAACCCCATCGCGGTTTGAATCCAGGCCGAGTGGTTGGGCAGGTAGACAGCATAGGCGTACACCGCGCCGATAGTGATCAGAATAGCAGTGATGGTAAACAACCCCGACAGACTCTGAAACAACCCGAACGCGATGCCCGTGTTGCGCGTGTAGACCAGATTGAACCAATCGCCTATCAGCGCGATCACCCGGTCACGCGGGTCGGGACCCAGCGTGGCCACGGCCCAGCGCTTGCTCACCTGGTCCACACCGAGCACGGCAAGCGCCAGCGCGGCGGGGAGCAGCCAGCGACGGACGGCGGGAGTGTTAACCAGCGCGCTCACGGTGCCTTTACTGGTGGGGCAGGGCCTGCTGATCCCCGCGCGCCTGGCGCTGCGCCAGTTCATCGCGCGCAAACTGTAGCATCAGCAGAGCAGCGCCAACGGTAATTGCGCTATCGGCAAGGTTGAAGATCGGCCACCAGCCGACCTGGATGAAATCTACGACATACCCCAGACGTACGCGGTCTATGAGATTGCCAAACGCCCCGCCCATAATCAGACCCATGATCACCTGCGTGATCAAGCGGTGATTGGGCAACTGGGTGTGGTAGAACACGATCGCTCCCGCGATAATCGCCAGTGCTGTTACGGTCAGCAGCTCGGGGTGGCCCTGGAACAGGCTGAAGGCTACACCGGTGTTGTGCGAATACGCGATGCGTACGCTATCACCAACCAGGGGAATGAAGTTCGTCATCGTCGCCGGTCCCAGGGTGCGTACCACCCACCATTTCGTCGCCTGGTCCAGCGCTATCACCACGGCGGCCACCACCGCCGGTACGAGCCACTTGTTACGTGCGTTCATCAGCGTTTGCACCGCGCGCTTGTAAAAAAATAGTGCTGACTTCCAGCATTTCGATGACGCTGCTGTGTATTATAACGTAGAACCCGGGCCGCTGCCGTCAGGGTCGCGCTTTTCACCCCCCTGGCCTCGTGCTATAATGAGCCGGAGTATCGCGCCCCGCAACCTGAAGGGTGTGAGGGGCGTGGTGTCATGCCCGCTATTGGGGCGTGGCTGAAAGACAGGAGACGGTTGAGCGTGAAAATTACTACCGAGAAACTCCCCAGGAGCCTGTTGTCATTGCAGATCGAGCTCGACAAGGACCGCCTGGAACGCGGCCTCGATCAGGCGGCGCGCCGGTTGTCGCAGAAATACCCTGTCCCCGGCTTCCGCCCCGGTAAGGTGCCACGGTTCATTATCGAGCGTACCTTCGGTCGCGGCGCGTTGATCGAAGAGGCGTCGGAGGATTTGATGAATAAAGCCCTCCGCGATGCCCTCAAGCAGGAAAATATCCAGCCTGTCGGTCCGGCCACTCTCGCGGAGATCTCGTCCTCTGAGCCGTTCATTTTCACGGTTCACGTGCCTGTGGCACCGACCGTAGATGTGGGCGACTACCGCGCCATTCGCGTTCCGCTCGAGATCGAGCCGATCAACGAGGAAGCGGTGGATACGGCCATGCAGGTGCTCCGTGAACGCCATGCGGTGCTGAAGGAGCTTGACAATCCGCGCCCGGTCCAGGAGGGCGACCACATCCGCGTGCGGCTCGATACAATAGTTGATGGCGCGTCGCTGGTCGAGCGCGAGGACGGAGAAGCGGCCCCTGAGCGCACGCTCGACGTGGTGGAGGGCCGGCTGGTGAAGGAGCTGCACGCCGGCTTGCTCGGCATGAACATCGGGGAGACGAAGGCCATTACGGCGCTCATGGCCGATGATCATACCGAAGAGCGGTTGCGTGGCAAGGAAGTGACATTCAACGTTGAACTCCTGCAGATCCAGGAACGCCTGCTGCCCAATTGGGATGAGCTGCCTGTCCTGGAGAACTTTGAAGGCACCCTGGAGGCGTTGCGCGCCAAAACCCGCGCTGAACTCGAAGAAACCGCCCGCCAGGAAGCTGAGCGCAAGGTTCTGAAAGCCTATATTGATCAACTTGTTGCTCAGACCAGTTTTGACGTTCCTGAGGTGATGATCCGCGAGCTGGCCGAGGATCTGCTTGAGGAAGAGGGACAGCAGTTTGCGCGCTACGGCGTTACCCTGGACCAGGTGCTGGAGTACCGCGGCCAGTCGCGTGACCAGGCCATTGATGGCTGGATGGACGAGGCTGAGCGCCAGACAAAGAACAATCTTGCCATTCGCGAGGTGCTACGCCGTGAAGGCTTGATGGTTACCGATGCGGAGATCGAGAGTGAAATCGGGCGCATCGCCCTCGACTATGCCGAGGAACAGCGCGAAAGCGTTACCGAGATGCTTCGCTCGAATATGCGCCCAACCATCAGTACACTGGTGCTCGATCGCAAGCTGCGAGAGCGGGTGCTGGCGATCGCTACCGGCGCAGCGCCCACCCTTGACGAACCGGCGCCATCTGCCACTGAGTCCCGGGCGCCCGCGCCAGAGGAGCCAGTGGCCCCGGTTGCCCCCGCGGCGCCCGCGCCAGAAGAGGCAGCGACCCCGGTTGCCCCCGCGGCGCCCGCGCCGGAGGAGCCGGCAGCGTCTCCGTAATGGCGCGCCCTTGCGCATCGCTGGCGCGGCTCTGGCTACGGGAGGGTTCGCAGGGCGGCGCCCGCCCGGAAACTTCAAGACCTGAACGGCATGGCTCGGAAGAGCAACGCTCTCCGGCAACTCTCTTTCTCGACCAGGCATCTACACATGTGGCGCCTTCGGTAAGTTCTGAAACGGGAGAGTCCCGGAGGGCGTGGCCCTCTCCGCAACCCGCTTCCCCAAATCATGCGCGTGACAAACGCGGCCTGATCCGCCGCTAACTGATGTATAATGTTACATAATACGACGTTGATCTGGAATGGGTGAGGAAACAATGAACTGGATCTCTCCGAAGGGCCCGTCGTGGGAACTTCCCCGGCCCGAGAGTTTAATACCCATGGTGGTGGAAAGCACCAGCCGTGGTGAGCGCGCCTTCGATATTTATTCGCGCCTGCTCAAGGAGCGTATCGTTATTCTGGGTACGCCGATCGACGATCAGATCGCTAACCTGGTAGTTGCACAGTTGCTCTTCCTGGCCAGCGAAGATCCTGACCGCGATATCTGGCTCTATATCAACAGCCCGGGCGGCTCGGTCACCGCGGGTCTGGCAATCTACGATATGATGCACCACATTCGCCCGCACGTGGCCACGGTCTGCCTGGGCATGGCTGCAAGTATGGCGACGATTATTCTGGCCGGCGGAGAGAAGGGGAAACGCTTCAGTCTGCCCAACTCGACCATCCATATGCACCCGGCGCTCGGTGGCTTCCGCGGCTCCGGTCCCGACGTCGAGATACAGGCCCGTGAACTGCTCCGGCTCCAGAATCTGGGGCGTGAACTGATGGCCCGTGATACGGGGCAACCGGTGGAAAAGATCGCCCGCGATTTCGACCGCGATGCCTATATGACCCCGATTCAGGCCAAAGAGTACGGCATCATCGACGAGATCCTGATGCCTGAGGAACAACTGGCCGAGAAGAAGTAACAGCACGGCTCGCAGAGCCGGAGCGCCGCCAGAACCAGCAGTGACTCGCCACCCTGGCGCTCCGGCTCGCGACCAGCGGAGACATTCCAATGACCCGCTCCCGCAATAGTGGTCGTGGCGCCTACGTCTGCTCGTTCTGTGGCCGGGGTCAGGATGAGGTACAGCGTCTCATCGCCGGACCCGGCACCGTCTTTATTTGCGATGAGTGTGTGGCCCTGTGCAGCGCGATTATCGCCGAGGAGACTGAGCAGCAACTGGTGACCCCACGCCGCACGACGCCGCCTGGCCCGACGCGCTTGCCCACTCCGCGCAAACTGCGCGAGAAGCTTGATCAGTACGTGGTGGGTCAGGATCGGGCCAAAGTTGTCCTCTCCGTGGCGGTGTATAACCACTATAAGCGGATTCGCGCCGGCGCCAAGATTGATGATGTCGAGATCAGCAAGAGCAACATTTTGCTCCTTGGCCCCACCGGTAGCGGCAAAACCCTCCTCGCCCAGACACTGGCCCGCGTGCTCGATGTGCCATTCGCTATCGCCGACGCAACTGCCCTCACCGAGGCCGGTTATGTCGGCGAAGACGTCGAGAATATTCTGCTCCGCCTTATTCAGGCAGCTGATGGCGATGTGGAGCGCGCGCAAACCGGCATTATCTATATTGATGAAATTGATAAAATCGCCCGCAAGGCCGATAATCCGTCAATTACCCGTGATGTGTCGGGTGAGGGCGTGCAACAGGCCCTGCTGAAGATCCTCGAAGGTGGCGTGGCCCACGTGCCGCCCCTGCCCGGGCGCAAGCATCCCCAGCAGGAGTATATTGCTTTCGATACCACCAACGTGCTGTTCATCTGCGGTGGCGCCTTCGAGGGGGTCGAGGAGCTTATCGCCCGGCGTGTGCGCGGAAAGCACCTCCTGGGCTTCGGTAGCCAGAAGCCCGGCGCCAGCACAACCGACCACGCCCAGTTGCTCGCGCAGATTACCCCCGATGATCTGATGCGCTATGGCTTTATCCCCGAGTTTATCGGGCGCCTGCCCGTGGTGGTTGGCCTCGAACCGCTGACCCACGAGGCTATGCTGCGCATCCTCACCGAACCGCGCAATGCGGTGATCAAGCAGTACCAGAAGTTGCTGGCCCTTGACCACGTTGAACTGGAGTTCACCCCCGATGGGTTAGAGGCGATCGCCGAACGTGCCATGCAGTCCAGGACCGGGGCCCGCGCGCTGCGCAGTATCGTGGAAGAGGTGCTGCTCGAGGTGATGTACGAGGTGCCGGCCCAGGAGCACATCGGCCGCTGTATCATCAATGCCGAAGTGGTCGCCGGACGCGGGCATCCCATCCTGGTCCCGCGCACCGAGCGCCCTGAGTATCGCCGCCGTCTGGACGAGGCGGTGTAGGACTGAAGCGGGCGATTGGCCGCGCTCTCGGTTCTTCGCGCTATCCGTACCTGATGCTATGCCACTCTTCCGCCGCACATCTGACCGCGTCTCTGAAGAGGCTCTCGCCCCCAGGCGCATCCTCATCGCTGATGACGACCCCTCGATTGCCAACCTGATACAGGTGACGCTCAAAGATCCTCGTTACGAACTGACTGCCGTGAGCAATGGCCTCGAGGCGCTCCAGGCTTTTGAGAAACAGCCCTTCGATGTGATTATTCTCGATGTCATGATGCCCTATGTGGATGGCTTCGAGGCCTGCCAGCGCATCCGCGAACAAAGCGATGTGCCGATCGTGATTCTTACCAGCCGCGACGGCACCGATGATGTCGTTCACGGCTTTGAATTGGGCGCCGATGACTATATCGTCAAGCCGTTCAAAACCGCCGAGTTGATCGCTCGGGTCGAGTCTATTCTGCGACGGGTTGAGGGCTATAAGTCCCGGCGCGCACCGCCGATCGTCCGCGTTGGCCCGATTGAGATCGATGCCCCGCGCCACCGCGTGACCGTGCGCAACCACGAGGTCAACCTGACCCCGATGGAGTTTGAATTGCTCTACTTCCTCGCCGCCAATGCCGGGCAGGTCTTTGACCGCGAGACGCTCTTCCGCGAGGTCTGGGGCTACGAGTATGTCGGCGAAACCAATCTGGTTGATGTGTGCGTGCGCCGCCTGCGTGAGAAGGTCGAATTGGAACCGTCGCGCCCACAGTTAATTATTACCGTGCGCGGAGTGGGCTACAAGCTCTCGGAAGGGTGATCTATGGCGGGTCAGGTGTATGTGTCACGCCATCCGCTGGTGCAGCATAAGCTGGCCCTGCTACGCAGCAAGTTGACCGAGCCCAAGAAGTTTCGCGAACTGGTGCGCGAGATCGCTCAGTTGCTCTTCTACGAGGCTTCCCAGGACCTGGCCCTCGCCCCGCTGACGGTTGAAACCCCCCTCGCTACCGCCCAGGGCTACGAAGTGGCCGAGCGCGTCGGTGTGATCCCTATCCTCCGCGCTGGCCTGGGCATGTCCGAGGCGATTATCAACATCCTCCCAACCGTCCACGTCTGGCACCTGGGCATTTTTCGTGACCATGAGACCCTCCTGCCGGTGACCTACTACAATAAGCTCCCGAAAGAGCCGGATATTGACCTGTCGATCGTGGTTGACCCGATGCTGGCAACCGGCGGGTCGGCGGTGGCAGCGGTCAATATTCTAAAGGCCTGGGGCTCCCGGCGAATCAAGTTCCTTGGCCTGATTGCGGCCCCCGAGGGTGTGCGCGCCCTCACCGAGGCCCATCCCGATGTGCCCATTCACCTGGCGGCCATTGACAGCCACCTGAATGAGCATGGCTACATCGTGCCCGGCCTGGGTGATGCCGGTGACCGGCAGTTTGGCACCGGGTAGCTTTCCGTGATCGCCATCACCCTCGTCACCACGTTCGTGATCGCTGCCGCCGTCACCGCGCTGCTGACACCGGCGCTCATCCGCCTCAGTATGAGCCAGGGGTGGGTGGCCTACCCCGGTCCGCGCCATATCCATCGAGCGCCAACACCTACCGTTGGCGGGGTGGCGATGATCGCCGGGTTCGCTGCCGCGCTGTTGCTCAGCTTCGCGCTGCAGCGGCTCGACCCCGCGCTCACC
>JBDNDG010000169.1:0-9212 GCA_046719255.1 Chloroflexaceae bacterium
ATCCGCTGTATCGGAAGCGCGCCATCAGCCAGGGTTCGCACATACTCCAGCGGGGTCGCAGCCAGGCCGCTCATACGCGCAGCGGCCTGCGCCGGACCGGGAATGGCCTGCGGAGCGGCGCTGTCGGTAGGCGGAAGACGCACGATGATCTGCTCGACCGGCGCAACCGGAGGCGCCTCGTCCTGCTCATCGGCGCGCGCTGGCCCGATCGAGACCAGCAGCGCCAGAGCCAGGGTGATCAGGGTCAACATCCTGAGCAGATGCGGCGCGGGTTGAAGCATAAGTCTTTCCACGTGATAGGGAGGGGGCAAAGGTGGAGTTGCAATGACTCCGCACTGGTGGATAGTAACGGAGGAGCACCAGCAGGCGAGGCGCTACGCTATGAATGACGCTCGCAAAGTATATAACGTTTAGCGTACGATTATTGAACCGGGGATCGGCGCTCAGTCTGAAATCCCGGTCCATCCGCCCAGACCCTCCCCCCGCGATGGGGACGGTTCGACAGGCTCACTGCAGGTGAGGCAACCCGATTTCTCCGATAATCCTGATCAGATGAAATCAGGTTTATTGTTTGGGAGGGCGCAGCCCTCCCAAACCCTCCCTTCAGGGAGGGGCATGGGGAAACCCCGGTTTCCCTTATCAGTGCTGTGACGCGCCCACGTGGAGATGGGCGTGGTAACTCGAGCGCACCAGGGGGCCACTTTCCACGTGGCGAAAGCCCCGGCGCAAGCCCTCCGCTCGAAAGAGGGCGAACTCCTCCGGTGTAACATAGCGCTCTACCGGCCAGTAGCTCGCATCGGGGGCCAGGTACTGTCCGATGGTCACTACATTGACATCAACCGCGCGCAAGGCGTCGAGCACATCGAGCACCTCGGCGTTCGTCTCACCCGCGCCGACCATCATCCCGCTCTTGGTAACCAGGTGCGGATCAAAGGCGCGGGCGCGGGCCAGCAGTTCCAGGCTCTGCTCGAAGCGGGCGCGGGGACGAAACCGCCGGAACAGCCGCGGCACGGTCTCGATATTGTGGTTCAGCACGTCGGGACGGGCCTCCAGCACCATCTGGAGCGCCTCCCAGTTGCCGTCGAAGTCGGGGATCAGCACCTCGACGCGGCACTCAGGCACTCGCTCGCGGATCAGGGTAATGGTGCGCGCAAAGATATGCGCGCCCCCATCGGGCGCATCATCGCGATTGACCGAGGTGAGCACAGCGAAGCGCAGCCGCAGGTAGGCCACCGACTCCGCGACCCGTTCCGGCTCACTCTCGTCAATCGGCTGCGGCTTGCCTTTCCCGATCGCGCAGTAGCGGCAGCCGCGCGTGCAGATATCCCCCAGGAGCAAGAACGTCGCGGTACGGTGGTTCCAGCACTCGCCAATGTTGGGGCAGCGGGCCTCCTCGCACACGGTATGCAGGCCCTTCTCGCGCATCAGGCGATGTACATCGGCGTAGTTCGCGCCGGAAGGCGCGCGGGCCTTCAACCATTCCGGGCGCCGCGGTCGAGGCGCGCGATCCGAAGAGCGCGCCACCTCAATGGAAGAGAGCGGGATCAGTTCAGCCATGGCAGCCTGTTTCTAGCCAGAGGCGTGGGAAACACCGGTTTCCCCAACCTGCCGGTCACGCACGCTCCAATTGTACCCCATCTTCGGGTTGGATCTCCACGCCAAAGACGGCGGCAAAGTGCCTGAGCAGGGTCGTGGCCACCGCGTCAATGGGTGGAGCGGAGCCGAGCAGGCGCTCCAGCGAGGTGACCCCGCGATCGGCGATCCCGCAGGGCACGATCTGGGCGAACCCGCTCAGGTCGGTGCTGACGTTGAGGGCAAAGCCGTGCGAGGTCACACCCGAGGCGCTGAGCCGGACGCCAATAGCGCAGATCTTTGCCTGGCCCCCCGCGACCCACACCCCGGTCAGCCCCGGCGCCCGCTCACCGACCACGTCGTAGTCCGCCAGGGTGCGAATGATGGTCTCCTCCAGCGCCCGCAGGTAGCGGCCGAGATCCGCGCCGTGCTGGGATAGTTTGAGGATAGGGTAGCCGACGAGTTGCCCGGGGCCGTGGTAGGTCACATCACCGCCGCGATCGCTGACGACTACCTCCACACCGCGGCGTTGCAGTTCGTCGAGGGGCAGGAGCACGTGGGCGGGATTGGCCCGCGCCCCGAGGGTGATTGTCGGGGGATGTTCGAGCAGCAGCAGCGTATCGGGGATGCGCCCGGCAGAGCGCGCGGCAACCAGGTCGCGCTGCAACGCCAGGGCCGTGCCGTAGGGCAGCCTTCCGGCCCGAATGAGGCGGATCGCGGGTGGGGCAGTGGTGACCATGCTTTCAGTATATCACTGCCAGATGATCGTTTGCCCCCAGGGAGGGGTATGGGGAAACCAGGTTTCCTCGCCGAATGAACATAGTTGTTCCTGGGAGGGCGCAGCCATCCCACCCCTTCCCGTGGGCGGGTTGTTTCCGGGGAGGGCTACCTCCTCCCCGGCCCTGCCTCGCCGGGGGCGAGAACCGGGCTCCTCCCCCCGCCGGGGGGAGGCTGGGAGGGGGGCAGAACCGGCAAACCCTCCCCGTGGGCAGGGGGGTGGGGAAACCCGGTTTCCCCGATGTTCACATCAGTATGTACGGCTGATGCAACGTTAACGTTGTTGGGGCAAGCCCATCTCGTGGAGCGGCGAAGCCGCCCCACACCCCCCTGCCAGAGGTGGACGTTGCTCAGGCCCTGCAGGGATACGTGTTCGGCGTTGGGGGTAACCAGGCAGGCCCGGGGGCGAGGAAGTTACATCGGTTCTTCAGGAGCAACTACGGCAGGAAAGGTAACAGAGAGGGCCTTCCCTCCCTGCCACCCTCCATCCGCCGTATGTAGGCCGCAAGCGCAGGTTACAGATAGTTAGAAATCGTCAAAGCCCCCATCGAAGCCACCGAAGTCGGCGAAGCTCTCGCCAAAATCGGCCTCGGCCATCGGTGGCTCCGGCGCCATCTCGCCGGCAGCGGCGAATGGATCACCGATGGCGTCGAAGAACGCCGCCGCAACCATGCTCCCGGCAAAGCCGGCCGCGAAGCTCATCAACAGAGTGCCGGCCAGCATGCCTGCGCCACCGAACATGCCCTGGCCGGCGGGCGCGGCGCCGAGCACGCGCTCGACCGTACCGGGGTTACGCAGTTCGGCGCGCGTGGCGACCCGGGCCAGGGGTTGTGGCTCACTATCGGCAGGCGTGAGCCTGGCGCGCTCGGCCTCCGGTAGCTCCGCCGCCAGGGCCTGCAAGACGTAGGCTCGCTGCTCCGGCGTCATCTGTGCGAAAGCCTCGCTGTGGGCCTGCTCGATTGTCTCTGGCGGAGCGGTGCGGATCATGTAGCGGTAACGCTGCAGCGCCAGTTCGTGCTCGTCCACCGGGGCGCCCGGGCTCCTCTGTGCGACTGGCGCGCCGTTGAGCCGAATCGGTCCTTCGCCAAAGGAGATGCGCCCGCCCGCCGGTTGCGGGGCCGATTGCTGGCTCTTACGACCAAAGAGGAAGTCAAACCAACCCATGGTCCATCCTCCTGACAATTGTACGCGCTTCTCAAGATGGTAACTGGAGTGTTTCGCACCTTAACCGTACCAGCTGCCGCCGTGCCGCGCAAGGGCGCGTGCCCCCCTTTCAGGGGAGGAGAAGCTCTCACGGGATGGTTGCCACCTTTCCCTGCCGGGAGGGGTTTGGAGCACCCCCGTTTCCCCGTAATGCACACGGGTTTGTTCTTGGGAGAGCTGTGCCCTCCCAAACCCTCCCGCGGCGGAAGGCTTGCCCCCGGCAGGGGGGGGTGGAGAAACCCGGTTTCCCCTGTGTTCAGACCAGGACTATGGAAACTCAGGACCTATGGTACAATTGAAATGCAACTTCCGCAGGAAGTATAACGTCTAAGAGCCTGGCGCCAGTAGGCTCAACGCGATCAGCGGTGATCGCGGCACTCCCGGCATCGGGAGTCCTAGCGCTGCGCAATACCGGAGGTTACTGGAGGGTCTTTGAGGAATGGATCATTCTATCATCGCCGATCTACTTACCCACCCTCGTGTGAGTGAAACGCGCCAGCACATCCACCACAGTGTTCCAAAGTTCGATCATCTGCTCCGCGTCGCCCGCTACTCTTACCTGCTCGCCCCCTGGATGGGCGCCGACCGGCGTACTGCCGTGCGCGCGGCTGTGTTGCACGACCTCGACTCGCGTCTCGGCACGCTGACGACCCACGGGGCGATTGCCGCCCGCGTCGCCGCCGAGATGGGCGAGCCGGAGGCCGTCGCTAAAGCGATTGTTAGCCACATGTACCCCTTTGGCCCCCGCCCCACCTCTCGCGAGGGCTGGGTGCTGGTCGTTGCCGATAAGATGGCCTCGCTGAGTGACCTGTCGGTGTTTGTAGGCGGTTTGTTCACCGGGCGTAGTTTGCGCATCCGCAATGAACTGCGCGCCACTGATCCGTTCTACAAGGTCCGGTCGGCCCGACGCCAGCGTCGCCGCCTGATCGCTCGCCTCTGGCATACCCGGGGTCGCGCTGCTCTTACGCCCTGATGGCCCGCGGTTCCTGAGCGAGCTGCGAGCGCCTGCTTCCTCCTCCCGGGCAGGGAGTCGGAACATCGCGGTTTCTCCATCACCCCTTCGCAGCGGGCGTGGACAGATTGCGCCTGCCCACCGCTCGCTTCGAGGTACATATTCACCCTTCTCCGGGAAGCGCGGGCAGCTTGCCCGCATCCGGGGGCCATTGCCGGCGGGACGCCCACCCGGAGTTGCGCCTTACCCCAGATGTGCGCAGCCGTCCACGCGGCTGCGCCGCGCAACGCCAGAATGAACACACCTGATTCTGGGGAGAGCGCAGCCCTCCCAGACCCTCCCGCGCGCGGGCTATGTTCACTTCAGGCAGGAGCCGGGTTGCTCCCTACTCTCGTGTTAGCGCCTCGCGCAGCGCTGCCAGTGGCAGTCCATCAACCACATGCTCACTGCTACCTGCCAGGCTCCCCCAGCGCAGAAGCGCTTCCCCCCGCAGCCGGTAGCGTTGCCCCAGGCGGCTCAGCAACCAGCGCAGGGCCTGCACCTGCATATCCGTGCTGCCCGCAGGAACAGCGGGCCACTCCGCCGGGCGTTCAAGGGCAATCCCGATACTGATCGCGTCCACGTTCACCTGCCGACCGTGCAGGTGAACCACGCCCGCGTGCCTGGCGGCCCGGCTCTCCTCCACGAGCTGGTAAATGTTCCCCGCTGTGCTGACCACGTAATGGGTCGCGAACTGCGCGCCCGGCGCGGTCATCTGCGCCAGGGTCCTGGCGAGCGGCCCGGCGACCGCGTGAAGCACCACCAGTTGCACGCCCTGCCCGCCACGCGGCCCCTGGGCCGGAGAGAGTGGGGTGAACGGCGTCACCGCGAACCCCTCGGTCAGTGGTGGGGCGTGATCTCCCGGTACCACCACTGGCGCAGCCGGAGTGCTGGCGCTGGTGGATGTGGTGGCTCCCAGCGCCCCGGCCGCAGCGCTGGAAGCGCTTCCCAACGGCGACCGCCCCTGCAACACCGCCAGGTCTCTCAGGCGCCGCACCCGGCTCCAGTTCGGCACCAGGTTGAACAGGGTGTCGAGGGCGTAGACTTGCAGCGCGAAGGATGCTCCTTCGATCTGGAGTTGATACGAGCCGCAGAGAGGGGCGCCGATGTTGAAGGAGCGGGCCAGTTGATGGAAAGCCCAATCGGGGCGATAGGTGGTGCCAGCCTTGCGATAGGTTGCAGCCAGCAACGCTTCGCGCAACCGGAGCGCTGGCTGATCGGCGGCCTGCGCCAGGCGGCTGAGCAGCCGCACATCGGCGTAGTTCGAGGTGGGGCTGTACAGCGTATCAACGGCAAAAACCTGATAGGCCCACTGACGCCCGTCAACGTTCATCATCTCGCTCGTGCCAATCGGCGGCCCGAGGCGGTTGATAACGGCAAACTGGTGGAAGGCCCAGTCGGGGCGGAAGGGGGAGCCGCCTGCCTGGTAGGTACGTTCGAGCAACTCGCGCCCGAGGCCAGAGGGTGGAATACTCCCGCCCAGGAGGGCGGAGAGGGTTTGTACGTCACCCCAGTTCGGCACCTCGACAAAGAGCGTATCGCGGGCAAAGGGCTGGTAATTGATGCGCTTGCCGGCGATCGTCGCCGTCACGCTCGGTCCCATGGGCATTCCCAGGCCCTGCTGTATGGCGTACTGGTGAAAGGCCCAGGCCGGGTTGTAGCCCTGCGAACCGGCCTTACAGCGGTAGCTCTGGTCGAGGAGCGCCTCAAGCAGGCGTTCATCGGAGGGGAGGATGCCGGGCGGCGGCGGTGGCGGCGGGGGGGGTGGATCAACGCCGGCCAGGTAGGCTTCGACCTCTGTCCAGACCCACTCTTTGGATATGGCCCAGCCGGGACAGCTCTTGATACTGGTGTAATCGCGGTGAAACGAGATCAGCCGGCGCGGCGGGATCTTGAGCCGGCGCGAGAGTTCACCCATCACCGCCAGAGCGTGCCGCCAGGTTGCTCCGTCGGGCATGCGCGTGTCGAAGTACCCTACCATTTCCAGGCCGATCGAGTACCAGCCCTGGGCCAGAGAGCCATTGCCGATGCCGGCATGCACGCCGACGCGCGACATCGGCGTAGCGAGCCAGATCCCATCGGCAGCCACGAAGATGTGTGGTCCTGCCGGCCAGCCCTGGTCGGCATAGAACCGCTGCATCCCGCGCATGGTTGTCAGCCCGTTCCAGGAGCGCTCATCGGGGCGAAAGGTGTGGTGCAGCACCAGCCGGCTGGGAGCCAGGCGTCCGAAGTCGTAGGTTGCGACGTAGCGGGTCCATTCCTCGATGTTGAGGCGCCGGTTGATAAAGGGCGGGGCGCCTTCGGTGGGAAAATCCGTCATGGGCAGGTTCTCGAGTTGCGGGAGACATAGACACTACAGGACATCGCCGCCATCGCCGAGGGTGCGCTGGGGAAAGCGCACGCGAGCGCGGGTCCAGCCGTGCTGCTCATCGCGTTCCAGGCGAAAATCGCCGTGCAGGTCCTCGTGGACGAGGGTCTCGATAATCTGGAGGCCGAGGCCGCTGCTGTGGGCCGGGCGGGGGGGCGGCGGGTGCCGGGGGCCGTCGTCGCGCACCTCGACGGTAACCATACCCTGGTGCAGGGTCGCTTCGACCTCGACGCGGCCACCTTCGGCGGCCAGGCCGTGGGAGAGGGCATTGCTGATCAACTCGTTGATCACCAGGGCCAGCACCGTGGCGTCGCGTGAGCCAACGCGCACCTCATCGCCCATCACTGCGAAGCGCACCGGCGCCTCGCTGTTGACCAGGGTAGCCTGGGCGCTCTCGACCACCTGGCGGGTGACGGCATTGACCGTGGTTACGCCCACGTCCTCGCGGGAGAGCAAATTGTGGATGGCGGCGATGGACTGGATGCGCGCGGCGCTCTCGCGGAGGGCCTTGGCGCCCTGGCTCCCCGGCTCCAGGCGGCGCAGTTGCATCGCCAGCAGGGCCGAGATGGTTTGCAGATTATTACGCACACGGTGGTGCATCTCCTGGAGCAGGGCCGACTTGATCGCCAGGGCGCGCTGGCTCTCATCGTAGAGCCGCGCATTCTCGATGGCGATGGCGGCCTCATCGGCAAAGGTGCTCAACAGGCGCACCTGTTCGTAGTCGAACAGGTGCGGCTGGCGCTTGTAGAGACAGATCCCGCCAATGGTGCGCTCGCGGGCGCGCAGGGGCATGCAGAAGAGCGAGTGGAACCCTTCACGGGCGGCCACGCTGGCCATCTCGGGGAAGCGTGCGTCCTGGTAGGCATTCATCACTGCCAGGGGGCGGCTGTCGCGCACGGTCTGGATGATAAACTCGCGCACCCCATCGCCCTCGCCGCCGTGGCTGGCCACCAGTTGCAACTGGCCATCATCGCTCATCTGGAAAATGGCCGCCCGGTCGGCCTGGGCCAGTTCGACCGCCTTCTCGACGATCAGTGAGAGCACACCCGACAGGCCAATCTGTTCGGCGATGCTCTTCGATACCTGTTGCAGCGTTGTCAGCTCGCGCAGCTTCTGATGCAGGCGCTCGTCGGTCTGCTGGTAGAGTTGGGCATTGGCGATGAAGAACGCCAGTTCGCCCGCGGCCACCTCGACAAAGGAGATCTCCTCACCGGTGAACTCGCGGGGGCCCACCGTCTGCACGGTGATTACCCCCTGGAGCTTATCGGCACTGAACTGGAAGCGCTCGGCATTAAAGAGCACAATGGGCACGGCGAGCATCGAGCGAAACGGCTCCTCGCCCAGTTGCGGCTCGCTGTTGAAGCGTGGCTCCTGCCACACATCGCGCACCGCGACCGGGTGGCCCAGTTGCGCGGCCCAGCCCGTCACACCCTGACCCAGGTGCGAGACCACCTGGCCAATCGCCGCGCGGTTAAGGCCGCGCGCAGCGCGGAGCACCAGTTCATCGCGGTGCTTATCGTACAAATAGACCGAGCAGGCCTCGACTCCCACCACCTGGGCCACGGTTTCCACCACGGTTTGCAGCGACGTGTCGAGGTCGAGCGTCGAATTGGCTGCCGAGATGATGCGGTGCAGGCCATTCAGTTCGGTAGCGCGGGCGAGCAGGCGCGCCTCCCACTCGCGGGTACGTTGCTCCTCCTGCGCTGCGCCGTAGGCCAGCAGCAACTCACTGACGACCAGGCCCTGCGAGAGCCTGAGCCGCACGGCCAGGTGCAGGCCCACCTCGGTCAGCACCTCGGCGGCGCCGCCCTGCGCATACCAGAGCGCGCCGATATGCCGCAGCCCATTCACGCGGGCATCGTGGCTGCTCTCGCGTTCCAGTTGATCGATCAACTCCGCGATCCCCGGCGAAGTTTCCCGAAGGGTCGCCAGCAGATCCGGCGGCTGCGAGGTGACAACTTCGTACATACCGGCCTGCTTTGCCGTCTGAACGGGCGCCGCAGGGCTACGCCCGGCGCCTTCCTCTAGATGCCAGCTCATCCGGAGGCGTAGGGAACTCCCTGCCTGTCGGAGTGGCACGCCCTCCCTGAAGAGTCTCTTGTTATTCCCCAGTACGCGACGTAGCTGCATGGACATCTGGTGTATCATTATACGAATAATAAGAAACAGGCGCAAACCGCGGGGGTGACGCGTATTCTTGCACGGGCCGCGCACGGCCCACCGTGGTCGCCCGGCGGGCCTCACCGTGGTCGTCCGGCGGGCCCCACCGTGGTCGTCCGGCGGGCCGGTGGCGTCGTAGAG
>JBDNDG010000017.1:0-24317 GCA_046719255.1 Chloroflexaceae bacterium
CGTTGGCACAGAGGCTGTTGCCCACAGGCGCCCCGTCGCGCTCCTGATGTGCCGTACAATACGCTCCGGCTCCTGCGTATCGAAGCTGAAAGGCCCTCCATGCTCACCTGGCTGTTCTTCATCCTCTGTAGCGCGGTGGTGCTCGTCGGTGGGGTGCAACTCTCGAAGTACGGAGACATTATCGCCGAAAAGACCGGCATGGGTCGCACCTGGATCGGGGTCATTCTGCTGGCCTCGGTGACATCGCTGCCAGAACTGTTCACCGGGTTGAGCGCGGTGGCGGTCTACCGGGTTCCTGACATTGCCGTAGGCGACGTCCTGGGCAGTTGTATGTTCAACATTCTGATCATCGCCCTTCTCGACGCGCTCGGTGGATCGGCGCCGATCACCGCGCGGGTCTACCAGGGCCAGGTGTTGACCGCTGCGTTCGGTATCCTGGCGCTGGCCCTTGTATGCCTCAGCATTGTGGCCGCCGGGAGCATCCCGGCCATTGGCTGGGTCAGCGTGGCCAGCGCCGGTTTCTTCGTCATCTATCTTTTCGCAATGCGCACCATTTTCGTCTACGAGCGGCGCCGTATCGCGACCTTTGTCGAAGAGGTGGCCGAGGCGGTCAACTACGAGCACGTCTCCTTCCCCTACGCCGTAACTCGCTTCAGCTTCAACGCGGCGCTGGTGATTGTCGCCGCCACCTATCTGCCCGGTCTGAGCGCGGAACTGGCGGCCTTGACTGGCCTGGGCCAGACGTTTTTTGGCACGATGTTCGTTGCGCTCACCACGTCATTGCCCGAGGTGGTCGTCGCCGTCGCTGCCTTGCGGATGAATGCGGTGGACATGGCTGTTGGCAATATCTTTGGCAGTAATCTCTTCAATGTCGGGCTAATTCTGGCCCTCGATGACCTGTTCTACACCCCCGGCCCGCTGCTGGCGCAGGTCTCTGCGAGTCACATCCTCGCCGCCATCGCTGCTATTGCGATGACCGCGGTTGCCGTGGTTGGCCTGGTCTATCGTCTGGAGCGGAAAGCCTTTCTGGTGGCCCGCGATTCGCTGGGCATTATTGCGATCTACGTGGTGACGACGACCTTGCTCTACGGCGCCAGGGAATGACGGCACAACGTACGTGTTTGCGCTTCTCCTGGTCGCGCGGGCAGCATGCCCGCATCCCGGCCATTGCGGGTGGGACGCTCGCGCATGCAGGGTGGCGCTTCACCCCGAATGGGCCCGGGTACGACACAACAGGAGGGCCATTGCAGCGCAATGGCCCTTTTCCCTCTCGTTAGGGAAAGCCCCGCCGATAACCTGTTCCATTGCGGCGTCAGCGGTGCCTGACAGGCCGAACGTCGGGGTGCGTCTCAGGCCTCGATCTTCGTCCCCAGCACGGCCAGGAACTGGGCGATCCAGGCCGGGTGGGCCGGCCAGGCCGGAGCGGTGACCAGGTTGCCGTCGGTGACTGCCGCGTGAACGGGGATGTTGGCGTACTCGCCACCGGCCAGCTCGACCTCGGGGCCGACGGCGGGGTAAGCCGAGACCGTGCGACCCTTGACCACTCCTGCGGCGGTCAGGATCTGCGCGCCGTGGCAGATTGCGGCCACGGGCTTGGTAGCGTCGAAGAAGTGGCGCACGATCTCCAGCACACGTGGGTTGAGGCGCAGGTACTCTGGCGCGCGCCCGCCCGAAATCACCAGCGCGTCGTACTCCTCGGGGTTCACTGTGGCGAAGGTGGCGTTGAGGGCAAAGTTGTGGCCCGGTTTTTCACTGTAGGTCTGGTCGCCCTCGAAATCGTGGATCGCCGTGCGCACCGTCTCGCCGGCCTTCTTATCGGGGCATACCGCGTGCACCGTGTGCCCGACGGCCTGCAGGGCCTGAAAGGGCACCATCACTTCGTAATCTTCCACATAGTCGCCGACGAGTTGCAGGATCTTCTTGGGCATAGCGGTCCTCCTTTGGTACTGCTATCAGCCGGTAGGGTTTCCCACTGGTCGAAGATCGTCTGGCGGGCACGCTGTTACTGCGGGGAAGTGTAGCACACCTGTGATGATCGCGCCACGCTGCGAGGGCGCTGTGGGCAGGGGTATGGGGAAACCCGGTTTCCCCATCTGTTCACCTCAGCCGTCCATGCGGCTGCGCCGCACAAGCCAGAATAAACATCTCCATTGTGCTTGGGAGGGCGCAGCTCTCCCAAACCCTCCCGCGCGCAGGCTATGTTCACCTCAGGGGGTGCGATGGCCGTAGCGGCGGCCCCAATTCCGCCTCGGCGCTCATCGCCGTTTTTCCATCGGGCCCCTGGGCCTCCAGGCTCACCCGGTCGCCGTTCGGCACTCCCACCAGCCGGAACGGCGCCAGATCGAACAACGGCGCCTGGCCGCGAAAACTGAAGCCGACGATGGGTCGGTCGGTATTGCGGCGCACCAGGTCGAGCAGCAGGATGGCCGTCAGCGGCCCGTGTACCACCAGTCCCGGATAGCCTTCCTCGTGCCGCGCGTAGGGCCGGTCGTAGTGAATGCGATGGGCATTGAAGGTGAGCGCCGAGAAACGGAATAACAGTCGCGTGTCGGGGACGATGGTGCGCGTCCAGGCGCCATCGGGCGGCGCGGGCAGGTCGGCAGGCGTCGGGGCCGGAACCGGCGGTCCCGGTTCGCGGTAGACGATATCCTGTTCCTCTTCCAGGCACAGCATCTCGCTCTGGTAGAAGCTGTAGCCAACGGTCACGAAGGCCAGTGAGCCGCTGCGCCCGCTTTTGGCCGTCACATTGCGGATCACGCCCTCACGGCGCGCCGGCTGGCCAAGCCTGAGCGGGTGGTGCAGGCGCAGCCGCGCCCCGGCAAACATGCGCCGCGGATAGGGAATGGGCGGCATAAAGTCGCCTCGCTGCGGGTGCCCATCCTCTCCCAGACGCGACTGCGGGGCGCGAGGCAGGAAGTAGAACCAGTGCCAGAGCAGCGGGAGTGCTGCCCCGGCCCCCACGGGGGTGTCCGTGTCGTCGAGGGTTGCGGCGGCAGCCAGGGCCGGACTCACGCACAACTCGTCGGTGACCTGCTCCGTTCGACCAATCCACGCGGCATAGGTGGCGGTTGGCTCATCCATCGCTGGCTCCTCGTGTGAGTGGAGTTGACCAGACTACGGTTCCTGGGAGGGCTGCACCCTCCCGAACCCTCCCCTCAGGGAGGGGGATGGAGAAACCCGGTTTCCCCATGCTCTAACCGGTGTTGGGGTTACCTGGCGCCCCGCTGGACGGGGGATGGGGAAACCCGGTTTCCCCATCCCCCTGCGCAGGAGGGCTGCACCCTCCCGAACCCTCCCCTCAGGGAGGGGGATGGAGAAACCCGGTTTCCCCGATGTTTACATCAGCGCTTGAACAGGAGAGCCGGACCGTCCCGGTCACCCTCCTCCGCGGCTATGCGTGCATGGAAGCGCGCCCGATGCATCGGTGCAAGGCCGCCATTTTTTGCGCTTAGTATAACAAACTTTACAAAAACTCTGTCAGTATTATACAATCTGTCTGTTCCCAGCTGTGTCGTAAAAGCTCAGCGCTCCAATCCGTAACACTGGTTCCGACGCACAAGGCCGGGCTGATCAGCGTATTCGGATGCGGAGTAATTCTATGCACTGGAGGCCAGACCGTGACAAGACGATCGCGTGCGAGCGCCGCAGAAAACGCGGCTCCTCAGGACCTCGCCGGGGACGCTGCGCCGGCTGAGGCGCAGGCGTCAGATTCGGGGCAAGAGCAGTTCCCCGACGCAAGCGCCATACCCGCCCTGCAAACCGACCCCCGATCACGCGAGTATGACCGCGAGCGCCTGCCGCTGAGCGGGGTGCGGGTGATTGACGTGGGCAACTTTCTCGCCGGCCCCTACGCTGCTTCGATCCTGAGCGAGTTTGGCGCCGAAGTGCTCAAGGTCGAGCACCCGATTGCCGGCGATCCTATGCGCCGCTTCGGTACCCCCACCAAGCGCCACGATGCCAGTCTGGCCTGGTTAAGCGAGGCCCGCAACCGCAAGTCGGTGACCATAGATCTGCGCCAGCCCGAGGGCGTGCAGCTCTTCCTGAAGCTGATTGCCCGTTCCGATGTGCTGATCGAGAACTTTCGCCCCGGAACGATGGAGGAGTGGGGCCTGGGCTGGGACCAGGTGCGGGCAGCGAATCCGCGTCTGGTGATGCTGCGCGTCTCGGGCTACGGTCAGACAGGACCGTACCGCCGGCGCTCCGGCTTTGCCCACATCGCGCACGCCTTCGGCGGGCTTTCCTACCTGGCGGGGTTTCCCAACGAAAGCCCCGTGCTGCCGGGCAACGTGCCCCTGGGCGACTACATCGCCAGTCTCTACGGGGCGGTCGGGGTGCTGATTGCCCTGCGCCACGCCGAGCGCACCGGCGAGGGCCAGGTGATCGATATCGGGATCTACGAGGCGGTCTTCCGCCAGCTCGACGAGATTGCGGCAGCCTACGGCCTGTTCGGCAAGATCCGTGAACGTGAGGGGGCCGGCAGTTTCGTGGCGGTGCCCCACGGCCACTTCCGCACCCGCGATGACAAGTGGGTGGCCATCGCCTGTACCACCGACAAGATGTTCGAGCGCCTGGCCGAAGCGATGGGCCAGCCTGACCTCGCCTCCAGCGAGTTGTACGGCGAACAACGTAAGCGCCTGGCCGCCCGCGACAAGGTCAACAAAATCGTTATTGACTGGGTCGGCTCGCTGACCCGTGATGAGGTGATGGCCATCTGCCTGGAAAAAGAGGTGCCCATTGGCAAGCTCAACAGCATCGCCGATATTTTTGAGGACGAGCACTTCCAGGCCCGCGGCAACCTGACGCGCATTAATGAGGAAGGGGTCGGTGAAGTGGTGGTGCCCGGCGTGGTGCCGACCCTCTCCGAAACTCCCGGCCGCATCACCAACCTCGGCCCGCCCCTGGGCAACGCCACCTACGAGGTGATGCGCGAAATGCTCGGCCTCACGCCCGATGATATCAAGTATCTGCGCCAGCGCAAAATCATCTAAGAAAGAGGGAACGTGACCTTCCCGCGCCTGCTCCTGTGGCGGCGCAGCCACATTGACCACCGAAGAGGAGAGAGACGTGACCCACCAACCCAACGAGGACCATCTGCCCCTCAAGGGCATCACTGTTATTGACGCCGCGACCGTCATCGCCGCGCCCTACTGTGCAACCATCCTCGGTGAGTTCGGGGCCGAGGTGATCAAGGTGGAGCATCCCATCGGTGGCGACGCGCTGCGGCGTTTCGGCACGCCGACGCAACGGGGCGATACGTTGACCTGGCTGAGCGAAGCGCGCAACAAGAAGTCGCTGACCCTCGACCTGCACCGTCCCGAGGGCGCAGAGATTTTCAAGCAACTCGTGGCCCGCGCCGATGTGCTCTGCGAAAACTTCCGCACCGGCACCCTTGAACGGTGGGGCCTGGGCTGGAACGTACTCCACGAGATCAATCCTCGCCTGATCATGCTGCGCGTTACCGGCTACGGGCAGACCGGCCCCTACGCCGATCGCCCTGGCTTTGCCCGTATCGCCCATGCCGTCGGCGGCATCGCTTACCTTGCGGGTATGCCCAAGGGTACCCCGGTGACTCCCGGCTCAACCACCCTCGGCGATTATATGACCGGCATCTACGGCTGCATTGGCGTGCTGATGGCGCTGCGCTACCGCGATCAGACCGGCTGTGGCCAGTATATCGACGCGGCGCTCTACGAGTCGATCTTCCGTTGTACCGACGAACTGGCCCCCGCCTACGGCATGTACGGCATCGTGCGCGAGCGCCACGGTCCGCACCACAACGATTTCGCCTGCCCCCACGGCCATTTCCCCACCCGCGACGGCAAGTGGGTTGCCATCTCGTGCGCCACCGACAAGCTCTTCGCCCGTCTGGCCCGCGCTATGAACCGCCCGGAACTGGCCTCCTCCAGCATCTACGGCGAGCAGAAAGTTCGGCTGGAGCACTGCAACGATGTGAACGAGATCGTGCGCGACTGGTGCGGCTCGCTGACCCGCGAAGAGGTGCTCGAGCGCTGCTACGCCACCGGTACCCCCGCCGCGCCGCTCAACAACATTGCCGATATCTTCGGCGACCGGCAATTCCATGCCCGCCGCAACCTGGTGGCGATGGATATGCCCGAGACCGGCGAAACGGTGATTGTGCCCACGGTGATTCCCAAACTCTCGGCCACACCTGGCCGGATCAAGCACCTCGGCCCGCGTCTCGGCGAGCATACCGATGAAGTGTTGCGCGACGTGCTCGGCCTCAGTAACGATGAGATCGCATCGCTACGTGAGAAACGGGTGATCTGATGACACAAGGACTCCTCTCCGGCCTCCGCGTCGTTGAGGGCTCGGCCTTTGTCGCCGCGCCCCTCAGCGGCATGACCCTGGCGCAGCTTGGCGCCGATGTGATCCGCTTTGATCCCATCGGCGGCGGACTGGACTACAAACGCTGGCCCGTCACTCGCGACGGGCAGAGCCTGTTCTGGGCCGGTCTCAACAAGGGCAAGCGCTCCATCGCCGTGGATATTCGCCATCCCCTCGGCCAGGAGTTGCTCACCCGCCTGATCTGCGCCCCCGGCGATGGCGCCGGGCTGTTCATTACCAACTTTCCCGCCCGCGGCTGGCTCAGCTACGAGGCCCTGCGCGCCCATCGCGCCGATCTGATCATGATCAACTTCCTCGGGCGGCGCGACGGCGGCTCCGAAGTGGATTACACCGTCAATCCTCAGCTTGGCCTGCCCTTCATGACCGGTCCAGAAGGTATCGCCGATCCGGTCAACCACGTCTTCCCGGCCTGGGATTTTGTCTCCGGGCACCTGATCGTCGTTGGCTTGCTCGCTGCCGAGCGCCACCGTCGCCTCACCGGCGAGGGGCAACTGGTGCAACTCTCGCTCAAAGATGTCGGCCTGGCTATGCTCGGTAATTTCGGCATGCTCGCCGAGGTGATGATTAACAACGAAGACCGCCCGCGCCAGGGCAACTACCTCTACGGCGCCTTCGGGCGCGACTTCGTGACCCTTGACGGCAGACGGGTGATGGTCGTCGGGCTGACCGACTTGCAGTGGCGCTGTTTGTGCAATGCCACGGGTATGGCCGGAGCCTTCGCCGAACTGGGTACTCGTCTCGGTCTTGACCTCAGCCAGGAGGGCGACCGCTTCCGCGCCCGCCACGCCATCGCCCAGCTTCTGGAGCCCTGGTTTCGCGCCCGCACCTTCGACGAGGTGCGCCGCAGCTTCGAGGAGCATCGTGTGACCTGGGGGCCCTACCAGACTGTGCGGGAGTTGATCGCCGGCGATCCCGACTGCTCGACCGCCAACCCGCTCTTCTCCATGCTCGAACAGCCTGGCATCGGCACCTACCTGGCCCCCGCCACACCTCTGGACTTCAGCCAGGTGGAGCGCCTGCCGGCCCGCCCCGCGCCGCGCCTCGGCGAGCACACCGACGAGATCCTGTCCGAGTTGGGGCTGAGCGACAGCGAGATCGCCCGGCTCCACGATGAAGGCGTTGTTGCTGGACCAGCAGCCTGATCGGAGGAACTCCATGAAATTACCGTACAATTTCTACCGGCCCCTGGCCATCGGCGCGCCCCAACCCCTGCGCGAGATCCCTGTGCGCCCCGAGCGGATGATCCACTTCTTTCCGCCTCACGTCGAAAAGATCCGCGCCCGGCTGCCTGAAGTCGCCCGCCAGGTGGACGTGCTCTGCGGCAACCTTGAAGACGCTATCCCTGCCGATGCCAAAGAAGCTGCCCGCGCCGGTTTCATCGAGGCCGTGCAGGCCAACGATTTTGGCGATACCGCCCTGTGGATCCGCGTCAACGCCCTCAACAGCCCCTGGTTCCTCGATGATATGACCGCGCTGATCGAGGCTGTCGGCAATCGCCTCGACGTGATTATGATCCCCAAGGTCGAAGGGCCGTGGGACATTCACTTCGTTGATCAGTACCTGGCCCTCCTGGAGGCGAAGCACGGCGTACAGAAGCCCATACTCATCCACGCCCTGCTCGAAACCGCCCAGGGCGTCATGAATGTCGAGTCGATCTGCGGCGCCAGCCCGCGCATGCACGGCTTGAGCCTCGGCCCCGCCGATCTCGCTGCCTCCCGCGGTATGAAGACCACCCGCGTCGGCGGCGGTCACCCCTTCTACGGCGTCCTCGCTGACCCCCAGGAGGGCAGCACCGAACGGGCCTTCTTCCAGCAGGACCTCTGGCACTACACCGTCGCGCGCATGGTGGATGCCTGTGTGTCGCACGGTCTTCGCGCTTTCTACGGGCCGTTCGGCGACCTGAAGGATGAAGCCGCCTGCGAGGCCCAGTTCCGCAATGCCTTCCTTATGGGCTGCACCGGCGCCTGGACCCTCGCTCCCAACCAGATCCCTATTGCCCGGCGCGTCTTCAGCCCCGATGTGAACGAGGTGCTCTTCGCCAAACGCATCCTCGAAGCTATGCCCGATGGCACCGGCGTGGCCATGATTGATGGCAAGATGCAGGACGATGCCACCTGGAAACAGGCTAAAGTGATCGTCGATCTGGCGCGAATGGTCGCGAAGAAAGATCCTGAACTGGCCCAGCTCTACGGTTTCTGATCGTGGGAGCGCCCCGGGAGGGGTCTGCCCACCTTCCTGGCCCCCCCCGCTGGGGGAGGGAACCGGGCTTCTCCCTCCGGCGGGGCGAGGCTGCGAGGGGTGACAGAACGCCGCAAACCCTCTCCGTGGGCAGGGGGTATGGGGAAACCCGGTTTCCCCGATGTTCACATCAGGAGTAATCCATGACCTCAAAAACCACCCGTGGAAATTACTTCGAGGATTTCCGGCTGGGCCAGGAACTCATCCACGCCACGCCGCGCACGGTGACTGAGGGAGATGTGGCCCTCTACACGGCTCTGTACGGCTCGCGCTTCGCCCTTGCCTCTTCCGCGCCCTTTGCCGCGAGCCTGGGGTTGCCCCGGGCGCCCCTCGACAGCATGCTGGTCTTCCACATCGTCTTTGGCAAGACCGTGCCTGACATTTCGCTCAACGCCATCGCCAACCTCGGCTACGCCGGCGGGCGCTTCGGCCAGCCGGTCTTTCCCGGCGATACCCTCACCACTACCTCGACCGTCATCGGCCTGCGCCAGAACAAAGACGGTAAGACCGGCGTGGTCTATGTGCGCTCAGTCGGAACCAACCAGCGCGGCGAAATGGTGGTAGACTATATGCGCTGGGTGATGGTCCGGAAAAACGATCCCGACGCGCCTGCCCCCGAGCCGGTGGTGCCCGATCTGCCCGAGGCCGTTCCGGTTGAAGATCTGGTCGTGCCCTACCGCGTCGAACGTGGTCGCTACGATACCGCCCGGGCCGGCAGCCCCTTTCTGTGGGACGATTACGAGCCGGGCGAGCGCATTGACCACGTGGACGGTGTGACCATTGAGGAAGCCGAGCATATGCTGGCCACCCGCCTGTACCAGAATACGGCGCGGGTCCACTTCAACCAGCATGTCGAACGGGAAGGGCGCTTCGGGCGGCGGATTGTCTACGGAGGCCACATCATCAGCCTGGCGCGGGCGCTGACGTTCAACGGCCTGGCGAATGCCCTGAGCATCGCTGCAATTAATGGCGGGCGGCACACCAACCCCAGTTTCGCTGGCGACACGATCTACGCCTGGTCCACCATTCTCGACCGAATGGAACTGCCGGGCCGCGACGACATCGGGGCGCTGCGGGTGCGCACTGTGGCAACGAAGGACCACTCCTGCGCCGACTTCCCCGACAAAGGTGCCGACGGCGCCTACCCGCCCTCCGTGGTGCTCGACTTTGACTATACGGTGCTCATGCCGCGCCGTTAGGCGGCAGGTTCAGTCCGCTCTTCCGCGAGAGGATTCGGGAGGGCGCAGCCCTCCCGAATGGTGTTCGATTGTATCCCGGTAGGGTGCGGCGAAGCCGCATAGGTCTCCGACGCGCCTATGCTCGAACTCAAAACATCGCTCCTCTTCTTCATCACCGCCATCGCCGAGATCGCCGGCTGCTACCTCTTCTACCTCTGGCTGCGCGAGGGGCGCAGTCCGGTCTTGCTCGCGCCAGCGCTCCTGTGCCTGATCCTCTTCGCCTGGCTCCTGACCCTGCACCCCACCGCTGCGGGGCGGGTCTACGCCGCCTATGGCGGAGTGTATATCTTTGTCGCCATTCTCTGGCTCTGGGCAATTGACCGCGTGACCCCCACCCGATGGGATGTGCTCGGCTCGGTGGTGGCCCTGGCGGGTATGGCGATTATTATGTTTGCGCCCCGCCAGTAATGTGAACGCAGCACCGACCGGTATGTCTCACGCTTCGCTGTTGAGCCGGGGCTGGATCCTGAAGCACCTCATCGCGCTGGTGATCTGGATCAGCTTCATCGGCCTGGGCTTCTGGCAACTGGCCCGCCTGGAGGAGCGCCGTGCCCTGAACGCCGCCCGGCTGGCCGTGCTCGATCAGAATCCCCTCACGCTCACCGGGCGCGAACCCGACCCGGCAGCGCTCATCGGGCGCAAGGTGCGCGTCACTGGCGCCTATCTCAACGAAGCCAGCGTCGTGTTGCGTGGCCAGCGCTCCGACAGCGGAGTCGAAGGGGTGCATGTGCTTACGCCCCTGCGCATTGCCGGAAGCGGGTCAGCGGTCATTGTTGATCGGGGCTGGATTCCCGCCACGCGACCTGAAGCCGTGGACCTCGCCGCTTACGCCGTGACTCGCGAGGTGACCGTTGAGGGCCTGGCCCGCGCTCCCCAGACCCGTCCCGACTCGCCCCTGGCCCCGCGTGATCTGCCGCTCCCGGGCCAGGAGCGCATCAACGCCTGGGTGCGCGTGGATGTGTCCCGGCTCCAGGCCCAGGTGTCGGCTCCACTGCTGCCCCTGTACATCGAGCAGTTGCCCTCGGGTGACGGCGCCGCTCTGCCCCGCCCGCGCGATCCGCGGCAACTCGACGAAGGCCCGCACCTGAGCTACGCTATCCAGTGGTTCGCCTTCGCGGTCATCCTCGCCGTAGTCTACGCGGCGTTGCTGCGCCAGCAGGTGAGGGAAGCCGGAGGGCGAGACTTGAGGTGAACATACGGGGAAACCGGGTTTCCCCACACCCCACGGGGTGGCAAGCCCTGCCCACCGGGAGCGCCCGGGAGGGCGCAGCCCTCTCGCTGAGGGGAGGGTCTGGGAGGGGGCGTAGCCCTCCCAGAAACAACAGAAGTCTGCTATACTGGGGGAGGGTATCCGGCCATGCGCTCCACTGTAACATCTTTCCAGGAAAGGTTGTGACGATGATCGGTGATATGAAATCAAGCGGGACGTCGACGCCAAAGGTCGGTGTGATTGACGTTCACGATCGAAACTTCGACCAGGAAGTGCTCGCGCGCTCGCAGAGCGTCCCGGTAGTGATTGACTTCTGGGCGCCCTGGTGTGGGCCGTGTCGTACACTGGGGCCGTTGCTCGAACGGCTGGCGGCCGAGGCCCGCGGCGCCTGGATCCTGGCCAAGGTCAATGTTGATGAGAACCCGCGTCTGGCCCAGGCTTTTCGCGTGCAGAGCATTCCTGCGGTGATGGCGGTGCACCAGGGCAAGATCGTCGATCAGTTCATCGGCGCCTTGCCCGAGTCACAGGTGCGCGCCTGGCTCAAGCGCTTCGTTCCCGAGCCTTCGGCGTCGCTGCTCGATGCCGCGAAGGGGCTCGAGGAGCGCGATCCCGAAGGTGCCATCGCCCGCTATCGCCTCATCCTCGGCGAGGAGCCGGAGAACGCCGAGGCCCTGTTTGCCCTCGGGCGGTTGCTGTTGTTGCGGGGCGATCCTGAGGGAGTGGCGACACTGAAGCAGGTGCCGGCCAGTTCGCCGCTGTTCGCGCGTGCCCAGGCCGCGCTGCCTCTGGCCGAGCTGCTCGCCGAGCGCGATGCTCCCGCCGAAGGCGATCTCGACCTGCGCTATCGCCAGGCGGCCCGCGCGGTAGCCAGCGGGGCCTACGCTCAGGCGATTGATGATCTGCTGGCGATTGTTGCCCGCAATCGGGCCTACCGTGACGATGGCGCGCGCAAGGCACTGCTGGCTCTGTTCGCGGCCCTTGGCGATGAGCATCCCCTCGTGCCGGGCGCCCGTCGCCGGCTGGCGAATACGCTGTTCTGATGCCCTTCCACGCACCGGTATGAACATCGGGGAAACCGGGTTTCCCCGAGCCCCTGCCCGGGGGGGCAAACCCTCCCCACCCGGAGGGTCCGGGAGGATGCAGCCCTCTCAGGAAATAACCCGCCGGCGGGGAGGGTCTGGGAGGGCGCAGCCCTCCCAGGAACATCTCTCCGAAATCCTGTGGTGTGCGGCGCAGCCGCACGGGCGTCTACGACGCAAACATGCGGTAGTTCAGGTCCGAAAAGACCCCATCCACCTCCTCCAACTGTTCCAGCAGAAACAGATCGCTTGGACTGACGCGCTCGTGGCGCGCCATCGCGGCCAGTTGCTCAAAGCGGTCGAGGTAAACGCGCCAGCGCTCTGTTAGTTCATCAGCCATCCCGGCGCTCAGCCGCGCCGGCCAGTCGCCGGTCTGGGCGAGCATTAACTCGCGGGCAGCCTGGTTGAGGACACGCTCGTGCTCGGCCTCGGCGCACGGGTAGGCGCTGGCGAGTTGCACCATCTGCTCCTCCGCGGCGTGCAGCGCCTGCCAGTACTCCTCGGCGGCGCCGCCCTGCCAGCCGGCGTGCCCGCCCACCGACCACGAGCCTTCGCTGAGGGTGGCTTCGACCCGCGGGCGGTGCCCGCGCACGTGTGCCCCCGGAGTCGTCAGGGTCAATTCGCCATGTGTGGCGCAGTGGGTCAGCACAGCCTGGAGCCAGGTGCTTCCTTCCACCCAGGTGGGGCCGATCTGGCTGGCATCGAGCAGCACCAGCGCCAGGTCGTCTGTTCCGCGGCGGCGGGCTTCGACGACCAGCGCGGTTGCGAAGTGATTGGCATGTTCCTGTGCGCGCCGCAGGGCGTGATAGGGATCGTAGGGGGCGCCGCTACGGGCCAGCGCGCCTCGCTCATCGACGGGATCGCGGTACAGAGGATCGCCCGCGTACCCCAGCTCTACCGACCAGATGTGCCGCGCCAACCCCTCGGCGGGAAAGATAGCGGCGATACGGCGTCCGGCCAGCCAGACCGGGTGGGGCATTGCGCTGGGCGGCAGGCAGCTCGGGTCAGCAATCAGGTAGCGCAGCCCGGCATCGGCAGCCGCGCTCTCAACGCCGGCGCGCCAGCCGGCGCCGGGGAGCCAGAGGCCCTCGGGGCGCCCCAGGTGCCGCGTGATGTGCAACACTCCCTGCTCGATCTGCGCCCGTACCGACTCCTCCCGCCCCAGCAGGGGAAGATAGGCATGGGTGGCCGGTACAGCCAGCGGCTCGATCACCCGCGCGGCAACCAGTTCGCGAATCGCGCGTGGCAGGTTGCGCTGGAAGCGCTCCTCAAAGCTCCGCAGCCGGCGCCGGCCCCATTCCAGGTAGAACCGCCCCAGATACTCGCCATGGTGGTCGTCGGATCGCTCGGCGGCGGCCAGGTCGGCTTCGCGCCGGGCCAGCAGGTCGTGCATCCAGAGCACGAAGTGTTTCTGCACCACCGGGTCGGCCAGTTGATCCACCAGGAGCGGTGAGCAGGCCAGTCCCATCCGCGGGTGCATCCCGCTGGCGTGGAGATCGCCCAGCAGTTCCAGCAGTGGAAGCAGCCCCTGGGCCACCAGCGTGTGCAACCCTTCTTCGCCCAGGGGGCGCCGCCCCGCGCGGCGTACATACGGCACATGAGCAAGCGCTAGAAATGCGACGTGCATGGTTTTGTGTTGGTGAACCTGTGGGGAAACCCGGTTCCCCCGCGCCCCTCCCAATGGGGAGGGTTTGGGCGGGCGCAGCCCGCCCGACAAATGCCCGTCTCTATCCCCGGGCCCGGTCCACCGGCCTCTTTCGCCCCGGCCCGGGACCATCGGGTTGCCCGATCGCCTCGCCTATGGCGATGGGATCACCGGCGTGACCACGGTGGGCGAACCGAGAATCGTCGGCTCATCGGTGGGCGACGGCGTCGGCGACAGGGTTGGGGTAAGGGTGGGAGTGCTGGTTGCCACCGTCGGCGTCGGCTCTGGCGTGTTCGTCGCCGTTGTCGTAGCAGCCTCCGGTGTGCTGGTTGTCACTGGCGCTTCGGTGGGCGGCACGGTTGCCAGTGGCGGTGGGGCCGTGATCGGCGGCAGCGGCGGGGCTGTGACCGGTGGCAGCGGTGGGTCCGTGACCGGAGCTGTTGGCAGGATCGGCAGGTCCCGCGTCGGCGCCGGGGTTGGCGATGCAACCGGGGACGGGGGAACCGTGCCGTCAGGGACGGTCGGCGTGGCGGGCACTGGCATGGGCGGCGTGGGACCGGGCACCCCCGGGCCGGGGGTGGGAACATCCGGTTGGGGGCGCGGTGGCGGAACGCTGGCCAGCCCGCGCGCCACGACGAAGATGAACACCGCGGTCACGATCACCAGCAACGAGCCGAGCAGCAGCAAGGGCAGGGCGCTTCCGTCGCTCCCTTGCCGGGCGCGCCCGGACCCGCCGGAGCGTGCCGACACATCGCTGGTTGGTGGGCGCGGCGTGGGTGGAGCAACAGGGGAGCGCGATGCTGGCGTCGTCGGTGTGCTGCTGCCCACGACGGGCGCGGGCGGTGCAGAGGCGGGAGTAGATGGCGCCGGCGCAGCCGGGAACCAGGCGCGGGGTGGCGGGGCAGGAATACCCTGCGGTATCGGAGGCCGGGGCGCTACACCGTGTGGTTCGGCCAGGGCCGCCAGTTGTTCGCGCGTCGCCAGCGGTATGCCGTAGCGCCCGGCGACGGCGCGCAGCGCCTCTACCAGCGCCAGGCCGCTCGCAAAGCGCTCGTCAGGCCGCTTGGCCAGCCCGCGGGCCAGAACGGCGTCCAGCTCTTTTGGCAGGTGCGGCAGCACGCTCGACGGCGGCGGCGGGGGCAGTTGGGCGTGGGCGACGATCAGTTGGGGCGCCGTGCCGGTAAAGGGCACCCGTCCGGTGATAATCTCGTAGGCCACCACCGCCAGCGCGTACAGATCGCTGCGCCCATCTACCCGCCGCGCCTCGGCCTGCTCGGGCGAAATGTACTCTGGCGTGCCCATGAACAGCCCGGTGCGCGTGAGCCGCTCGCCGTCGGAGTCCGGCGTCTGGGCGATGCCAAAGTCCGTCAGCAGCACCCGGCCGTCGTGGTCTATCAGAATATTATGGGGTTTGATATCCCGGTGTACCGCGCCCAGGGCGTGGGCGTAATCCAGGGCGCGGGCCACCGGGTCGAGGATGCTCACCGCGTAGCCCGGGCCCAGGGTGGTGCGCTCCTCCAGCACGGCGTGCAGGCTGCGACCGGAGACGTACTCCATGGCGATGTAGTGGAGACCGTCTTCCTCACCCACATCGTAGATCGTCACGATAGCCGGGTGGTGCAGGTTCGCCGCGGTCGTTGCTTCGCGCTCAAAGCGCCGGATGTATTCGGGGTCGAGGCTGAGTTGCGCCGCCAGGATCTTGATGGCTACGGGCCGCTGGAGTTGCGTATCCACCGCGCGGTACACACGGGCCATACCGCCGCGCCCAAGCTCGGCGCGGATCTCGTAGCGCCCCAGACGACGTCCGATCAGGCTTGTCACACGGCGCTCTCCTTGCGGCAGCAGGCGCGGTAGAGGCGCTGGGGAGCGCGGCCCCGCGACCGACACCCCTCCATCCGGGGAGGGTTTGGAAGGGCGCGGCCCTCCCAGGAGCAATCGCTTGTCCTTCCCGGGTATGCGGCGCAGCCGCACGGGTGTTTGATACAGTATACACGATTGGCGCACCTGTTGCCCCGCGGGGATGGGCCTGATGCAACGTCGTTGGCGTAAGCGCCGGACCCTCGCGGAGCGGCACGGCTGCCCTGCGTCCCTACCGCTGGAGGTGGACCTTGCTCAAGCCCCGGGCGCCTGTAGGCGATGGATTGAGTTTAGGCAGTGCTGATGGTATAATCAGCCATACTACTGCGACTGCTTGCATGACAGTCTGCACATAAGTCTCGAACCTGCCCGGAGGAACGCGGCATGCACGCTGTGTCCGCTCCCAAGCTTGTCATAAAACGTCAGGGTGGCCAGTTCCGCGAGCTTGAGTGGACCGCCGACATAATTACCATCGGTCGCGATGGTGCTAACGATGTAATTATTGATCACCCGCTGGCCTCGCGACGCCATGCCCGCCTTGAACGTACCGACGAAGGGTTCGCTGTGCGTGATCTTGATAGCACCAACGGCACCTTCGTCAACCAGGAGCGGATCGCAGGCCTGTGTATGCTCCACAATCAGGATCAGATCATTATTGCCGATACGATCATCACTTTCCACGATCCCGAGGCGACGGTGAAAGGCGCCCTGCCGCCCGAGGTGCTGCGCGCCGTGCGCGAAGAGCTGCGTGTGGATAGCCGCGCTAAGGAAGTTTATATTCAAGGACAGTTGCTCCGTCCCCCGCTGACAGTCAAGGAGTTTCAACTGCTGGAGCTGCTCTACGAGCGCCGTGGTCAGGTGGTGAGCAAAGATGAGATCGCCCACCAGGTGTGGGACTATGAAGTCTTTGACTATAACGCGATAGACGCGCTGGTCTACCGCCTGCGCCAGCGCATTGAGCCTGACCACAGCAATCCGCGCTACCTGATCACGCAGCGCGGCTTCGGGTACAAGCTGGTAACCACGCCGGAGAACTAGGCGACGAGGGCTCGGCCTTCCACGCGCCCTCCCGCAGTTGTCCAGGGCCTTCGTTCTCGCCAGCCTGGTGGCTTGTCACCCTGGTTGTGATGACATGGTATTGTGCGGGGAGGGTTTCGCCCTCCCACGCCCCTTCCCGTCGCATTCCTCACAATTATGGTGACCGATCACCAGTCTACAGGCTTCGAGCTATGTCCAGCATCTCCCTTACCGCGCCCCGGCAACTGCGCGGCTCGGTCCACGTTCCGGGCGACAAGTCAATCTCGCACCGCGCGGTGATTCTGAATGCCGTTGCCGAGGGGCCGGCCCGTATCACCAATTTCCTCCCCGGCGCCGATTGTCTCTCCACCATTGCCTGCGTGCGCGCCCTCGGGGTTGCGGTGGAGCACGAGGGCGCCGAGGTGCAGGTGCGCGGCGCCGGCCTGCGCGGGCTGCGCGAACCCGCCGATGTGCTCGACTGCGGCAACTCCGGCACCACCCTGCGCCTGCTTACTGGCCTGCTCGCTGGCGCGCCGCTCTTTGCAGTGCTGACTGGCGATGCCTCGCTGCGCTCCCGACCGCAGCGCCGCATCGTGGCCCCACTGCGGGCCCTGGGGGCGTGGCTCGATGGTCGCGATCACGGCGACCGTGCTCCGCTCGCTGTGCGTGGCGCTCGCCTCCAGGGTGGTAGCTATGCCCTGCCTGTCGCCTCGGCCCAGGTCAAATCGGCCCTGCTCCTCGCCGCGCTCGCCGGCGAGGGGCCGCTGACCCTCACCGGCCAGATCGCCAGCCGTGACCATACCGAGCGCATGCTGCGGGCCATGGGCATTGATCTGCACGTCAGCCCTGAGCAGATCGTCCTCTACCCCCCAACCCTTTCGCTTCTGCCCTATCCGCTCTCCCTGCGCGTGCCGGGCGACCCCTCGTCGGCGGCGTTCTGGTGGGTTGCTGCCGCTATTCACCCCGACGCCGAGTTGACGACGGTCGGCGTCTGTCTGAATCCTACCCGCACCGGCGCCCTCGATGTGCTGCAGGCTATGGGCGCGACGGTGGAGATAACCGATGAGCGCGTGGAGGGCAGCGAACCGGTGGGCAATGTGACCGTGCGTTCCTCGGCGCTCCGCGGCGTGACCATCGGCGGTGACCTCATCCCCCGCCTGATAGATGAGATTCCCGTCCTTGCCGTTGCCGCCGCCTGTGCCGAGGGCGACACGCTCATCCGCGATGCGCAGGAACTGCGCGCCAAGGAGACTGACCGCATCGCCACCGTTGCTGCCGGCCTCACCGCCCTGGGAGTGAGCGTCGAGCCGACCGCCGATGGTATGGGCATCGTGGGGCGGGGCGGCCCTGCCCTCGTTGGGGCCGAGCTGCACAGCCACGGCGACCATCGGCTCGCCATGGCCTGGGCCATCGCCGCCCTCGTCGCCTCCGGTGCCACGGTCATCCACGATCCCGAGGCGGTCGCCGTCAGCTATCCAGGTTTCTGGGAGACGCTCGCGGAGGTGCAATGAGCGAACAGTACACCTTTACCGTCGAAGTCTACACCGATGCGCTGGTGGTGACCGGGAGCTACGATCTGCCGCTCTACCGCCGGGTGAGTGACGCAATCAACAGCGGTTTGCACCGTTTTATCACCCTGCGCGACGCCAGCGTGGCCCCCCTGTGGAAGCCCCAGCAGGTCCAGCGCGTCCCGCAGATCCTGGTGGATTGGAGCGGTTCCTTGCTCGTCGCTACCATCGCCGAGCCGCCGCCACCGCCCGGCTTCCATCCTTCCAGCCCGCCGCGCGATACGCAGCCGATGATGTTCTTTACCTCAATGTTCGCGCTGCGGGCGGATTTTTTCAAACGCACCGATATGGAACTGATCGTCATGCTCAGTGAAATGACCGATGAGTTCGTGCCTCTCAGCGCCGTGACGATCTACCCCCTGCAGGGCGGCGCGCCGTTCAATCGCGAGTTCGTCTGCCTCAACCGGCGCCAGGTACAGGCGCTCTACGCGATTGGCGCCGAGATCGCCCACGCTCCCCTGCCCGCGCCTAACCCTGAGGTCTTCGTGCCCCCTCCCGTTCCAACCGCGCCCCCTCCCGCCGAAACCGGGCCGACCTCCACGGCGGTCGAAACGGCTGCCCCCACATCCGATGCCGATTCCTCGTGACGCGGAAGCATAGTGCTCCCGGGAACAGCGTGAATCCGCGCCACGAAGGCGCGAAGACTGGCAGGGAGCGGGAGAGCCTGACCCTGCCGGGAACCGACCTGAATGGGTGAGAAACGCCTGTGCCCTGCCCACCGCAGCGCCCGGCGCTGGCGCCGGGCGCTGTGACGCATGCCTCGCCGGTGCGCGCGCCGCGTCGAGATGAGCGAATCTGGAACATGCCCGGGGCGCCTGTTCAGCGAGCGTTCATCCGCGTCTGGTACGACTCCGCTGGTACAGTGAGCAGTGAACGTGGCTTGCCGCGGATATGAACATGGGGAACCCGGGGTTCCCCAACCCTCTGCCTGCCGGGGTGGCAGACCCGGCCGGGAAACGACTCGCCAGCGGCGAGGGTGCGGCAGGGCGCAGCCCTCCCGAAAAGGAAACCTGTTTTCAGCTTGTCCTGGCGCGGCGCGGCCGCACAGGCATTCCATTGGTCGTCATCTGGTTCCAGGAGCGTTCCCTATGAAAATCCTCGTCACCGGCGGAGCCGGGTACATCGGCTCAATCACCACCGCCGAACTGATCGCCGCCGGCCATCAGGCTGTCGTCTTCGACAACTTCTACCAGGGCCACGCCGCCGCGGTTCCGCCCGAGGCCACATTGATCCCGGGCGATCTGTCCGATATCGCCAGCGTGCGCGCCGCCTTCGCCGCCCATCCCGATATTGATGGAATCATGCACTTTGCCTCCTATACCCTCGTCGGCGAGAGTATGGAGAAACCCCTGCGTTACCTGCGCGACAATGTTGTGACCGCCGGTAACTTGCTCGAAGTGGCAATTGAAGCCGGGGTACGGCGCTTTATTCTCTCTTCCACTGCCAATCTCTTCGATGAACCAGAGAAGATGCCGATCGAGGCCGATAACAGGATTGTTCCCGGTTCGCCCTACGGCGAGTCGAAGTTTTTCGTTGAGCGTATGCTGTACTGGTTCGAGCGCATCTATGGCCTGAAGTATGCCTGTCTGCGCTATTTTAATGCCAGCGGCGATACGCCCCACCGTGGCGAGGACCACGATCCCGAGACCCACCTTATTCCCCTGGTGCTCCAGGTGGCCCTCGGCCAGCGCCCCCACATCACCGTCTTTGGCGATGATTATCCCACGCCCGACGGTACCTGCATTCGCGACTACATTCACGTCGTCGATCTCGCGCAGGCGCATATCCTGGCGATGGAAGCCCTCGACCGCCTCGGCTCGCGCAAGTATAACCTGGGCAATGGCAACGGCTTCAGTGTGCTCCAGGTGATCGAGGCTGCCCGCAAGGTGACTGGCCATCCCATTCCCCACGTCATTGGCCCGCGCCGCCCCGGCGATCCGGCAGTGCTGATCGCCTCCTCCGAGGCCATTCGCGCCGAACTGGGCTGGAAGCCTCGCTTCACGGATATCGAGACGATCGTTGCCAGCGCCTGGGAGTGGCACCGCAACTACCCCCACGGCTATCCGCAGAAGGGCGCGGGGCGGATTCGCGAGGGCGCAGCCCGGTCAGGCCAGGCATAGCAGGCTCGACGACATAGCGCATCCGTTCGCCTCGTGATATAATAAACACTCGGCCAGGGCGCCGCTCCGCTCGATACCGTGGCCCTGATGTGAAAATGGGTAACCTGAGGTTCTCTCTGTGGAGGTGTAGAGCTGTGGAGGTGTGGAGGTGTACAACGTACCCCTGTGTTCATCTTCACACCTCCACGGGCTCCCCGCCGGTGGCGAGAGTGTGGGAGAGCGCAGCCCTCCCGGGAGAGTCTCTGTTCAATCCTGTGAGGTGCGGCGCAGCCGCATAGGCATCTGTGCCGGGTTGTGCCATGGACGTGCCACGCCAGATCGGTAACTACGCGCTGGAGCACATGCTCGGTCGTGGCGCGTCCAGTCAGGTCTGGCTGGCGCGCCATCAAGGGCTCCGCGACCACGTGGTGGCCGTCAAGGTGTTGATGGACCAGGCACCCGAGGCGGTGCGCCGTTTTCGGCGCGAGGCGGCCATCGCTGCGCGCCTGCGCCATCCCCACATTGTTCAGATCTACGACTACGGGGCGATCCCACCCCTCCACTATGCAATTCTGGAGTATATTGACGGCGTTTCGCTGCGCGAGCGCCTGACCCGCCATGGACGCCTGCCGCTGCCCGAGGCGCTAACGATCTTCCGGCAGATCGCCCAGGCCCTGGACTACGCCCACGGCCTCAACATCATTCACTGCGATGTTTCGCCGGCGAACATCCTGATCGAGCGCCAGCGCAATCGCGCCACCCTCGCTGATTTTGGCATCGCCCGCGATGGCGACGCGCCGGGCGCCCGGCCCCACGCGGTGATGGGCACGCCGGGCTACCTCTCGCCGGAACACGCCCGCCCATCTGCCGGCGTGACCCACCTTTCCGACATCTATTCGCTGGGAGTGGTGTTCTACCAGATGCTCGCCGGGGCCCTGCCCTGGGCCGAGCCGCCTGGCCTGCCTGATGGGCCGCCCTTCGGCCCGCCCGCGCCACTCAGCGCCCACGGGGTGTCCGGCGTGCCCCCCGCCCTCGATGGGGTGTTCGCCCGCCTGCTCGCCCTCGACCCGGCGCATCGCTTCCCTTCCGCCGGGGCCGCGGTCGAGGCCCTCGATCTGCTCTTCGAGCGCCACGACCAGCCTACCCGCGTGCTCGCGGGTAGCGCCCCTACGCCCCCCCGGTCGGGCGAGCTGGAGAGCGAGTCTGCCGACCCGGCCCCCGTCGAGGTCGTCCTGGGACCTGAGCTGGATCCCGAGCCCATCCGGCGCGCCGAGCAACGAGCAGCCCGGTTGCGCGATCCGGCGGCCCTCAGCGCCGTCCTTGACGCCTACGCCGCCGAGGGTCGCTTCGGCTTGCGTCAAAAGTGGCTTGGACGCCTGGCCCGCTTCCATAAGGTGACCAGCCGTAACCTGTTCTTCTACCGGCTCCGCGTGCTCTACGAGCGTCGTGGCCAGCCCGAAACCGATGAGGAGCCCGATCGCAAGGCGGCCGATTATCCTCTCAAGCCGCCGCTGGATCGCTGGGAGGTGCCGCTGCCGCCAGCGCGCGAGTTCGTCGATCAGGCCGGCGGGCGCGTGTTCATCCCCGGCTCCACCAGGGTGGTGGCATGCGACACCTGCGCCGGCGAGGGGGCAATCGTCTGTGCGCAGTGCCAGGGCCGACGGCGGGTGCCCGCCTCCCGTCCCGCTACCCTGCTGGCCACTGGCGCGGCAGGGGAGGACGATGCTGTGCCTTCATCTCCTGGCCCTGGTCGGCGTGCTGCCGCCGCGTCGTCCATCAGTGCGACGTCCGCCACAGTCCTTGTGCCCTGCCCGGCCTGCGACGGGCGTGGTGGCCATGTGTGCGAACGCTGTGCCGGCACCGGGCGTCTGGTTCGGCGCCAGGCCTTTCACTGGAGCCGCCAGGCCCATGCCTTTGAGAGTCAGGACGACCATCCTGCCCTTGATATCGGGTGGTTGCTGCGCGCCTGCCAGCCCGAAGTGGTCTACTGCCAGTCGCAAGCTGGTGGCCTGCGCCCCGAATGGTCGCTCGTGCCGCCCCTCGCCACCCTCCTCGCTGAAGCGCGCTCCGCCGAGAATGATGAGACCCGCATTGCGCTCGCCGAGGTTACCGTGAGCGTTGTGCCCGTCACTGATGCGGTCTTCGACCTGGGCCGGCCCGGTGATGCAGGGCTGTACCGGCTGACGATCTGGGGCTTCGAAAACCGAATCCCCCCTGACTGGCGCTTCTTCAACTGGGAGCGGGTGATTTTTGTCTGGGTCATCGTGTTTCTGCTGGTTGTCATTGTTATTCTGAGTGTTTTTGCCTTTCTCTGAGGCCAGCATTCAGCAACCCCGGCTTCCTCCCTCTTCGCTCTTCCAGTAGGATCCGGAAGGGCGCAGCCCGCCCACAAATCAACCTGTTTTCATCTGATGTGAACATGTGGGGAAACCCGGTTTCCTCACCCTCCCCGCCTACGGCGTGACACGCCTTCCCCACCGGGAGGGTTTGGGCGGGCGTAGCTCGCCGAGGAAAGAAACCGCCGGCGGAGAGGGTTTGGGAGGGCTACGCCCTTCCAGAATAAACCTGATTTTCACCTTTTATTGTGCGGCCCAACCGCGTGGATGGCTGATATGAAATGGGGAAACCGGGCCTCCCCACGCCCCTCCCTGTGGGGAGGGTTTGGGCGGGCTACGTCCTCCAGGGAAAAACCCTCATATTCATCGCGTCTTTGCGCGGCATAGCCGCAAGGATATCTCTTGGATACAAGCTAGTAATCTCAATCTCGTATGCTGTATTACGGTGTCAGGTGTAGCGATGCCGGCACGCGGCATGGTACTTGTGGAGCAGCGCGTCATTGTGGTGGACGATACGGCCGCAGGTCCTAGCATATCTGGTCACAGGTGACTGTTAAGGAGTGTACAGTATGAACAATGCACCCGGACAACTATGGTACGCTCGTGTCTTGACGCAGAGACCGATGATGCTCGGGGGCTTGCTGGCTCTGGCAGCCTTGCTCCTGGGGCTGCTGGGAATTGGTGTGCTCTTCGCCAACCCGATTGTTACGGTGCAATTGCCACCCGCTACTCTTATCGAAGGCAATGCTGGCTCCACTACCGTTAACTTCAGTGTGAACCTCTCGCAGGCCCTTGGTGCAGGCCAGCAGATCGTCATCGGAGTTGCCACCGAGCCTGGTCCGTCTAACCAGGCTACTGCCGGCGCGAGTTGTGGCCCCGGTATTGACTATCAGGATGCCTCAACCACGCTGATCTTCGGACCTGGTGTGACCACCCAGAACTTCCCTGTAACCATCTGTGGCGACACGGTGGACGAGCTGAATGAGTCCTTCATCGTCCGGGCAACGATCCTGAGCCAGACTGGCGTGCCCACAGTGCAGCCGCCGGTGGGTAGTTCTACCCAGACGGTCGCTATTATTATTGACGACGATAATCCCACCGTACAGACCATCAGCAGTCCCAGCGCGACGGAAGGTGATCCGTTGAGCTTCGTTGTGACGCTCACAGCGCCCGGTATCGAGAATGTGGTCATCGGTTACTTTATCAGTGGCGGTACGGCCACCTCTGGCACAGACTATACCGGCAGCAGTCCGGCAACTCTGGTTATTCCGGCTGGAAGCAGCACGGGCACTATCTCATTTTCAACCGTGAATGACGGCACTGATGAGCCGAATGAAACGGTGATCCTTGAACTCGATCCGTCAACATCCTTTAGCGTCAATACCCCCTTTTTACAATCGACGGCTACCGGGACGATCATTGACGCAGACGATGCGCCCACGCTGACGACAAATGCCGGCCTGACGGTGAACGAGGGCGGAAGTGGGACGATTGGCGCTGCGCAGTTGGCGGCAAGCGACCCGGATACGCTCCCGGCCAGCCTGGTCTTCACCCTCACGGCCGTGCCGGCCAACGGCACCCTGTTCCTGAGTGGTAGCCCGCTGACTGTGGGGAATACCTTCACCCAGGCTGATATCAATGCCAACAACCTGACCTACACCCAC
>JBDNDG010000170.1:0-9199 GCA_046719255.1 Chloroflexaceae bacterium
TGCCACCCCGGGGCACTCGCCCGACCACCTCTCCTACTGGGATCACAAGAGCGGCGGCCTGTTCATCGGCGACGCCGCGGGGCTGGCCATGGATCGCTGGCGCCTGGCGCTCCCGGTGACGCCGGTGCCCGCGTATGACCTGGAGGCCCACCGGGCGACGATCGCGCGCATCCGCAGCTACCATTTCCCGCGGATCTACATTACCCACTACGGGCCTCACGACGATGTGGACTACGAACTCAACCGCGCCCAGGAGAAGCTCGAAGAACTGGTCGCCCTGGTTGACGCCGCCATTGCCGATGGCGACCCCGATGTGAACGCCCTGGCCGCCCGCTGGCTGCCCTACCCCGACGACAGTCCGGCTGCGCTGGTGGCGCGCTGCTGGAGCCAGATGAGCGTCGCCGGTTTGATCCGCTACGAAACCAAGCGGCGCCAGAGCGCCGAGACCGACCGTGAACGCGCTTGACTACACCATCCTCGCCGGCGTCGCGCTGCTGGTCGCCCTTGGCATCTACTGGGGACTGATCCGGCAGGTGATAGCTGTGGCTGGTCTGGTGGTGGGAGTGGCCCTTGCCGGACGCTACGGTCCGCTCGTGGCGGTCTGGCTGAGTTCATTTATCGCCGACCCGGGCGTGGCCGGCGCGGCGGGTTTCCTGGCCGTGCTGCTGCTGGTTAGCGCCACGGCCAGCCTGGTGGCCTCGCTGCTGCGGCTCTTTGTCGGCCTGCTTTTCCTGGGCTGGCTCGACCATCTGCTGGGCGGCCTGCTGGGATTGGCGCAGGCGCTGCTTGCCGCCGCGGCGCTCGTGCTGGTTATGCACACCTACCCGCTGTCCCTCTGGAGCGAGACGTTACGGACCTCGCTGCTGGCCGCGCCGTTGCTGCGCCTGAGCGCAATCTACGCGCCGCTCCTGCCGGAGGTGTTTCACGTCCTGGTGTGAGGGTGGGGCAAGCGGGGGATCTCTGTAGAGCTGTGGAGGTGTGAAGGTGTAAAACGTACAACGTATCCCTGCGTTCATCTCCAAACCTCCACAGGCTCCCCTTTCCCGGTGGTTTACGGGCGGACAGAACATGCGAGCCAATACGACGTGTGGCGCATTGGAACGCCCCCGCGCACGGCTCTGGTCTCCCCGCTCCCGCGCGCGGGAGAGAGGTAAGGGCCAACCAGCGCATCCCAACGCCATCACGCCCGTCGGCGTCCATACGTTCTGTCCGCCCCCAGACTCCCCGTGGGGAGGGACGAGGGGCGCAGCCCTCACGGGGAAACTTCTTGTCATTGCCTCCATCCCGGGAGGGGCCGGGGCAGAGGCGAGGCCATCGCTTGCCCGCTCGCCCCCGTGCTATACTGTTTCCCGCAACCTGTCGGCAGACCTGTGAGGCAACGATGAACGCAGTAAGTGACGCGGAAATGGTCGTCTTTGCGGGGAGCAGCAGCCGGCGCCTGACTGCCAGGATCTGCGCCCATCTGGGGATCACGCCGGGCCTCGGTGAAGTGATTACCTTCTCCGAGGGCAACACCTTCGTGCGCGTGCTGGAAAATGTCCGCGGTCGGGAAGCCTACGTGGTGCAGAGCACGGTCTTCCCAACCAACGACAGCTTCATGGAACTGCTCTTCTGGATCGATGCGCTCAACCGGGCCAGCGCCGCCTCGGTTACCGCTGTGATCCCCTACTTCAGCTACGCCAAGGGCGACAAGAAAGACGAACCGCGCGTCTCGATCCGCGCCCGCGTCTGCGCCGATTGTATCGAAGTGGCCGGCTGCGACCGGGTGGTGACCATGGACCTGCACGCGCCCCAGATCCAGGGCTTCTTCCACGTGCCGGTGGATAACCTGTACGCCATGCCCGTGCTGGTCGAACGCATCCGCGAGCTGGAGCTGCCCAACCTGGTAGTAGTCTCACCCGATGCCGGCTTCGTTAAGGCGGCCCGCCGCTACGCCAACTCGCTCGGCACCTCGCTGGCGATTGCCAACAAGGAGCGCGTGGGCCACGATGAACACGCCGAGGTGCTGGAGATCATCGGGGATGTGGCCGGCAAAACCGCGCTGATCGTTGACGACTTCACCATCTCCGGCGGCACGCTGACCGAAGTGGCTAAGCGCCTGGTCGAGCGTGGCGCCCGCAAGGTCTACGCCATGGTTACCCACGGCGTGCTCACGCCCGGCTCGGTCGAGCGCATTGACGCCAGCCCCCTCGAGCGGCTCTTCATCACCGACTCGATCGAGACCCAGCCGGTGACTTTCTCGCCGAAGATCGAGGTCGTCTCAGTAGCGCCGCTGTTCGCCGAGGCCATCCGGCGCATCCACACCCGCGAATCGGTGAGCGGCATGTTTGAATAAGCGGCGCATCCGGCAAGTTCCATGTCACCCCGAGCGACCGGTCTCTCCCCTCTCCGCCTGGTGGAGAGGGGGGCGTTTCAGGGATAGCGTTGTTTGCAGAGCGCGTCAGGAAGCCATGGCTGGAGCGATTCCTCACCCCCCTGCCCCATCTCCCTGAGCGGGAGAGAGGTGGCCTACATTTGGCGTCCCAATGCCTGCTCCGCTAAGCCGGGAGGTGGGCCGGGGAGTGAGGTGGAGAGGTCGTGGCCCAGACCACTCTACCCGCGAAAAGAGACGCTGGAAGGGGGGCGGGAGCGCTGGCGCCCCTCAGCGGCGCCGATACCGCGCCTGCGCGCGCTGGTAATGCTCCTCCAGTTCAGTCTGGCTCCTGGCGTACACCTCCAGGTCGTGCAACAGGCCGTCAGAGATGCGGTAGATCCAGCCGTGGATCTCCAGATCCTGGCCGCGTTCCCAGGCACTCTGAATTACCGTCGTCTGCGCGACGTGGACCACCTGCTCGATCACGTTCAGTTCGCAGAGGGTATCGAGGCACTCCTGCTCATCGGGAAGGGCCTCGATCAGCGCCGCGTGTTTTTGCATCACGTCCTGGACGTGGCGGAGCCAGTTGTCAATCAGCCCCAGGCGCTTGTTGAGCATTGCGGCGCGGACGCCGCCGCAGCCGTAGTGCCCGCAGACGATCACGTGCTCGACCTGCAAGACTTCCACCGCATACTGGAGCACCGCCAGGCAGTTGAGATCGGTGTGGATGACCAGATTGGCGACATTGCGGTGAACAAAGAGTTCACCAGGCATCAGGCCGACGATGTCGTTGGCCGGCACCCGGCTGTCGGAGCAGCCAATCCACACATACTTGGGAGCCTGCTGGCGTGAGAGCTTCTCAAAGAATGCCGGGTCGCGCTCCAGAATCCCCGTGGCCCAGGCCCGATTGTTCTTGAACAGGTAGCTAAGCGTTCGCATACAGGCACTCCTTTTGTGGGATCGAATCCCGCCCTGGCCAGCCGTGCATGGGGCAGTAACCGGGTGTGCTGATTGCCGCCTGTCCCCTCGAGGCGACCTTGATCGTGTCATGATGCGCCGGGCCCAACCGGCAACCAGTCCTCCGCAATCGCCGGACTCCATGATCGGCGGCGATTCTACCACACCCTGCGCCCGCCCGAACCCTCCCCGTCGGGGTGTGGAGAAACGCGGTCATCCTGTCCCAGTCTGCGACCGGATTTGGTATGATTGGAGCTACAGCCAGAGGAGAAGAGGGGAGGGCACCGTATGTCTTCTGGACAGAAGATCCGCATTGGCGTAATGACCAGCGGCGGCGACGCGCAGGGGATGAACGCCGCCGTGCGAGCCGTCGTGCGCACCGCCATCAGCCGGGGGTGCGAGGTCTACGCTATTCGCGAGGGCTACGAGGGAATGGTCAGGGGTGGCGATTCGATCCACCCGATGGACTGGTACAGCGTAGGGGGCATTCTGCACCAGGGGGGGACGGTGATCGGCACCGCCCGCAGCGTTGCGTTTCGCACCCGCGAGGGCCGGCGCACCGCTGCGGCCAATCTGCTGGCCCACGGCATTGACCGGCTGGTGGTGATCGGCGGCGATGGCAGTCTCACCGGCGCCAACACCTTCCGCAAGGAATGGCCCGAGCTGCTGCGCGAGCTGGTGGAGGCGGGCCGGATCAGCGCTGAAGTCGCCGCGCGCCATCCCCACCTCGGCCTGGTGGGGATGGTCGGCTCGATTGATAACGACTTCGCCGGCACGGATATGACCATCGGCGCCGACAGCGCGCTCCACCGTATCACCGAGGCCCTCGATGCCATCGCCTCCACCGCCGCCAGCCACCAGCGCACCTTCGTGGTCGAAGTCATGGGCCGCAACTGCGGCTACCTGGCGCTGATGGGTGCCATCTCCGGTAGCGCCGACTGGGTCTTTATCCCCGAACGACCGCCCGCAACCGACGACTGGAAGACCGAGATGTGTGACGCGCTTCGCGCTGGACGGCAGAGCGGGCGCCGCGATACGATGGTAATCGTTGCCGAGGGCGCCCACGACCGCTTCGGCAATCCGATAACGGCAGAGCAGGTCCGGCAGGTGCTGGAGGAGCGCCTCGGCGAGGATACCCGGGTGACCATCCTCGGCCATGTGCAGCGGGGCGGCGCTCCGAGCGCCTTCGACCGCTGGATGAGCACCCTGCTGGGGTACACTGCCGTCGAAGAGTTGCTCAAATCTTCGCCCGAACGCGAACCGCAGGTGATCGGGATCCGCGAGAACCGCGTCACGCCCGTGCCATTGATGCAAAGCGTCGCCGAGACCCATGCCGTCGCCGAAGCCATTGCCGCCCACGACTACGAGCGCGCCATGCAGTTGCGCGGACGCAGTTTCATCGAAGCCTACAACACCCTCCACACCCTCATCCAGTCGCAGCCGCCGGTGCCTGGCGCCAACTCGAAGCCCTTGCGCTTTGCTATTCTCCACGCCGGTGGCCCTGCGCCAGGAATGAATACCGCAGTGCGCGCGGCCGTGCGCCTGATCCTGCACCAGGGCCATAAGACCCTGGGCGTGCGCAATGGCTTCCACGGCCTGATTGACGGCGATATTATTGAGATGGACTGGATGAGCGTGAGCGGCTGGGCCACCATGGGCGGGGCGGAACTGGGCACCAACCGTAAGGTGCCCCAGGGCTCCGAACTCTACAAGGTGGCGCGCAACATCGAAGAGCACGGGATCAACGGCATCCTGATGATCGGCGGCTGGGCCGGCTACCAGGCGCTCCACAAGCTCTTCACCGAGCGGCACATTTTCCCGGCCTTCAACATCCCCCTGATCTGCATGCCCGCCACGATCAATAACAATCTCCCCGGGTCCGAGCTCTCCATTGGCGCCGATACCGCCCTCAACAACATTGTCGAGGCCGTGGATCGCATCAAGCAGTCGGCGGTCGCGGCGCGCCGCTGCTTCGTGGTGGAGGTAATGGGCCGCGATTGCGGCTACCTGGCCCTCATGGGCGGGCTGGCCAGCGGCGCCGAGCAGGTCTATCTGCCCGAGGTGGGCATCAAGCTGCGCGATCTCCAGGCCGATCTGGATGAGATGATCTACTGGTTCAAGCGTGGCAAGCGCCTGGCGCTGGTGATCCGCAACGAGCGCGCCAACCCTGTCTACACCACCGCCTTTATCTGCAACCTGTTCGAGGAGGAAGGCGGCAACCTCTTCGAGGTTCGCCAGTCCATTCTGGGCCATCTTCAGCAGGGTGGCAGCCCTTCGCCCTTCGACCGCATCCACGCGACGCGCCTGGCGGTCAAGTGTGTGGAGTTCTTGCTGGAGAATGCCAGGAGCGGTCGCGCCGATGGGGCCTTCATCGGCTACACCGGCGGCCGGTTGCACCTGGCTAGCCTGGAGGAGTTGCCCCGCCTGACCGATCCGAAGTTTGCCCGGCCCCGCTTCCAGTGGTGGATGGAGCTGCGGAGCATCGCTGATGTGCTGAACCAGCCGCCGAAGGATGTGTCGATCTAGAGGCGGTGGCGTCTGACACCTGTTCGCCGCTTTCAGCACCCTGAGGAGCTGTGGAGCCTGTCCTGAGCGTCGCGAAGGGCGCTCGCTTTCCGACCCGGCATTCGCCGCGCATCATCACCGTGGTGCGCCACCGGGGCAATTGCTGAAGTTATGGATCGCAGGATGTGCTATGCGACCGGCGACTGCCCAGCCCCCACCTGTGTCCGACACCCCTGCCCTGTCCATGCTCGACGCCTGGTTCGCCGCGCGCGGCTGGGCTCCTTTTCCCTTCCAGCGCGCGGCCTGGGCCGCCTATCTGGCCGGCGAGAGCGGGCTTATCCATGCCGCCACCGGCACCGGCAAGACCTATGCCGCCTGGTTTGGCCCTGTCGCCGAGGCCTTGCAGCCGGGCGACGCCGGGCCGCCGGGTCTCCGCGTGCTCTGGATTACCCCCCTGCGCGCCCTGGCCGCCGATACGGCCGCCACACTCCAGGCGCCCCTGGCGGACCTGGGCCTGCCCTGGCGGGTGGAGACGCGCACCGGCGACACCAGCGCCGCCACGCGCGCCCGCCAGCGCCGCCAGCTCCCCGAGGCCCTGGTTACCACCCCTGAGAGCCTGTCGCTGCTCCTGGCCTGCGATGACGCCGCGAGCCTCTTTGCCGGTTTGCGCTGTGTGGTGGTTGACGAATGGCACGAACTGCTGGCCTCCAAGCGCGGCGTGCAGGTCGAACTGGCCCTGGCGCGCCTGCGCCGCTGGCGTCCTGCCCTGCGCACCTGGGGCCTCTCGGCAACCCTCGGTAACCTCGATACGGCCGTGGCTACGCTTCTGGGGAACCGCGTCGCGCGTGGGCCTGCACCGGCGCCCGCGCCCCACCTGCCGGCACGTCTGATCCAGGGCGAGCAGCCCAAAACCATCGTCATTGATGCCCTGATCCCTGAAGTCATCGAGTGCTTTCCCTGGGCCGGGCATCTGGGTTTGCGCATGCTCGACCAGGTAGTGCACGAGATCGAGGCGGTAGAAAGCTGCCTGGTCTTCACCAACACCCGCGCCCAGACCGAGCAGTGGTACCAGGCCCTGCTGGATGCGCGCCCTGAGTGGGCCGGCCTGATCGCCCTCCACCACGGCTCTCTGGCCCCCGAGGCGCGCGCCCGGGTCGAAGACGGCCTGCGCGACGGGCGCCTGCGCTGTGTCGTATGCACCTCCAGCCTCGACCTGGGGGTTGATTTCAGTCCAGTGGAGCGGGTGTTGCAGGTGGGAAGCCCCAGGGGCGTGGCCCGGCTGATGCAGCGCGCTGGACGAAGCGGCCACCGCCCCGGCGCGCCCAGCCGAGCCACCTGTGTGCCTGCCCACGCCTTCGAATTGATCGAGGCCGCCGCCGCGCGCCGGGCCATCGGCGCCGGGCAGATCGAGGCGCGCCTACCCCTGGACCGGCCTCTCGACGTACTGGCCCAGCACCTGGTCACCGTTGCCCTCGGCGGCGGTTTCCACTCCGACGAGCTACTGGCCGAGGTCCGCAGCACTGCCGCATACCACGCCCTCAGCGACGAAGAGTGGCACTGGTGCCTCGACTTCGTGACACGTGGCGGCAGCGCCCTCGATGCCTACCCCGAGTATCACCGCGTCAGCCGCGATGCCGATGGACGCTACCGTGTTACCGACGACGCGATTGCCCGTCGCCACCGCCAGGCCATCGGCACCATCACCGCCGACGCGGCCATAGTCGTGCGCTACCTGGGCGGCGAACAACTCGGCACCGTCGAAGAGACGTTCATCGCCCGACTCCGCCCTGGCGACCGCTTCACCTTTGCCGGGCGCGTGCTGGAGTTTGTGCGGCTGAAGGAGATGACCGCCTGGGTGCGCCGGGCCTCCACCGCCGATGGCGCTGTGCCCCGCTGGACCGGCGGGCGTCTGCCCCTCTCAACCGAACTGGCCGCAGCGGTGCGCGAACGGCTCCAGGCCGCCCGCGACGGCGTGTTCGATGACCCCGAACTGGAGGCCCTTCGCCCTGTTCTGGCGGTACAGACCCGCTGGTCGCGCCTGCCTGGCGCAGACGAGTTGCTGGTGGAGCGCACCCGCACCCGGGATGGTCACCACCTGTTCATCTACCCCTTCGAGGGGCGATTGGTCCACGAGGGGCTGGCGGCGCTGGTGGCCTACCGGCTCGCCCGACGCCGGCCCGGCACCTTTAGCGTGGCCGCCAACGACTATGGCTTCGAGTTACTCGCAGCGGAGCCGCCACCCCTGGAGGACGAAGGCGACCTCCGCGGGCTGCTTTCCGCCGAGGGACTGGCCGACGATCTGCTGGCCGCGCTCAACGCTGCCGAACTGGCCCGCCGGCAGTTCCGCGAGATCGCCCGCGTCGCCGGGCTGGTGGTTGTGGGGCCGCCTGGCGAACGGCGCAGCACCCGCCACCTTCAGGCCAGCAGCAACCTGTTCTACGACGTGCTCCAGCAGTACGACCCGCAGAACATGCTGCTGTACCAGGCCCGCCGCGAAGTGCTGGAGCGACAACTCGAACACCAGCGCCTGCGGGCGACCCTTGACCGCATCGCCGCCGGGCGCATCACTATCGTGCCGACGCCCCGCCCGACCCCCTTTGCCTTTCCCCTGCTGGTCGAACGCCTGCGTGAACGGGTCAGTTCCGAGGAACTGGCCGAGCGTGTGCGACGCATGCAGGTGCGTCTCGAGCGCGCGGTCAGGTGATCCCAGTGACCGGCGGATGCCTGCCCTGCCGGTGTGGCAAGCGCCTCTGCCGGAGGGGTGGCAGGCTTCAAAGGGTTGTACCTGTTCCGGGATGGGCTTTCTGATACGGCAAAACGCCTCTGTGCCAACGAATGGGAAACGAATACTCAAGGCAAGCCTGCCTCTTCCAGGGAGACGCGCCAACCCATCAGCCGCGCGAGCATGGGCGCCATGATCCGCGCATGCCGTAAACGCGCCGGTCTCGTGATACCCTTTGAGGTGGCAGGCCGCGCGCGGTGGGGGGGGGTGGCAAGGCGTAGCCCTCCCGAGAGAATCTCTTTTCTTCCCTGTAGGGTGCGGCGCAGCCGCACAACCTCCTGACTGGAAATGGAGTGCCAATGATTATCCTCCCCGAAGGCCCCCTGGTAAGTACCGCCTGGCTGGCCGACTACCTCGGCCACCCGCAGTTGCGGATCGTGGATATGCGCGGCCTGGTGCTACCCCCCACCGCGCCCAAACCCCACTACTTTGCCCGTCACGCCGATTATGCCGCCGGCCACATCCCCGGCGCGGTATACCTCGACTGGACCCGCGACATCGTTGACCTGGACGACCCGGTGCCGGTGCAGGTCGCCTCGCCGGAGCAGATCGCCCGGGTGCTGGGCGAGCGGGGCATCGGCGACGACAGCGTAGTGGTGGCC
>JBDNDG010000171.1:0-9199 GCA_046719255.1 Chloroflexaceae bacterium
AACGATGTGACCGTGGACAATGTGCATAACCGCGGTGCGCTCTGTTCCAAGGCTCAATCAATTATCCAACTCTCCAACGATCCCAAACGGCTCCGCAAGGTCCTCTATCGTGCCCCCTACAGTACCACCTGGGAAGAAAAATCGTGGGACTGGGCCATCGCCCAGATCGCCAGGCGGGTCAAAGCCACCCGCGATGCCACCTTCCGCGAGAAAGACGGTGAGGTGACCGTCAATCGCACCGAGGGCATCGCCTGGCTTGGCGGCGCAGCCAACAATACGGAGGACTGCTACCTGGCATCCAAGTTTGCGCGTGCCCTGGGCATCGTCTATCTCGAGCATCAGGCGCGCCTCTGCCACTCCTCGACTGTGGGCGCCCTGGCGCCGACGTTTGGCCGCGGCGCGATGACCAACCACTGGGTGGACCTCAAGAACAGCGATGTAATCCTGGTAATGGGGAGCAACCCCGCCGAGAACCATCCAATTGCCTTTCGCTGGATCACGAAAGCTATGGAGGAGCGCGGTGCCAGGCTCATCGTCGCCGATCCGCGCTTTACGCGCTCAGCCGCCAGGGCTGATCTCTACGTACCCTTCCGCTCCGGCACTGACATCGCCTTCATCGGCGGGTTGATCAACTATACCATCCAGAACCGGCTCTACAACGAGGAGTATGTCAGGGCTTACACCAATGCCCTGACCCTCATCCACCCCGATTACCAGGGACCTGATGAACTCGATGGGCTGTTTGCAGGCTATGATCCGGAAACACGCACCTATGACCAGACGACATGGCAGTACCAGACCACAAAGGTCAAAGTCAAGGTCAAAGAACGTGACACCTCGGGCAACGAAGTCGAGGTCGAGAAAGAGGCGACCGTTCCCAAACAGGCTGCCTCACTGGAGGACCCCCACACCGTCTTCTCCATCCTGAAGCGCCACTTTGCTCGCTACACCCCAGAGATGGTCGAACGGATCTGCGGCACGCCCCGGGAACGCTTCCTCGAAGTGGCGCGCATCTACTGCGCTACCGGTGCTCCCGACAGGGCCGGGACGATCCTCTACGCCATGGGCACAACCCAGCACACGGTCGGCGCGCAGAATATTCGCGCCTATGCCATCCTGCAACTCCTGCTCGGAAACATCGGTATTCCAGGCGGCGGAGTGAATGCCTTGCGCGGCGAATCGAATGTTCAGGGTTCGACGGATATGGGTCTGCTCTACCAGGACCTCCCGGGGTACCTCGGCCTCCCCACCGTCAAGCAGCCCGATTACGAGACCTTCGTCACCAAGTACAGCAAGACCAGTTTCTGGGCAAACGGACCGCGCTTCTTCAACAGCCTGATGAAAGCCTGGTTCGGTGACAGGGCGAACAGTCAGAACAACTTCGCCTACGACTACATTCCCAAGCGCTCCGGTGACTACTCTTTCATTCCTATGTTTGAAGCGCTGCACCAGGGGATCATCAAAGGCATGTTCGTTATGGGTCAGAACCCCTTCGTTAGTGGGCCGAATGCCCGCTTCGAACGGCAGGCTTTTGCCAACCTCGACTGGCTGGTTGTCATGGAGCTGTTCGATACTGAGACGGCGTCGTTCTGGCGCGCTCCGGAGGTGAACAGCGCCGCGATAAAGACTGAGGTGTTTCTCCTGCCCGCGGCCGATGCGATGGAGAAGTCGGGCAGCGTGGTCAATAGCGGGCGCGTCATCCAGTGGCGCAACAAGGTGGCGAACCCGCCCGGCGAGGCGAAGGAGGATATCTGGATCCTCGACCGCATAATGCGGGCGATCAAGGCTGCCTACCAGGGCAGCACCGCTGCCAGAGACCGGCCTATCCTCGACCTGGTGTGGGATTACGGCGATCCGCCGCAGGCCGAGCGGGTGGCCCGTGAGATAAACGGCTATGCGCTGGGGGACGTGAAAGACGCCTCAGACAAGGTACTCGTGGCCGCAGGCGCGGTAATTCCCTCGTTCGCCACCATTGCCGGCGCCGCCAATCCCGAGGACATTGCCTGCGGCGCCTGGATCTACAGCGGCTACTGGGCGTCTGCCGATGACGGCACCGGAGTGATCATGCCCGCCGCCCGGCGGCGCGGGCAAAACGATCCTGGAAACCTCGGAATCCACCCCTACTGGGCCTGGACCTGGCCCGCAAACCGGCACATCATCTACAACCGCGCCTCGGCCCGGCCTGATGGCACACCATGGTCAGAAGCCCGGAAGCTGATCTGGTGGGATGCTACCCAGAAGAAGTGGACCGGCTACGACGTGCCCGACTTTCCCATCACCAAAGCCCCGGATGCGCAGGGTAACCCTGCCGGCGCCAGCCTGGCTGCCCAATCCGGCACCGACGCCTTCCTCATGAAACCCGACGGGAAAGCATGGCTGTTTGCGCCGTCTGGCTTGAACGAAGGTCCGCTACCGGAGCACTATGAGCCGCTGGAGGCGCCGGTCGCCAACCCACTCTCGCGCACCCAGTTCAATCCTGTGGTCAAGGTGTTCGACACCGATCGCGGCCAGGATATTGGCGACAACGTGGGCTCGCCAGACCGCTTCCCCATCGTCTGTACGACCTTCCGCCTCACCGAACACTGGCAGTCAGGAGCTATGACACGTTACCTTCCCTGGCCCTCGGAAGCCCAGCCGGGCATGTTCGTCGAGATCTCTAAAGCCCTGGCTGCCGAACGCGGCATTCGCAATGGCGACCTCATTGAGGTTGTGAGCGCGCGGGGTGTCATCAAGGCCATAGCTATGGTCACCGCTCGCTGGCAACCGTACACCATTGATGGCCGGCTGGTCCACCACATTGGTATGCCCTGGCACTTCGCGTGGCAAGGCATCGCCCGCGGCGCCAGCGCCAATGATCTCACGCCTCACGTCGGCGATGGTAACACGAACATTCCCGAATACAAGGCCTTCCTGGTCGACGTGCGGAAGCTCTAAAGGAGGTCAATGATGAGCAGACTGGCGATGCTGTTTGATGCATCCAGGTGCATCGGGTGCAAAAGTTGTCAGGTGGCCTGCAAGCAATGGTGGGGCCTGCCGGCCAGCGAGACAACCCAGGTCGGTACCTACGAAAACCCCACTGACCTGGAACCGAACACGTGGGCGCGGGTCACCTTCCGCGAGTACGAGGCGAATGGCCAGTTTCAGTGGTTATTCCTGGCCTGGGGCTGTGTGCACTGTACGCAGGCAGCCTGTGTGGATGTATGCCCTACCGGGGCTCTCAAGCACAATGCGCTGGGGTTCGTATCGCTCGAACGCGAGTTGTGCAATGGCTGTAGCTACTGTAGCCAGGCATGCCCGTTCAAGGTGCCACGGATGGAGACGGTTAACTTGCTGACCGGCGAAGCCCGGGCCTCTAAGTGTACGTTCTGCCAGGATCGCGCGACCAACGGCCTGTCTCCCGCCTGTGTCAAGAGCTGTCCCCCCGGTGCGCTGGAATGGGGCGAGCGTAAAGCGCTGCTCGAAAAGGCCCACGCGCGGGTGGAGTGGCTGCGGAGTCGGGGCTACGACCAGGCTCAGGTGTATGGTGAAACGGAACTCGGTGGCCTGGGGCGCCTGTTCGTGCTCACTGCGCCGCCCGAGGCCTATGGCTTGCCCGTCAATCCCCAGTACTCCACCCTGGTGGCGAGCTGGCAGCAGGTCGTTCAGCCCCTGGGCTACCTCGCCGTTGCTGCCACAACCCTCGGCCTGGCCTTCAACTGGCTGGCGACCCGCCGTGCCCGCCTGAGCAACATCGAAGCCGTCGAGCCGGATGCAACTGAGGAAAGTGAGGCATGAACTATGGCCACCTCAACTGCAAGCAAACCCTGCAAAGACCGGCGCCAGGTGCTGGTTATGCGTTTCACGGCTGGCGAACGGGTTGCCCACTGGGTGCATTTCATCGCCTTCACCATCCTCCTGGGTACTGGCCTGTTCCTGTACATGCCTGCTCTGCGGCCGTTTGCGGTCGGCGAAGCCGGTGAGGCCAGCCGCCTGGCCCATCGCGCGGCGGCGGTCCTCTTCATGGCCGCGCCCCTGGTGTATCTGATCTGGTCGCCACGTGACTTCTTCTACAGCCTGCGTGAAGCCCTTACCTGGGGACCCGACGACCTGGGCTGGCTGCGGGCAGCCTGGGGCTACTACACCCGCGGCGATACCGCTCGGATGCCGCCCCAGGGCAAGTACAACGCCGGTCAGAAGTTCAATGCCCTGACGCAGATTATAACCTTCATCCTGTTCGTGATCAGTGGCCTGATTATGTGGTTCGGCCGAGGGATCGTATCGCCAGCGATCTTCATAGGGAGCGTGATCGTCCACGATCTGTCGGTCATCGCTACAGTGGCGCTCTTCATCCTGCACATCTACCTGGTGGCCGTGCATCCGCTGATGCGCGAGTCGATCACAGCGATGTTTGAAGGTACCGTCACCGAAGAGTTTGCCCGCGAGCATCATGGCAAGTGGCTGGCCGAACAGGAGCAGGAGCGTGTCTACCGGCGTTGCAGGGACGAGTGACGCCATGCAAACGATTGATCATCTCCACGAGGCGCTGCCTCGGCATCCCGAGCTGCGCGAGACCCTGGAATTACACATTGCGCTGCTGGAGGTACGTGCGATGGTCAACCCGCCGGTGCCTCCACTGTTGCCCCCCGACGTGGTGGAGACAAGGCTGGCGCAGGGTGAGCCGCTGTTGAATGCTGTGACCCTGACGCCGAATTGGAGCGACCTGGCGCATACCTTCAGGGGGATCTGCAATGCCGCCGCTGCCCATCGGTCTGCCGAGGCTGATGCGCTACACGACCTGGCTAAACTGGCGGATAATCCTGACGAATTGCGTGAGGCCATCAGGGAACATCTGGAAAACCGGGCGCACCCGGCTCGCCGACCGGCCGATGCAGCGCCCGGCGGCGCCACGCTGCTAGATTTCACCCTTAATCAGGCCCTGCACCCGTTCCTCGGCGCCTATGGGCGAGCCTGGCAATCCCTGGCGAGCCGCGAGACGTGGTACCGTTCGTGGTGCCCCGTCTGTGGTGGGCCAGCCGATATGGCGGCGCTCCTCTCTGCTGGAGGCGCACGGCAGCTCCTGTGCGCGCGCTGTGATGCCGAGTGGCAGGCGCCCCGGGGTGCGTGCCCCTTCTGCGGTGAAACCAGACCGGGCCGCCTGGGGTACATAGCCAGCCAGGATGGCGCCTACCGGCTGTATACCTGCGACACCTGCCGGCACTATCTGAAGACAATTGACCTGCGCGAACTGGTCCGTCCTGTCCACCTTCCTGCCGAGCGCGTCCTCACTGTTGGAATGGACCTGCTGGCCATCTCGTCAGGCTATCAAAGCGTATGATTGCTACCTGGACTGACCACGATCTGACCTATCTCGAAGTAGGCGACGGCGCCGCAACTCCTGGTCGCAAGCCGATCATTCGAGAAACGGTTTGCACCATCTACGTCAATGGCCGGAAGTGGGCTGCCTTGCTCTGCACGCCTTCCGATCTCGAGACCCTGGCCCTTGGCTTCCTGCGCACCGAGGGGTTGATCGATTCCCTGGAAGATGTTGTTGACTTCGAGGTCCACCACCGTAGAGAAGCCAGTGTGGCAATCCGCCTCAAGCGGCGTGATATTACGCTTACCCGACGACCGTTGTTGCCATCCGCGTGCACTGGTGGAGTTACCTTTCTGGATCGGGTTCGTGCCAGGTACCGCCTGGCGGGCAGCTTGCGCCTGACGCCAGCGCAGATCTACGATCAAATAGCCCGCATGCTTGCCCAAACAGCAGACCTCTACAGTGATATGGGTGGCTTTCATGTAGCCGCCCTGAGCGATGGCCATACCCTCTTGCTCAGCGCCTATGACGTAGGACGCCACAACGCCGTGGATAGGCTTGCCGGCCTGGGCCTGCTGCGCGGGGTTCCTACAGCAGGTGGCGTGTTGCTCATTACCGGTCGCGTTTCGACCGAAATGGTTCATAAAGCTGCCCGCCTGGGCATTCCGCTGGTAGCTTCACGCAATTCCCCCACTGAACCAGCCGTTCGCCTGGCCCGCGCATGGGGCATTACCCTCTGCGGCTACGTGCGTGGCCGACGCATGCACATCTACAGCGCGCCCGAGCGGCTGGGCTTTGACTCCCCTGCAGTGCAGGCCGTTTCATAACTCCGTCTGACCGGGTTTCCCCATCCTCCCAGAAAACAACCCGCCAGCGGGGAGGGTTTGGGAGGGCTGTGCCCTCTCGAGCATAGTTATTGTCATTGCGTTACGAAAGATTTACTCCTGGTTGATAAGGAAACAATTCTATGATTTGATCTTCTGATTCATGAACCTTGGAGTTGCGAAAGATTTACTTCCGGTTTACGAGAAAATCACTCCATTTTTTCCTGGTTCCTGTAGGATGCCGCTAACAACTTCCCTCTGTGCTCGAAGGTCCTCTGCCACAACCCACCGGTGCAGCAACGACACCGGGCTGGTAAGGGCATGCAACCAACACCCTGCCGGGTTGTTCGTGGGCTGGCCGCGGTACGCCTCTGTGTAACCGGTGCGCTCCGTGGCCATTGCGTGGGTGCCAGGTGGAGCGCGTAGAGGGAGACCGGCGTCGTCTTATTGATTGCCAGAGAGGAGCGTGGATGTAGGAAGCGTTCTGGTTTGCTCGTCCCTACCTGTCGTGCGGGCCGGGTTCCAGTACTACACAACGCGAGTTCGTCCTGGCGGCGGTTGCGGGGCTCGCAGTCCTCCGAATGATCCCGCCTCCCGGTGCGGCGCAGCGTCGCCGCATAAAGGGGTTGACGGAGGGGCAAAGCTCCTCCGCGCCTCCCCACCCGGCGAACGCTCGTTGCGGTACTGGTCAGCAGATACGTTGAACGAAAGGATCGCACCGTGGCAAAGGCATATACGGCGCCGGCGACCGTCGAGTCGCCCAGTAACATCTGGAAAGTGATCATCGCCTCGTCGCTTGGCACGATGATCGAGTGGTACGACTTTTACATCTTCGGGAGTCTTGCGGCGATTATCGCCACGAAGTTCTTCCCGGAGACTAACCCGACGGCGGCTTTCCTCTCCACCCTGGCCACCTTTGGCGCTGGCTTTGCCGCGCGGCCCTTTGGCGCGCTCTTCTTCGGGCGCATCGGCGACCTGGTCGGCCGCAAGTATGCCTTCCTGGTCACGCTGCTGATTATGGGCGGCGCGACCACCCTGATCGGCCTCTTGCCAACTTACCACCAGATTGGCTTGCTGGCGCCGATCATCCTCTTCACCATCCGCATTCTCCAGGGTCTGGCCCTTGGCGGCGAGTATGGCGGCGCAGCCGTCTATGTCGCCGAGCATTCGCCCAGCCATCGGCGCGGCTACTACACCAGCTTTATCCAGACGACCGCTACGCTTGGCCTGTTTGTTTCGCTGGCAGTGATCGTCAGTGTGCGGCTCTCGATGTCGCGCGAAGCCTTCAACGAGTGGGGCTGGCGCATCCCCTTCCTGCTCTCGATCTTCCTGGTGGGTCTGTCGGTCTACATCCGCACGCGTATGAGTGAGTCGCCGTTGTTTGCCAGGCTCAAGGCCCAGGGCAAGACGAGCAAGAGTCCAATCCGCGATAGCTTCGGCAGCAAAGCCCAGTGGAAGACCATTCTGGTGGTGCTCCTCGGCGCCGCTGCCGGTCAGGCGGTGATCTGGTACGTCGGGCAGTTCTATGCCCTGTACTTCTTGCAGTCTGCCCTCAAGGTCGAGTTCGTCAAGGCCAACGTGATCGTTGCCGTCGCTCTGGCCTTCGGGTTGCCGCTGTTCATCTTCTTCGGCTGGCTCTCCGATCGCGTCGGTCGCAAAAAGGTGATGATGGCCGGGAACCTGCTCGGCGCTCTGGCGCTCTATCCGACCTATAAGGCGCTGCACTACTTCGCTGGCCCGATCACGCCAGCGGTGATGGAGGGCGACAGGGTGGTGACTCCCGCGGTGGCCGCCAGTGCCAACCCGGTGATGCTGACCATCCTGATCTTCACGCTGCTGATCTGGGTGGGTATGGTCTACGGGCCGATCGCAGCCTTCCTGGTTGAAGCCTTCCCTGCCCGCATTCGCTACACCTCGGTCTCGCTGCCCTATCACGTGGCCAACGGCTACTTCGGTGGCTTCCTGCCGCTGATCGGCGCCTCGCTGGTTGCCGCGACCGGTAACATCTACAGTGGCCTGATCTGGCCAATCGCAATTGCCCTGATGACCTTCGTGGTCGGCACGATCTTCCTCAGAGAGACCGCGGGCAAGATGGCCGATGACGAGGTCGAGTTGCACCCCGCGCGCAACGAGATGGAAACGTCGCAGGCCGGCTAGCAACCTGGCTCGGTGATCCGGGTGAACCCCGCGGGGAGGGACGGCGCGAGCGCGTGACCCTCCCCGCGGCAAACCTCTGGGGGATGGGAACCCGCGGGTTCCCATCCCCCGCCCATTTAACGGGTCCCAGGGCGGAGTAAGCGGGGTACCCGGACTCCGGCCGCTGAGTGGTTCGAGATGAATACCGCTACGCCCGCAGGCGAGGGCGCGGGGCGCCCGGGGTTTCAAAGGGTTGCACCTGCTCCGGGAGGGGTTTCCTGGTGCGGAGGGAAATGTGCCAACGCATGGGAAACGAAGAAACGAATGCGAACGGCGCGCCTGACTCTTCCAGGGAGGCGCACCAACCCGGCAGTTGCGCGCGCACGGGCGCCATGATCCGCGCATGCCGTGAACGCGATGGTCTCGTGATACCCTTTGAAGCGCCCGGGGCGCCCCGCACTGGTGTGTGCGCCGCGGGCGACAAACTCCCGAAAGCGTCGCAGAATGCGTGCCCGTGCCGCAGGCGAGGGCGCGGGGCAACCAGGTTGCCCCGAGATCTTGTGTGGGCCACAGGCGACAAAATCTCAAAACTGTCGCATAATTAAAAAAGAACAGAACATCGAAATAAGGAAAGATATTCAGACCAATGGCTGTTGACCAACGCGAATACCGTACCACAATGGGCCTGTTTGCCACCGGAGTGACCGTCATCACCGCGCGGGCCGGTGAGGAGACCCGCGGAATGACCGCCAATGCGGTAACCTCGGTTTCGCTCGATCCGCTGCTGCTCCTGGTATGCGTGGATCGCCGGGCGCGGATGGCCCGGGTGATTGTCGAAGCGGAGCGTTTCGCCGTCAATATTTTGCGCGCCGATCAGGAAGCCCTGTCGCGTCACTTCGCCGGACGCCCGGACGCCGCGCTCGAGCCGCGCTTTGCTGAGCTGGCA
>JBDNDG010000172.1:0-9180 GCA_046719255.1 Chloroflexaceae bacterium
CAACAGATCGGGCCAGCAATCATCGGTTAAGCCCAGTTGCAACCCCGGCATCCACTCCGCCCACCACAAGGGGGTGGGAGGGCGCAGCCCCGGATGGGGAAACCGGGTTTCCCCATCCCCCCACCCACGGGGTGGCGCGCCCTCCCAGGAGAGTCTCGTTGTTATTGTGCCTGGCCGGAGAGGAAGTTTGAGAGCAAAGCATTTCGGGGGTGGCCCGGCCACCCCCGAAATGCACTCCTGACCAGGTTCTCACTGAGCGGCCTGTCGCACCAGCGGCAGGTAGACCTGTGGGCGCACCACCGGGGGCGCCGGGGGCGCCTCGGGCACGACCAGCGTTATCTCGACCCGATCGCGCACCGTCGCGTCAAAACGCGAACGCGCCTCGACGAAAAAGCGGGTGATCGTTCCCGGCGCGACGCTGGACGGCACCTCCACCTGCATTCCTACCCGGAAGGTACCCTCGCGGTCCACCGGCGTGGTTGATGGGGTGATTGTCAGGTTCCAACCAGCGGGCAGACCGATTGGCACCAGATCGAAGACATCGGCGGCGCTGCCCCGGTTGGTCACCGCCAACCCGCTCAGGGGTTGCGGGCGATCACCAGTCCGGATCAACCGCACCTGCGATGCGGCCAGGGTTACGCCGGCCACCCGGCTCACCGTTAGACGATCCTCGGCTTCGTCGAAGATCTGCGGATCGCCGACCAGTTCCACCCGGACGCGCGCAAAGCCCGGGTCACCGGCGCGCTTCCCATCGGGGATGAAGATACGCACCGTGACCTCGATCTCCCGCCCGGGACCGAGGTTCACCAGATCGGGAGCGACGGTCGCCGGCCAGCCGTTGGCCTCGGCCACCGTGAGCCGGAAGAGGCCCTGTTCTGCGCCGATGTTGCGCACGGTGTGCGTTAAGACGACCGTGCTGTTGGGCGGCCCTTCGGCGCTGCGATCCGGCTCGATGATTACCCCCCGCGCCGGGCCGACAGCGGTTATGTCCCGTTCTTCGTCGAGCACCGGTGTGCCCTCGCCAACCGCGCGCACGCGCACCACTGTGGTGTTCTGCTCGCCGCGCGGCGCGGAGGCTGGGGCGGTCACCTGGATCGTGACGGTTGCCGTTTGACCTGGACCGAGCGGTGGGGTGGGGCTACCCGTCACGGTCGAACTCCAACCGGCGGCGCTGTCGCCGGTCTCGATGATGAAGGCCGTGGTGGTGGTGCCGGTGTTTGTTACCGTGTGGGTGTAGGTCACCGACTCGCCCGGGTTGAGGTTGCGGCGTTGCCCCGGCGACAGGTCGGCGGCCGTGATGCTGGCGACGCGCGCTATGGCCGTGGCGCTGTCGCTCGGCCCACCAGCGCGGCCCGTGGCGGTGACGGTGACCGTCGTTGCCGCGCCGGCCCCCAGGCCCACCGGGATGGCCACCTGCACCGTGATCGTCCGCGTGCCATTGCGCGGCACGTCCAGCACCGCCGCTGGCGAGACCGTCACCGTCCATCCGGGCGCGCTGGAACTCACGCTCAGGTCGAAGCTATCGGCAGCGTTGCCGGTGTTGGTCAGAGTGTGGGTAAAGGTCAATACAGTACCCGGCGCGCCCTCGTCTTCACGATCGGGCGCCAGTTCCACCCCGCGGAAGCGCTGCACGTTAACGGTGATGGTGGCTATGGCGGTGAAATTGTCTACGGGTGGACTCTGCATGCTGTTGTCGGCAGTGGCCGAGATCTCGATCGGGTACGCCCCCGCGTCGACGCCCTGCGGCACGCTCACCACCACGGTGAAGGTACAGGTCGCGTTCGGGGCGATTAGTCCGCTGCATGTCGTAGCCGTTCGCGTGGCCGTCCAGCCCGCGGGCGCGCTGAACGTCGGCGGCACGATGATCGGCACAGCCGCATTGCCGACGTTGGTCACCGTGTTCACGAAGGTAACCGTGCCCGGGGCTGTACGCACATCCACCGGGTCGGGCGTGCCGGGGCCCGGGTCAATCCGCGTGGCCCCGCCGCCGGTCACCACCACCCGGGCATTGCGCGTTACCGCTGGCGGCAGGCTCGACCCGCCCGAGGCGGCAGCAGTCACGGTAAAGTTGTATGGTCCCTGCGTGGTACCGGAGGGCACGCGGATAGTGACGCGCACGGTGGAGGCCGCCCCCGCCGCCAGGCTGGCCAGCGGTGGCGTCGCGCTGACGCCCTGCACCTGCAGCGGCGAGCCACCCGGCAGAGCAGGTGTCACCGTGAAGGTATCGGGCGCGTTGCCGGTGTTGGTCAGGGTGTACTCGAAGATCGCATCAGCCCCGGCAGGCACTGTGCGGATCAACGGGTCATCGGCGGGCAGGAAGGTAAAGCTGCGAATCGTCGGAATGCTGATCACATCGTCCACCGGGTCGGTGCGGCGTTCAGTGCCCACAACACCCACGCGGAAGCGCACACGCACCTCACCGGGAGGCGGTGTCGGGCCGGGGGTATTGACCACGATGGTAAGTGTCGCCGTGCCGCCGGCAGGAATGTTGGTAGGACTGAGCACTGGCGGTGCAATGCTCCATCCTGTCGGCGGCGCGCCCACGAAGCTCAGGTCCACCACCTCGAAGTTACCGGCCTGATCGCCGATGTTTCTGACCGTGTGGGTAAAGGTGACCGACGCGCCGGCGAGAGGCAGCGTCTGGGTCATCGGGGTCACCTCCGGGGTAGCGGGCAGTACGGTGGGCACCACGGCGGTGACAGTGTCGGTCACTTCATTGGAGCTGAGAGAACCGGAAAACGCGCGCACATTCACGGCGTGCGTCGTTCCCGGCGCCGTGCCCAGGGGCACGCCCACCGTCACCCCGAACTCCACCGAACTCTGACCGCCCGCGGGAGCAGCCGGCACCGTCACCGTGGTCGGGCCACTGGCCCACCCCAGGGACGAGTTGATCTGAATGACGTAGGTGCGCGCCACCGGAGCATTGTGGGTGAGGGTGTGGGTAAAGATGGTGGAACTGCCGATATTGACGTTACGGCTGCTCGGCGAAGCGGCGCCCAGGCTGACGGTGGGTGTTTCGGTACACGGTCCGAGGGCGCCGCTGTCGAAGGCAGTGGTGAAAGGCGACGTGTTACCGGCCGGGGTGGTTGCCGTAGCCGTCAGGTAGCGCAGACAGCCGGGGATGGGAATGCTGAAATTGCCACTGCTATTGGCGGTGCCGCTGGTCAGGAAGATCGGCCCCTCGCGATCCTCGGCGGCGGACGAAGTAAAGACCTCCACCGTACAATTCGGGCAGGCCGTGCCGGTGAGCACCGGCGGCGGGCCAGCGCTCACCTCGGTAAACACCGGCGGTGCCTGGTTGCCGTTGCCGCCGCTGTCGAGAGCGATGCCATCACCGAAATTCTGCGTCGTCGTGCTCCGCGAGATCCTGACCCCGGTGGCCGTATTCACGCGCACCCCATCACCGACCCCGAGTGCGCCGTTGAAAGCCAGGTGATTTCCGAGGATCTGGTTGTTCGACGCATTGACACGAATGCCGTGGAAGGGGTCGAAAGGCAAGCTGGAGCTGCCATTGAAGGCGATCAGGTTATTCTCGATGGTATTGCTCGCGCCGGACACCAGGAACAGGCCATCCTGCGAGTTACCGATCCCTGTGCCGGAGGCCAGCGATCCACTGGCTCGGGTGCCGATCCGGTTGGCGACAATCGTGTTGGTACTGGCCTCCTGGCCGGCGGCAGCGCCACCGAGCCTGATACCGATCCCAACACCGGAGATCACGTTGTTCCGAATAGTATTATTATTGCTCCGGCGCACCCGAATACCCTCACGCGAGACAGGACTGCTGGCATTCAGCGCCGCAGTTCCATCGCGGCGCACGCCGATAAAGTTGTTCTCGATGGTATGGCCGCCGGTGGCGCAGGGACCACTACAGTTATTCAGCGTGCCCGAGGCTTCGGGGTCAACCAGAATCCCTGCCCCCACGCCACCCGCCACCGAACCGCTCCAGGCGATGATATTGCGGTCAGCAGCGCCAGAACCACCGATCTGGACGTTGTTGCCATTCTCAATCCAGATGCTGGAGGCATTGTTGGCAGTACGGGGCGCGGTGAGTTGGGAAGCGGAACCATCGCTATTGGTACCGAGGAAGTTCCCCCGCACCACGTGGCCGCCGGAGCGAAGCCGGATGCCGTAGAGGTTGTTGCCGGAAATCACGTTGGCCGGGCCAATAGTCACTACCGGATCCGTACCAACCGCAGCGGGGTTATAGCGCCCCACGTACACACCTTCGGCCCCATTGGCCTGCGGCGCTCCACTTGCGTTGAGGCCGATATAGTTGCCCGCAATGGTGACGTTGCCGAACCTCTGGGTGCTCTCGGTAATCTCGATCCCCCGGCTCGTATTGCCAGCGATCACATTGCGCCCTCCGGTGGGGTCCAGCGGATCACCGATTACGGTATTGTAGGGACCGTAGTTGGGGTTGGGAAGGGCGCCGATCAGAATACCGACCCGGTTGGGGATCGCCGTGCCCGCGCTGTTGACACCGATAAGGTTACGGACAATCGTCGTGTCGCGAGGCGTAAGCGGACTGTTGAATGTCGTTTCAAAGCTCGCAACGGTAATACCGGCAATGATTCCGCTACTGGCGCCGGTAGAAGTATGGCCGCCGATGAGGTTATCACTGATCAGGGTGCTGCGCGCGCCAACCGAGATGGTAATACCCGCTTCGGTCTGGGTAGTATCCACACTCGTGGGAGCAGCCGTTCCGGCGGCGTTGGTGCCGATGTAGTTGCCGACAATCTGGTTGTTCTCGTTGAATGCAATTTCACCCGCGTTGGCTACCACCACATTCGACACCCGGTTCGCGGCAATCACATTGCGCTCGTTGGCCCCTGTGCCGCCAATGATGTTGTTACTGGCGCCATTGGCAAGAGCTACGCCATAGCGCCCGTTACCATTGGAGGTCACCCCATCGGCCTCAACACCAAGGTAGCAGTTGTAGATCCGGTTGTTGTCGCCGCCATCGAAGCTACCAGTAATAAAGATGCCCGAGCCGCTGGCCGCAGCAACGCCACCGGCAGGAAAGCCCACTATCACCAGACTGCGAATGGTGTTGTTGTTGGAGGTAATGGTCAGCCCATGCCCTGAGCCACCATTCGCCGTCAGCACCACGCCACTGATGGTCACGCGTGCGCTCCCGCCGTCAATTGTCGTCTGATTATCGGTGAGGGGCGGCAGCGGCGTCGTCTGGGGTTGAATGGTGGTGACCGTCGGCGCGAAGGTGATCGTATTAGGGCCGGGCGTGCTATTGGCCAGCCGGATGGCCTTGCGCAGCGTACAATCGCCGGCGCCGCAGGTGGGTCCGCCGTCATCGGTGTCGGCAGAGGAGGTAACGACCAGGCTCTGCGCGAGTGCGGGCCGGGCGGTGGGCAACGCCGCCACCACCAGGGCCAGGAGCAGGATGAAGCTACAACGGCGCACAAGATTTGGCACAGACGTTCTCCTCACGATTTCCTGAATCAGGAATGAGCAAAACCCGGGGGCATCGAAGGGTGTTCAGGTATCGGGATGTGCTACCCTCCCACACCCCGCGTGCCGGGAGAGACGTGGGGAACCCGGGGCTCCCCACCACTCCTTCGAGAGCAACGTGGGAGAGCGTAACGCTTCCACACCCCGCGCGCCGGGAGGGGCATGGGGGGAACCCGGGGTTCCCCACCCCGTCTACCTGCGCACGAAGGGCAGCCACAGGAACCGCTCACCCCGGGTAATCACGATGCGGTCCACCAGCCTGGCTTCGGCCAGGGTCTCGCCACCGGGTGTATCCCTACGCAGGAAGACATTGATCGTCTCGATCTCGCCGAGGGGCAGGCGCGCATCGGTGCGCGCAATCACGACGAATTGCGCGATCTGGAAGCGCCCGGCGACGAAGTCGGTGGTCGTATCCATCGAGAAGCAGCCCTGGCTGTCGATGACGAACCCGTTGGTAGCCGACTCGAAGCGCACATTGCTCCCCTGGTTGGTCACGGCCGCCAGGCAGAAGCGCGCCGGGCCGTTACTCTTATTCTCCACGACATGGGTGAAGCGCACCTCGCTGCCGGCAGCGGCGCGCTGCTCCTGATCCGGGTAGATGAGTGCCCGCGGGGCCACGTTCACCCGCGTGGTCGCACTGAAGGGCACGGTGATCAGCGGATAGCCGAACTCGGTGCTGGCCGGAATGGTGCCGGTAATGAACGTTGTTGCCTCCACCAGTTGCCCACCCACGCTCTGCTGGGCACCCGGGGGCACGGTAACCTCGGCCAGCAGGTCACGCTGGGTGCCGGGCGGCAATATGAGGGTGGTGGTGTTGAGGCGCGTCGGCCAGATGCCGGGGCTGATCGCCGGGTCGCGGGTGAAGAAATTCAGCCCCAGGGTGACGGTCACATTGCCGTCGTTACGCAGCACATAGCTATGGGGCACCCGCTCATTGGGCCGGCCCGCGCCAGTACTGCGGGTCGGCGTCACGCGGATGATCGGGCGACCGAGTACGGTCGTCTCCAGTGTGGCGGTGGCAGTTGCCACCCCGGCGGAACGCACGGTCACCGTGGTCACATCGCGCCGCGGCACACGCACGTTCGGGTGATCGCCCAGCGGCAGGGTCAGGGTCACGGTAACATCGCGCGTGCCGCCAGCGGGCAGCGGTGGGAGGAAGACCGAGCCTGGCGCCGGTGTGGCGGTGAGCTGCCAGCCCGCGAGGGTGCCGCTGGTGCTGAGCACCAGATTATCGAAGTCAACGCTGCCGGTGTTCCGCACGCGGAGGGTGTAGGTCACCGTCTCGCCGGGGCCGCGGCTGGCCGTCAGGGGTGAGGTAGGCTCGAGGGCCAGCCCGGTGGTAACGTTGAAGGTGGCATACCCCGAACTGTTGCCCCGGCCGTCGGTGGCAATCAGCAGCAACTGGCGCGGGAGACGCCCGCCACTCAGTTGCAGGAAGCCACGGAAGAAACCGTTTATGTCGGCGGAGAGGAGATCCTGCCCGGGGCCGCCGATGTCGGCCGCGGGACGCAGCAGGTTGAAGCCCTGGCCATCGGGAGTGGTCAGCGTCGGATCAGGCTCGAAGATCTGGACACTACAGTTTACACAGGCCGAGGGTGGACTCGGCGGCAGGTCAGGAGGGGCGGTGGAGGGCAGCACGTAGCCCTCGACGCGCCCCGACTGGAAGAGGCGCAGGCGCTGCGGACTGGCAAACGACGGATCGACGATCGGCGGATCAATGTCGTGGTTGGGGTTATTCGGGTTTCCCGGATTGCTGCCGGGCGGGAAGTTGATGGTCGTGCCAACCAGTTCGATCGGGCCACCGTTACGGGTCAGGCGATTGCTGAGCATCCGTACCCGCTGCACGTCACCTTCGAGGCGAATCGCTCGTCCGGTATTAGCCCGCAGGGTATTATTCTGCACCGTAACATTTGAGGTTGTCCCGGAGATCAGGATGCCGTTGGCGCCATTTTCGCGCACCGTCGTATCGAGCAAGCTCACGTTGAAGCTATTGCCGTCCACCTGAATGCCATTGCCGGTATTCCGGGCAATCGAGCGCGCATCGCTGGTATCCGAGCGCAGGGTAACCGTGTAGACATCGCTGAGTCGGATGCCGGCCCCGAAGTTGAGTTGCACCGTATTGGTCAACAACTCGACATTGCGCACCCCGCCGCTCACTACGATACCCTCGAAGTTGGGGCGAGCGATCGGGTTGGGGCTACAGGGGGGGCTGGCGTCGCTGGTGGGCAAACAGCCGATGCGGTTACCCACCAGCGACACATTCTCGACATTGGTCGGGCTAGGCGTACCCACCGAGCCACTGCCATCGCCCCGCACCCAGATACCAGGAATACCCGAATCGACGGTCGCCGTACCTCCGACAGTGTTGCGCTCCACCCGCGTTCCTCTGGTCCCGCCGGTAACCAGAATCCCGGCCAGACCACCGTTGGGCTGAGCGACAGTAATCACATCACCAGGATTGCCACGGCGCAGGCCAATCACATTGCCGCGCACCAGCGTGTCCCTGTTGTTCTGGCCCTCCACGAACACGCCCTCCAGCCCATTAGCGGCGATGATGTTACCCTGAAAGACCGCGGGCGTTGAGTCGTTGCCGACAATCGTACTCCACGCCCCATCGAGCACGGCCACCCCACGACCGGTGTTGGGCAACGGATCCGTGGCGCTGGCGTTCAGGCCGATGATCGAGCGCTCGATGCGATTATTTCTCGGAACGCTTGCATTGGGCAGCGCGCCGCGGGTGATCGCGACACCGTCGCCCCCATTGCCGGAGACAACCGTATCGGGGCCAATGATATTACCCTCCGCCCCGTTCTCGATACGCACTCCGCCCTGAACATTGGGGAGCGATGCGTTTCCCCGATAATCCGTGCCGATGAAAGCGCCCTGGACACGGTTGTTGCGGGCGCCACTGGTAATCAGCACGCCATACTGAGTGTTGCCGCCGATCACCAGCGGAGCTGAGACACGAATACCGATCAACTGATTGTTGGCGGCGTTTTCTCCGATCCACACACCGACCGGTTGCGCGCCCAGCGGGTTCTGACCCTGCCTATCAGTGCCGATGTAGTTCGCGCGAACGAAATTGCGTTCGCCGAAGCTGCCTCTGATACGAATGCCGGCCTGGCCATTGGCAGAAATGATGTTTCGCCGGTCATCGGATGAACTATCGCCAATCACATTGTCCGAACCGTTTGACACCTCGATACCTGCGACTGCGTTACCGAGCGGAACGAGACCGCCAGAATTATCAGCCACGCCGATGTAGTTGCCATAGATGAAGTTCTCGTGAGCATTTGTGATGGCAATCCCGCTATCCAGATTGCCCGCAATGATGTTGCGTTGATTTGGAACGGTGATATCTCCGCCTATATGGTTCTGTTTAGCCCCACCAGTGATCCGCACACCGAACCGGTTAGGCTGCGCAGTTGTCTCGCCGGGCCGCACACCAAAGTAGCACCCCTCAATCCGGTTGCCAGTAGCGTTCGGTGAGTTAATCCATATACCTGTGCCCTCAGAACCGGTAAAGCGAATAAAGGCGAGTTGCGAAACGATAATGTTGCTGCCTGTAATCTCCAGTCCGTAGCTATACAGATTGAGGCCATCAATCACGATGCGCGGGCGACCATAGTTATCAACAGCGCCTTTGATCCGATCGCCGTTCCCCGAAAGCGCTGGAAAAGGTTGCCCGTTGGGAGAAATTATCTGCTCGCCCGG
>JBDNDG010000173.1:0-9176 GCA_046719255.1 Chloroflexaceae bacterium
CGACCCGTCGTACATTCTCTACACCTCCGGCACCACCGGCAAACCCAAGGGGGTTGTGCGCGACACCGGCGGCTACATGGTGGCCCTCCACGCCTCGATGAGCCAGATCTACAACTGCGGCGACGGCGACGTGTACTGGTCCACTTCCGACATCGGCTGGGTTGTGGGGCACAGCTACATTGTCTACGGCCCGCTACTCAAAGGGGTGCCGACGGTCGTCTACGAGGGACGCCCCGACCACCCCGATCCGGGGGTCTGGTGGCGGGTGATCGAGAAGTACGGGGTGACCCATGTCTTTACGGCGCCGACGGCGCTGCGGGCGTTGCGGAAGTTCCCTGAGCACTGGATGCAGAGCTCCGATATCAGCTCGCTGAAGATCCTCTTCGCCGCCGGCGAGCCACTTGACGCGCCCACCTATGAGTGGGCCAGGTCCGCGCTGAACGTGCCGGTGATTGACCACTACTGGCAGACCGAGAGTGGCTGGAGTATGCTCACCAACCCGGTCGGTGTGGAGATGTTGCCGGTCAAGGCGGGTTCGCCGACCATGCCGGCTTTTGGCCACAAGCTCGAAGTGGTGGATGCCGACGGCAACGCCCTGCCGCGCGGCGAGAAGGGCTTTCTGGTGGATCACGGCCCGTTGCCTCCCGGGATGCTGATGACGCTCTGGAACGACGACGAGCGCTACATTCAGAGCTACTGGAGCCACTTCAAGGGCAAACTGCTCTACATGACTGGCGACTACGCCATTCAGGACGCCGATGGCTACTTCTGGATGCTGGGCCGCGCTGACGAGGTGCTCAATGTCTCCGGCCACCGCCTCGGCACCCGCGAGATCGAGGAGGTGATCTCCGGTCACCCGGCAGTGGCCGAAGCCGCGGTGATCGGCGTGCGCCATGAACTCAAGGGCGAAGGCGTCCTGGTCGTCGCCGTGCTCAAGCAGCATATCGCCCCTGCTGATCAGGACAGCGTTGCGCGCAGCATCACCACGCTGGTGCGTGATAGCATCGGCCCCATCGCCACCCCCGACGCGATCCACTTCGTGAGTATGTTGCCCAAGACCCGCTCGGGCAAGATTATGCGCCGGGTCATCCGCGCCGTCTACCAGGGTGACAATATCGGCGATCTGAGCACCATCGAGGACGACGCCACCGTGGATATGGTGCGCGAGGCGATTGATGTGCTCAAGGGCGATCTGTAGTGTCAGTGGAACAAGGAGGTTATCCAATGGCCGAGATCCGCGACGTTGCGCTGCCCAACACCTCGGACGTGTATCGGCCCAGCGACGCTATCGTCGAGAACTCGAATGTGATGGCGTATGCGCGCTCCAAGGGCTTCAGCAGCTACGAGGAACTCTACCAGTGGACGCTCGATAACCCTGAGCAGTTCTGGGCAGACATGGCCTCTGAGCTGGAGTGGTTCCAGCCCTGGGAGAAGGTACTCGACGAGAGCAACAAGCCGTTCTTCAAGTGGTTCGTTGGCGGAAAGACCAACATCGTCCACAACGCCATCGATCGCCACGCGTCGTCCTGGCGCAAGAACAAGCTGGCCATCGTCTGGGAAGGCGAAGACGGCACCCAGCGCACGTTCTCGTACCACGCGCTGAACCGCGAGGTCAGCAAAATGGCGAATGTGCTCAAGAGTGTTGGTGTGAAGAAGGGCGACATCGTCACAATCTATCTGCCCCGCATTCCCGAACTGCCGATGATGATGCTGGCGTGCGCCAAGATCGGCGCGGCGCACTCGGTCGTCTACGGTGGCTTTTCCGAGGCGGCCCTGGCCGACCGCCTGGCCGATGCCCAGAGCAAGGTGCTGGTCACCGCCGATGGCGGCTTTATGCGCGGCAAGATCGTCGAACTGAAGAAGATCGCCGATGAAGCCATGGCGCGCACCCCGTCGGTGCAAACCTGCCTGGTGGTCAAGCGCACGGGCCACAATGTGAACATGGAACTCGGCCGCGACCTCTGGCTCCACGAGTTGATGGGCTTGCCTATCGCCGCTGCCGATTGCCCGACCGAGGTGATGGATGCCGAAGATCCGCTGTTCATCCTCTATACCTCGGGCACCACCGGCAAGCCCAAGGGGGTGGTACACACCCACGGTGGTTACATGGTGGGCATCTATGCCACGCTGAAGATGGTCTTCGACATCAAGGAAGATGACCGCTACTGGTGCGCAGCGGATCCGGGCTGGATCACCGGCCACAGCTACATTGTGTACAGCCCACTGATCATCGGCGCTACGTCGTTTATGTACGAGGGCGCGCCGAACTACCCCTTCCCCGACCGCTGGTGGTCGCTAGTGTCGAAGCACTCGATCAGCATCCTCTACACCGCCCCCACCGCGATCCGCGGCCTGATGCGCTTTGGCGAGGCCTGGCCCTCACGCCATGATCTGAGCAGCCTGCGACTGCTCGGCTCGGTGGGCGAGCCGATCAACCCCGAGGCCTGGAAGTGGTTCTACAGCGTCATCGGCAAAGATCGCTGTCCGATTATGGATACGTGGTGGCAAACGGAGACCGGGATGTTCATGATCACCCCCACTCCCGTGGTGCCACTCAAGCCCGGCAGCGCCACCAGGCCCTTCCTCGGCATCGAGGCCGACGTGGTGCACGAAGACGGCAGCTCCTGCGGCCCGAATGAAGATGGTCTGCTGGTGATCAAGCGGCCCTGGCCGGCAATGATGCGCACGATTCTGAACGACCCACAACGTTACGTAGATACCTACTGGTCACGCATTCCCGGCGTATACGCTGCGGGTGATAGCGCGCGGAAGGATGAGGATGGCTATATCTGGGTAATCGGGCGCCTCGATGATGTGATCAAGGTGTCGGGCTATCGCCTCGGTACAGCGGAGGTGGAGAGCGCTCTGGTAAGCCACCCGGCGGTAGCCGAGGCGGCGGCCATCGGTCTGCCCCACGAGGTCAAGGGCAATGCTATTCATGCCTTCGTGATCCTGCGGGCCGGCTTCGATGGCAGCCCGAAACTCGAAGAGGAACTCCGCGCCCATGTGGGCCACGAGCTTGGCCCCATCGCCCGGCCTGATGCTATCACCTTTGTCAGTGTCTTGCCCAAGACCCGCTCGGGCAAGATCATGCGCCGCGTGCTCAAGGCGCGCGCCCAGGGCTTGCCCGAGGGCGATATCTCCACTCTGGAAGAGTAGTGCCGCCCTCCCTCCACCCGGAGGGTGAGGAAAGCCGCTTTCTCCCCGTTGGTACGAAGCTATCCTTCAATCCAACGGGGAGAACTGGTTTGTGCCGCTTCCACAATAGCCTGCGTGGCAGTAGAGCGCTGTGGAGATGCCGCCGAACAATCTGGCGTTATTCGGGATGGCCACCCGGCTGCCCGGGTCTCCGACCCGCCCGTATTCACCCCAGCCGTCGATGCGGCTGCGCCGCACAACGCCAGAATGAAACTCTTCTTTCTTCCCGGGAGGGCTGCGCCCTCCCAGAGCCTCCCGCGCGCGGGCTATTTTCACGTCAGGCGCCATGCGCACAACGCCTGAATGAAACTCTTCTTTCTTCCTGGGAGGGCTGCGCCCTCCCAGAGCCTCCCGCGCGCGGGCTATTTTCACCCCAGACTGACCAGGCACGTCGCCAGTTTGCGCCGATAGGCCGCACCGGAGAGCTTCTCCCAACGGGCGGGCAGATCGGCGCCGAGTTGCGCGGCCTGCTGCTCGCGCTGGGCCAGGTAGGCCGCTACGGCGGGGCCGGTTCGCGGATCATCGGCGTGGGGCGCGAGCACGTGCCGGGCCACGCTGATGTCGTTGAGCACTCCCAGATGATCCTGAAAAGCCATCAGCGGCTTGATGACCTCGTCGGCGTGGGAGCCGAGGGTCTCGGCGAAGAACTCGAGCACGTAGCGCAGACGCTTGCCATCAATGCGCATGGCGTGGAGTTCTTCGGTATCGGCGGGCAGGCCGCTGCGATCGTGGGCGCGCAGGATCTCGTAGTGGCGCCAGATCGTGCTACCGCCAAGATCGCGCACCCGGGGATGGTCGTCCCAACCATCGTGTTCGTTCATCAAGGTGGCGAAATCGCGCAGAAAGGCGGCGTAGGCATCGCTTTCCAGGAAGGCGATCAACGCCGTGAAGGCCGTGCTGCGCTCCTCGCGGAGCCGCTCGATCAGCGCGGCGACTGCCGGCTGCACCTCGGCTGGCAACGCGGGCGCCCGCTCCTCAAGATCGGCCAGCAGCACATCACGGTCGCGGACCGGCCCGGCGACGCCGGCCAGTCGCCCCAGACCCTTGCTGGAGGCGCGCAGGCCGCCCGGTGTGAAGACGGGAGTCAACAGCCGTAAGGTGGCGCGGAGACGGCGCGTAGCGACGCGCAGATCATGGACCGACTCAATGGGAGCGTCGGCGCGCACCTCGCGTTCGGCCAGGCGCAGGCGCCGCAGATGACGGCGCAGCAATACCCGGCCCAGTTCGGCCAGGGGCGCCTCAGGGGCGGCGTACCAGGGCTTGAGAAGGGCAATTTCCTCCGCTTCACCCGTAGCCGGCTCGTCGGGCGTGCCGGGCGCCGGTGGGGCTATTGTGCCGACATCCTCCGCTTCGGGGGCGACCGCCTCATCAGGCGCGCCGGGCGCCAGCGGGGCAAGCTCCTCCGACCTTTCCACCCGGGCAGAGAGCGGCTCGCCGAAGACCTTCCGCCACAGATCGGCTTTGGCAATCGCGCGCGCCCCATCCCCGGTGGCACAGGGACCGCTGAGGGTCAGCATCAGGCCAGCGTCGGTGGGAGTGACCCCCAGCAGCCGCGTGGTTTGCGACTGGCTGTAATCGAGACCATCGGCCACGCGCAGGATGGCCGATAGGCGCAGGGCATCGCGCTGCCCGCGTCTGCCCAGGGCCAGGTAGGCTGGCTCGAGCTGGGGCCGCACCTTCTTACGGTGGAAGGCGACCATACAGGCCACGATGGCGCGCTCGCGGGGCGAGAGTTGTTCGATCCCCTCGTTCAACACAATGTCGCGCCCGACCAGATGATGCTCGGGTGGGTCGGTCGTCATGCCGACATTGTGGAGCAGGGCGCCGATTTCGAGCAGGCGACGCTGGGCGGGAAGCAACTCGTAGCGTTCCACCACGGCGTCGAACAGCTCCAGCGCCAGATCGGCCACCTGGCGTGCGTGAGCCACATCAACGCGATAGGTGTCGAGAAGTTCATCCACGTCTGGCATAGAGCTTCCTCCTGAGTTCGGGATGCTGACGTAGGAGCAACCAGGTTTCCCATTTCCCTGCCCGCCTCACCCTGAGGCGATACGCTGTCCACCACGGAACGCGCCCGGCGGGGTGGCAAGCGCCCCCGGCGCCGGTTAGCTGGTGGGGCAATCGGGTTGCCCCATGCCCCTTCCAACAGGAAGGTTTGGGCAAGTACAGGATGCCCGGACCCTTCCGTTCAAGAACCTGCGGGAGTGGAGGTGCGGAGATGCAGACAGGCTGGGGCGCATGACAGGGGCGTGGGAGAGCCGGGGTTCCCGTAGGTTCAGAGCGTGAGAGCGCGTTCCAGCTTGCTGCGCGGCTCAGGCGTCAGCGCGACGAGAGCGGCCAGTTCGCCGGCCAGAGCGCTGAGATCGGCGATTGTCCCGGCCCCACACAGTTCAATCTCCACCTCGGTGAAAGGGCGCTCGCGCGTGTCGGCCCGCATCACGCCGCGATCGAGACAGAGTTCGGCAACCGGGGCGCCCTCCCGCGTAACGTGCAGCACGCGCCGCTCGGTGCGGATCGCCACGCGGGGGAGCAGAGGCGCGCCAGCGGTAAGGGCGAGCACCAGGTCCCGCGCGACGCCGGGGGGCCAGGTTTCCGGATCGGGATTAGCGCCGGGGAACTCGAACTCGGCCCGGCGATGCACCCCGTCATCGCTGACGTCGGCAGGCCCCTTGAGGGTGATCAGCGAGCGCTCACCAGTGCGCCGCACCCGCAGGCCATGGCGCGCCGCCGCGAGCCGTCCGTCAGCGGTGTCGTAGTAGACATTTTCTTGCATTTCCGGGATTGGCTCCGGCGTGACCTGGTAAGGACCCAACCGCTTGAGCGAGGCGAGGGTCTCCAGGTCGGCGCTGCTTACGGCGAATTTTGCTTCGATTTCCATTGCTTTGTTCGCGGAAGCCGTGGTTCCCCATACCCCCTGCCCGGTGGGAGGGTTGCGAGCATTCTGCCCCCTCCCGGCCTCCCCCCGCCGGGGGGAGGAGTACGGTTCCTTCCCCCAGCGGCAGAAGGCCTGGGAGGGCGAAGCCCTCCCATGAGAATCTCTCTTCGCTCCGGTCGTGTGGGGCGCAGCCGCAAGGATATCTATCAGGATACCATATTTTTCTGAACCAGGATCGAAACAGCGTTTCCGCGACAGAGCCATTGCAACGTCGCTGGGGAACGGCTCGAACCAGAAACCGCACGTGGGGTGGCTATGCCGCCACAAACCCCGGCGTCGGAGGCGGATCTGCGACAGCCCAGGCTTCCTGGAGGGCACGGCCCTCCCGGAGACGGCTTTTGAAGAACGCGCCGGACGCACGCCTCAGCGAGCAGGCGAAGCAGCCCCGGCAAAAGCGCGGAACCGGCCAATCACCCCGTCTGGATCAGGCGCCGCGCGGGTAGTCGCGGTTACACTGAAGTAGACATCCACCCGCGCGCCACTGGTTTTACCCCGGAAGTGAACCCCATAGACACCGGGCAGCGAGTCAGGCTGGATCTGGAGGTCGAGGGGCGGACTGTAGCCAATGCGCCCCTGGGCATCAGCAGCGGGGTTGTCGGGGAACAGCACGTAGGTTCCCGACGGATCGGTAATCCAGAACTCCAGAAGCTCGCCAGGGCGCAGACCTTCGCCGCGGATCTGCACGACGCCCCCCGGTCGGGCCTCCGCTGGCGTGGCGCTGCCGCGATTATTGGCGGGCAGCAGCGTCCCCGGTCCGGCGACAAAGTCGCGGGTCAGGCTGAAGGCTGCGGCCACGGTCACGCCACTGTTCCGGCCACGGGCCACGACCAGGTATACGCCTTCGGGCAGCCCGCCGGTGATCACGCTGACCTGCGCCGTGGTCCCATCGCGGCGCACCCGGGTGGGATCGACCGGCGCGGAGCGGCCGGTTGGCCCGGTGATCCAGGCGTTCACCTCTTCGCCGGACTGGAAGCCACGAGCCAGGAGGACGAAGGTTGCGCCAGGGGGTGCGGCAACCGGAATGATGAACCCATCGCCCTGCCGGCCGAGGGGGTCGTGCGCAACGCGGCCCAGGCGGTTGGGATCACCTGCGGGCGTGACGCGGGTGACGCGAAAATAGCCAACTGCCTCGCGCCCGCTGCTGACGCCGCGGGCATTGAACGACCAGAGACCTTCAAGCGCATTCTGGGCGGCAGTAAAGTTGATATTCTCACCCTCAATCGTACCCCGGTTGTCGGCCGTGGCCTGGAAGCCGGCGCCGAAGGTTGCCTGGTTGGGTGCCGTGACCCAGATCCCAACGCGCTCACCGGCGAGGAAACCGCTGGCGACGAGCAGGAAGGTCGTGCCGGGCGGCCCGATCTCCGGCGTTACCCGCGCATTGATGCTGGGAGGGAGGGGCGGGAGCGGGGTGGGCGCAGGCACCGGAGGTGTGGTAGTAGGTCCCGAGGGCGGTGCGGGCACCTGGCGCTCCGGGGGGGCCAGCCGGCGCCCCAGGTTACTGATCAGCACCCGGCGGCCAGGGGGAAACTCGGGCCAGTACTCGAAGCGCGCCTTTTCGAAGTACTGCACGGTGTGCCAGCGACCGCTTTCGAGTTGTTCCTGGATCTCGTTGCTAATGGGGAAGCCAAAAATACGCTCGGCGCCGCGGGTCTCCCAGATCTCCTTGAAGCCGTACTGGATAATGGTCTGAGTCTGGGGAATGTAGCGACGATTGGCGGTGTTCTGGATAGGAGGCGATTTGGGGAAGATCCGCCCCTGCGTGATCTCCAGACCCAGGTTCCCCAGTTCCACCACGGGCGTGCTACCACCCTGGGCCAGCTCAAATCGCGCCCGCTCGAACCACTGTGTGATACGACCATTGGGACCGGTGAACTCCTCGGTGATGGGAAGGCCGAAGATCTCGACCCCGCCATTGGCTTCCCAGAAAACGCGAAAGGCTCCGCGCAGGGTATGCTGGGTCTCGGGAAAGTAGCGCACATCGGATTGGGCCCGGAGTGCGGGCAGGCTCCCCAGCAGCAGGGCGAGCGCCAGCACCACCCCCGCCAGGAGCGTAGCCGGGCAGCGTAGTGGTTGTGCAGCCATGCGGTCCTCCTTACTATCAGGCGCGGTTCCAGAAACGGGGTCAACCGTGGCGGGGGTGGCCCGCAGGCGCGCCCGGGTATCCGCAAGGTGATCCCGTGAAGACCAGCGAGGTGAACCACCGTGTCGCGCGTCACTTTACGGGTGATCCGCGATCATGGGCTTTATCATAGTCTTTTTTCATGCGATCTGTCAAGCGTGCGCGTGGAGACCTCAAGGGCTGACAGGATGCACACGGGTTTTTTCCCGGGAGGGCTGCGTCCGCCCAACCTCTTTCCTCGGGGAGGGGTATGGGGAAACCCGGGTTCTCCATGTGTTCACATCAGGCCCCATTCGCGGAGCGCACAGCCCCAGAATGAACAGATGCATTCTTCCCGGGAGGGCTGCGCCCTCCCAACCCTCCCGCGCGCGGGCTATGTTCGCATCAGGAAAGCAGCAGATTACCGGCGCGCGGAGCGCCGTATCCCGAGGCGCGTCCAGGCGGTGTATGGGACGAGAGGAAGGCTCTGGAGGGAGAGATGCTCATCCGTCTGGCAATCGCCTGGATGCTGGGGATCGTCATTGCCGATCAGGCCCGCCCCCCGACGGGCTGGCTGTGGGCCGGGGCCGGGGCAGGGCTGGTCACGGCGCTGGCCGTCCGGGGTCAGCGGCGGGGCAGGCTGCGCCTGGCGGCCCTCGCGCTGCTGTGCGCGGCTCTGGGAGGGCTACGCTACATGGGCACGCTGCCGGCCCTGGGGCCGCAGAGCGTGAGCAGCCTGAGTGAGCGGGGTGAGGTAGTGCTCATCGGCAGCGTGGCCGGCGAGCCGCGCCGCAGCGAGGAGCAGCAGCGCGTGGTGCTCCAGGTCGAGACGGCCACGGTAGAGGGAGCGACCGCGGCCTACGAGGGGCTGGTGCTGGTGGTGTTACCGCCCTACCCCGTCTATGCCTACGGCGATCGACTCGAGGTTCGGATGGGTGTCGTGCG
>JBDNDG010000174.1:0-9067 GCA_046719255.1 Chloroflexaceae bacterium
GGCCGTCTCTATGACACCCCACGGCGCAAACGTCGTTACGGGTACCCGGGTGGCGCACGGCCATTGCCCGCAGGGTCACGGTCGCGGGGGGCGCGCCATCCCGGGGCGACGGTATGCCCCGGGGCGACGGGATGCCCCGGGGCAATGGGCGAATGCGCCGGGACCGTGGCATGTAGGGCATACGGGAGCGCTGCGGGGGATGCGGCATCGCCGCGGTGGCCCCGTGGGTGGGAGTCGCCCGGCATGCATGCTTTGGCCTGACTCCGCCCAGCGGGAGGGCCTGCCACCCTGTGGGGTATGGGGAAACCCGGTTTCCCCATATTCCTATCAGCCGCCCATGCGGCTGCGCCACACATTGATTAAGATGAAAACAGGTATATGTTTGAAAGGGCCAGGCCCTCCCATACCCTCCCCGCTGGCGGGTGGTTTCCTGGGAGGACCTGGTCTTCCCACGCCCTCCCGACGGGGAGGGGCATGGAGATTACGCCGCGCCGATCAACTGCTCGGCGATAATCGCCGACGAGAGCACGCCGGGGATGCCCGCGCCCGGATGGGTGCCGGCACCGACGAAATACAGGTTCTCGAACTCCTCCGAGCGGTTGTGGGGCCGGAACCAGGCTGACTGTGTCAGGATCGGCTCGAGGGAGAAGGCCGAGCCGAGGAAGGCATTCTGCTGGCGGGCGAAGTGGCGCGGATCGACCATCGTTTCAACCACAATGTTCTTGCTCAGGCCGGGCATGTAGCGCTCCTCGAGGAAGCGCACAATCGCGTCGCGATAGGGCCGCGCGGCGATGGACCAGTCGATGCCCGCGCCCAGGTGTGGCACCGGCGAGAGCACGTAAAACGACTCGCCGCCCTCGGGGGCAAACGCGGGGTCATCGAGCGACGGAATGTGCACGTAGAGCGAGAAATCGTCGGCCAGCCGCTTGTGGTGGAAAATATCCTCCAGCAACCCCTGGTAGCGTTCGCCAAAGATAATATTGTGGCGCAGCAGCGTGCCATCGTCGTAGCGGCGGCGCGTGCCGATGTAGATCACCACCAGCGACATACTGTACTTCTTGCGCCGCAGCCGCCGGTCGGTAAAATGGCGCCGGTGACGGGGCGCCACCAGGTTGCTGTAAGTGTAGGCAACATCGGCGTTAGAGACCACGGCATCGGCGCGGCGCACAATGCCGTCGGCCAGACGCACGCCAATCACCCGCCGCCCCTCGATGACGATCTCGCGTACCGGGCTGTTCAGGTGCAGCGTGCCGCCCAGTTCGGCAAAGAGCCGGGCCATCGCCTGCACAATTGCCCCCGTGCCGCCTACGGCGTAGTGGATACCCCACTCCCGCTCCAGGTAGTGCACCATAGCGTAGATTGACGAGGCATCGAATGGATTGCCGCCAATGAATAGCGGGTGAAACGAGAAGCACCGGCGCAGAAAATCGTCGTTGATGAACCGCGACACATAGCGGTAGGTGCTCAGGTATGACTGAAGGCGCATCAGGTCGGGGGCCACGCGGAGCATGTCGCCGAGGTTCAGGAAGGGCTTGTCGGCCAGTTCCAGGAAGCCTTTCTCGAAGATCGGTCGCGTGCTGGCCATAAAGCGGCGGTAGCCCTCGACATCGGCAGGGTTGAAGCGGGCGATCTCCTTCGCAATCGCCTCCTCGTCGCCCGAATAGTCAAAATGCTTGCCGTCTTTGTTGAAGAGACGGTAGTAGGGCTGACAGGGCCGCAGTTCGAAGTAGTCCTCACGGCGGCGTCCGGCGACGCGCCACAGGTCATCGAACATAAACGGTGCGGTAATAACCGTAGGGCCAGCGTCGAAGCGATAGCCGTTACGCTCGATAACGTAGGCTTTTCCTCCTGGCTGATCGGCTTTCTCGAAGATCTCGACGCGGTGACCTCGGGCGGCGAGCCGAATGGCTGCGCTGAGACCGCCGAAGCCTGCGCCGATGACGATGATGTGTTGCTGCATAGTCCGTATGCTCCCTGGAGACGAAGCTCCTGACATAAACATGGGGAAACCCGGTTTCCCCAACCCCCTGCCTGCGGGGTGACAAATCCTCCCCATCGGAGGATGTGGGAGGGCGCAGCCCTCCCGGCGAGCAGGCCCACAGTGGAGTATAGCCACCTGCGCCGCTGGCGGGGGAGAAAGCCCACTACGCCCACTACCGCGCGGAAAGCTCCCTGCACTCCCGGCGCGGACCCTTACCAAACCCTTACCAAACGCTCGTGCGCACCTTACGTTGGCGCGCTAGCATACCTCACGGAACATTGAAAGTTGTGCCATCCAACGCAAACAATTGTGAGGAGCATTCAACATGTTGCGAAGCCTCTTCGGTGGTCGCGCCGCCGCCAGCGCCATTGCGACGATCACCGCCCCGGAACTGAAACGCCGCCTCGATGCCGGCGAGCGTCTGTTTTTGCTCGACGTGCGCTCGGCCGATGAGTATGCCTACGATGGGCACATCGTCGGCGCGCATTTGCTCCCGTTGCCGATGCTCTCGCTGCGCCTGAACGAACTGCCCAGAGACATCCCGATCATCTGCGTTTGCCGCTCGGGCAATCGGAGCGGGGTCGCCGCCGAGCAACTGACCCGCCAGGGCTTCACTGACGTCACCAACCTCACCGGAGGCATGGTGGCCTGGGCCCGCGCCGGACTGCCAATGAAGCGTGGATAATCACGCACCGCACCCCGGCGCCGCGGTGGGAGTTGCGCCACCCGCGACAGCCATCCCGACGCGCCACGGCGCGTTGGAGGCCCCTGGCGTCGCTCCCGCCGCGCCCGTCGCCAGATGACTATATAATACGCCCATGAGTAACACGGGCGTGATCCTGGTTGTTGATGACGAAGCCAGTATCCGGACCATCGCCAGGGCCTACCTGGAGCAAGCCGGGTTTCGCGTGATCTGCGTGGATAATGGTGCCGATGCGCTGCGCCTGGCTGAGACCGATTCCCCGGATCTGGTGCTGCTCGATCTGAACCTGCCGGGTATGGACGGCATGGAGGTCGCCGCGCGCTTGCGCGAGCGCTCCGATGTCTTCATTCTGATGCTCACCGCGCGGAGCGAAGAGGCTGACCGCGTGGCCGGCCTGCGGATCGGCGCCGACGATTACCTGACCAAGCCCTTCAGCCCCCGCGAGCTGGTGGCTCGCGTCGAGGCCATCCTGCGGCGGCGCCGCGGCGCGCCACCGCGCGATACCCGTCTGCGCTTCCGCCATCTGACGATTGACCCCGACGCTCGCGAGGCTCAGGCCGGCGGCCAGATCCTCGAACTCAGCCCCACCGAGTTCGACGTATTGCTGGCCCTCGCCCGTCACCCCAACCGCGCCCTCAGCCGCGACCAGTTGATCGATCTGGTCTGGGGAGCCGATTTTTACGGCACCGATCGGGTGGTTGATGTGTATGTCGGCCAGGTGCGGCGTAAGCTGGAGGCCGCCACCGGCGCGACGCTCATCGTCACCGTGCGTGGGGTCGGCTATCGCTTTGTGGACGAGCGGCTATGAAGGCGCTCGCGCAACTGCGCTGGCAGCTCATTGCTGCCCAGATGCTGGTGGTGGTGGTCGGCGTGGTGGTGCTGGCCGTCGCCGCCGATCGCCTCGGAAGCGACATCTTCGCCGCCGATCTGCGCGCCCAACTCGAGGGCATCCCGATGGCGGAACGCGCCCGGGTCGAAGCGGCCCTGCTGGCCAGCTTCCGCAAGGCCACCTGGCAGGCCCTGCTGACCGCCGGGCTGGTTGCTGCCCTGGTAGGGTTGACGACCAGTGTCCTGCTCTTGCGGCAGATTCTGCGCCCGTTGAATGAGATTGCCCGTAGCAGCCAGCGCATCGCCGAGGGCCGCTACGATGAGCGTGTGGCCGTGCCCACCAGCGACGAACTGGCAATCGTCGCTACCAGCTTCAACCAGATGGCCGAAAGCCTCGAACGGGTCGAGCAGCAGCGTGTGGCGCTGATCGGCAATGTCGCCCACGAATTGCGCACCCCGCTCTCCGGCATCGAAGGCTACCTGGAGGCCCTGATTGACGGCGTCTTCGCGCCTGAACCGTCTGTCTTTGGCGATATGCAGCACGAGGTCCGGCGCATGCGCCGCCTCATTGACGACCTGCAAACCCTCTCCCACGTCGAGGCCGGCCAGGTCAGCCTGCACCTGGCTGATGTGGACCTGGTGGAAGTAGCCTGGCGCGTGGTCAACCAGTTGCGTCCCCAGACGGTCACCAACTGCCTTGAACTGACGGTACTCCCCGAAACGCCCTCGCTGATCGTTCGCGCCGATCCTGACCGCCTGGCGCAGATCTTGCTGAACCTGGTCGGCAACGCCATTCGCTACACCCCCGAAGGTGGTTGCATCACAGTGCGTCTCGGCGTCGAGGGCGCTATGGCCCGCGCTGAGGTGCTTGACACGGGCATCGGCATCCCCCCCGAGGAACTGCCCTACATTTTCGAGCGCTTTTACCGCGTCGATCGCTCGCGTTCACGCGCCAGCGGCGGCAGCGGCATCGGGCTGACCATCGCCCGGCACCTGGCCTGGGCCATGGGCGGCGAGATTACCGCTGCCAGCGCCGGCCCGGGCAAGGGCAGCACCTTCACCCTCACTGTACCCCTCGCGTAGTTGGGAACGCCTTCCCTGCAACAATCTGGTACGCCCGGCGTTCTATTATTGCGACAACAACCTGTCGGCCGGTTTCATCCCCTTGAAAGGAGCCACAGCGCCAATGTCCGCACTCATCCTGGGCGTATTTGCCGGGTTCCTCGGCTGGTTCATCGTCCGGTATCTGTTGTTTGGCTTTTACACGGTGGATCAGAACGAGCGTGCGGTCAAGACGATCTTTGGCCGCGCTGAGCGTCTCCCCCTCTCCGCCAGCAGTGAGGACCCCTTCACCGAGTACCTCCGCCCTGAGGAACGCGATCGCTATCGGTACCCGCAGGTGCGCGTCATTCAGCCCGGGTTCCACTTCAAGTGGCCCTGGGAGCGCATCCACAAGGTTTCGATCGCCACCCAGACCGTCAACATGGCGCTGGACCTGGAAGATCCACGCGCCAACCGCGGTGGCACGGTGCTGGAGGCGGTCACCAAGGATCAGCTCAACGTCGGACTGAAGGGCCAGATCCGCTACCGGATCTCCGAGCGGCACCTCTACGCCTACCTGTTCGGGGTGAAGAACCCGGTGGTACACGTGATGGGCTATTTTGTCTCCATCCTGCGGGAGCGCATCGCCAGCTTCGAGGCACCTCCTGCCCCCACCGGCAGCGTGGCGGCCTCGCAGCCAGCCGATGCCAGCGCCGTGAGCGGCGTCTCGATCAACGATCTGCGGAAGAACCTCCGCGACCTGAATGAGTTGATGGACCGCGAGTGCCTCTCCTCACCGGCGCGCTACGGTGTGATCCTCGAAGCCTCACTGATCACCGAGATCGACGCGCCACCCGAGGTCGAGTCGGCGATGGCGGCGATCAACACGGCCCACAACCAGGTCTCGTCGGACATCAGCCTGGCCCAGGCCGCTGCCGACCAGAAGATCGTGCAATCGAAGCGCGCGGTGGAGATCGAGACGTTGAAGGCCCAGGCCGAGGTTGAGCCACTGCTGGCCCTGGCCGAGCAGTTGCACGCTCTGCGGGCCAGAGGGCCGAATGCGATCGCCGCCTATCTGCGTAACGTGCGTCTGGGCCTCTTCCGCCAGGCCGAGCGCGTGATTATGGAGGTGGAGCGATGATCAGTCTGATGACCTTCCTCACCGCCGCAATGATCACCTTTGTCTTCGCGCCGGTGGCCATCTCGGTGACCCTTGGTCTGGCACGGTTGTTTGGCCTCTACACGACTGTGCAGGAGGGTACCTGCCACGTCTACGTGCTGTTCGGCAATGTGCTGGGCGTGATCAGCGAGCCGGGGCTGCACTTCCTGCCCGGACGCCTGGGCGTGGCCGCCTTTGTCGTGCGGCTGCTGGGCGAGCGCAAAGTGCTCGATATGCGTCTCAACCAGCGCTACCTGCGCAGCCAGCCGGTCAATTCCGAGGAAGGTGCGCCGATGGGCATTGGCGTGTGGTACGAAATGGCGATCAGCGACCCGATCGCCTACCTGTTCCGCAACACCGATCCCGAGGGGTCACTGGCCGCCAATGTGAGCAATGCCGTGGTACGCACCCTCAGCAATATGCCCCTGGCCGAAATGCTCGAAAATCGCCATGCGATGAGCCAGGCCGTGCGGGCCGAGGTGTCGCCGAAATCAATGGAATGGGGCTATCGCCTCGGCTCGGTGTATGTGCGCAAGGTTCACTTCCGCGATGCGGGTATGATCCGCCAGATCGAGGCCAAGGTGGTCAACCGGCTGCGCCAGGTGACCTCGGCGATCTTGCAGGACGGGGCGAACCAGGTGAGCATCATTACCAGTACAGCCGAGCGCCAGGCGGCGATCGCCTTCGCCCAGGCCCAGGCCATCCGCCCGCAGATCCTGGGCAAGGCCCTCAACGCGATCAATACCGACCGCGAGGTGGCCGAGGCCCTCTTTACCATTCTGGAGACGCAGAACCTGATCGAGGGTGGAGCGAAGGTGACCTTCATTCCCCGCCTCAACGAACCGTCTCTCCTCCCTGATCTCCTCGCCGCTGCGCCACCTGCCAACCATACCCCCAGAGCGCCGTCAACGGGGTGAGGGTGGTGCGCGCCGGAGCAGGGTCGGGGTGGTAGACCAAATTCTGCTTGATGGTATCGCATTGAACAGTTCCACACCTCCACAGCCCTGTAGCTCCACAAAGCTCTGTGTGGAGGTGTGGGGCTGTGGAGTTGACCTGGACCATGCGGTGTCTCCATTTCCATCTGATATTACCTGACGCCGCTCACGTTGCGAGGTTGCAACAGGCAGTGCCCGTCTCTCTATGAGCCAGTAATGCAATCAGGTGTACGATGATTCAAGGCAGAAAGAGGGAACCCGTGGTTCCCTATGCCCCTGCCGGTGGGGAGGGTGTGGAGCGTTCCGCCTCCCTCCCAGCCTCCCCCTGCCGGGGGGAGAAGCCCGGTTCCCTCCCTCGAGAGGAGGTCGCATATGGCTCTGTCAAGGAATCGTGTATGGTCGTTCGCTGCGCTGGTCGCGGCGATCGTTGCTTTGCTGGTTGCGGGCCCGGTGTTTGCGGCGGAGTTTGGCAGCGGCGATACCTATCGTCTTCCAGCCGGCCAGGTGATCGAAGATGACCTGACTGTGGCCGCTCAGGAGATCTACATTGACGGCACGGTGGACGGCGACCTGGTTGCCACGGGCGCGTATATCGAGATCAACGGCGTGGTAACCGGTGACCTGCTGGCCGCCGGGGCGGAGGTGCGGATCAACGGTGTGGTTGAGGACGATGTGCGCGCAGCCGGCGCCGGGGTGATCGTTACCGGCAGGATCGGCGATCACCTCTTTGCCGCTGCCGGCGGCGGAGAGGGCGCCTTCAGCCCGATGCAGGTCAGCGGACGCAGGGTGGTGCAGGGTGTGCGCCTCGAGCGCGGCGCGACGGTTAGTGGCTCGGCCTACATCTTCGGCGGCGAGGCGCTGATTGACGGCGCGGTTGCCGGTGATCTGCGGGTCGGGGCCGGTGTGGCGACCCTCAACGGTCAGGTGGGTGGCGATGCCAGCCTCGATGTAGGCAAGGTCAGCATCGGCGACACTGCGCGGGTCGAGGGACGGCTGACCTACAGCGCCCCCGAAGCCGTGACCGTGCCGCCAGGTGCGGCTGGTGATGTGCGCTTCGAGCAGCGCGAGCAACCGCAGACCACGCCAGCGCCGGGGTTCCGGCCAGGGCAGGTCCTGCGGCCGCTTCTGATGCTGGCTGGCTTTGCGCTGCTGGGCTGGCTGCTGCTGCGCTTCACGCCCGAGGCGCTGCGGCGCCCGGCGCAGGCCCTGGCGCTGCGGCCCGGGCAGGCGGCGCTCTATGGCATTGCTGCGCTGGCGTTGCTGTTTGCAGTGCCCCTGCTCTCTGGCCTGATCTTCCTGGGGATCATCCTGTTCTGGGGCTGGTTCCCTGCGCTCATGTTCGCCCTGCTGCTCACGGCAGCCCTGGTGCTGGCCTGGACGCTCAGCCCGCTCATCACGGGTCTGTGGGCAGGGCGGGCGCTGTTGCGGGCTACCGGGCGTCAGGCCAGTGATTTCCTGGCCCTGTGCCTCGGCGTGCTGATGATCGTGCTGGTCAGCCTGATCCCGTGGGTGGGCTGGCTGGTGGGCCTGGTTAGCCTGGTGTTTGCCCTCGGCGCGCTGATCGTGGCGCGACGCGGGGCCTTCGACGTGCCGATGACGACGCCAGCGCCAATGCCGGCATAAGGTTTCGTAGCAGGGTTGGGGAGGACAGGCTCCTTCCCAACCCTTTCCTCGGGCAGGGTTGGGGTCGGGCCTTGCTCTGCCATACCCCGCTATCAGGCGCCGCCCTCGCTGCGGATGAGCGCCAGCACCTCGTCGCGGCGGGCAGCCATCTCCTCGGGTGAGGCGATCGACTCAAGATTGAGCCGGATCAGCGGCTCGGTGTTCGAACCGCGCACGTTGAAGTGCCAGGTGTCGTAGCTCACCGAAACACCGTCGAGGCGTTCCACCTTACCATCGGCGTAGCGAGCGGCGAGAGCGTCAAGTCTGGCCGGCACATCGCGCACCGTCGAGTTAATCTCGCCGGAGATAAAATACTTCGCCTCCAGGTCGGCGAGCAGCGCACTCATTCTCACTCCGCGCCTGGCCAGCAGTTCCAGCAGCAACAGCGACGGAAGAACGCCCGAGTCGGCGTAGAAGAAGTCGCGGAAGTAGTAGTGACCGGTGACCTCCCCGGCGAACACCGCGTCTTCATTGGCCATGCGCCGCTTGATGAAGGCGTGGCCGACACGCTCGATGAGGGGAATACCGCCGCTGGCCTGGATCAGGTCGGGCACGGCCCAGGAGGCTCGCACGTCATAGATCACGCGGGAGCCGGGGTATTTCTCGAGCATGTACTGTCCCAGAATGGCCGTCAGGAAGTCACCGGCGATAAAACGACCCCGGTCGTCAACGGCGAAGAAACGGTCGCCATCACCGTCGAAGAGGAAACCGATGTCGAACCCTTCGGCAGGAACGCGCGCCTGCAACTCGGCGCGATT
>JBDNDG010000175.1:0-8906 GCA_046719255.1 Chloroflexaceae bacterium
AGGCCCCAAATCGGCCTGCAAGCGCACTATCTCGTCATCAAAGACATCCGAGAGGCGCTTGAGGAAGACCAGCGGCGGGGGGAGGCCGGGAGGGGGGCGGAACGCTCGAAACCCTCCCCTGGGAGGGGCATGGAGAAACCCGGTTTCCCCGAGGGTCACATCAGATAACCCGGCGGATGCGCCGGTAAGGCTTGCCGCAGTGATAGGCTATGGTCGTGGACTCAACGGCCCTTTCGCTCTACAATCTGACGCTGCCGGAGCTAGAGGCGCTGATGCGCGAGTGGGGTCAGCCACCCTTCCGCGCCCGTCAGCTCTACCGCCAGCTCTACGTCAACCTGGCCGATGATCCGGCGGCGATGACCGATCTGCCGGCGGCGCTGCGCGAGCGGCTGCGGGCCGAGACGGTACCTGGAAGCCTGAGCCTGGCGCAGGTGCAGGTCGCCGATAATGGGCTGACGCGCAAGGCGCTGTTCCGCCTTTCTGGCGGCGCCGTGCTCGAAACGGTTCTGATGATCTATCCCGACCGGGCGACGGCGTGTGTCTCGACCCAGGCCGGCTGCGGGATGGGTTGCGTCTTCTGTGCGACCGGTAAGCTGGGGTTGCTGCGAAATCTGACCATCGGCGAGATCGTCGAACAGGCCCTGTGGGCCTCGCGCGAATTGCGTCGCTGGCAACGCGCCGAGGCTCCCATCGCTGCGCTGGCGTCGCATGCCGCCGATGCCGGCGCCCTCGGCGATGATGGGCAGTGGTGGGGCGCCGAGGGCGAACCCTTCAGCGAGCGGGTGACCCGCCGGGTGGGGCGCATTACCAACCTGGTCTTCATGGGCATGGGCGAGCCGTTCGCCAACTACGACCGCTGGTGGGCAGCGGTCGAACGGCTGCACGACCCCCAGGGCTTCAACCTGGGCGCGCGGAGCATGACCGTTTCGACAGTGGGCCTGCCGCCCGGCATTCGGCGTCTGGCCGGCGAGCGACTGCCGATCAACCTGGCTATCTCGCTTCACGCCCCCGACGATGACCTGCGCTCCGAGCTGATGCCGGTCAACCGGCGCTACCCGCTGGCCGAGTTGCTCGATGCCACTCGCGAGTACATCGCCAGAACCGGCCGCCGCGTAAGCTTCGAGTATGTGCTGCTCCAGGGGCGCAACGACCATCCGCACCAGGCCGTGGCCCTGGCCAGGCTGCTGCGCGGCCAGGGCGTGAGCAAGGGCCCACCACTCCTCTGCCACGTGAACCTGATCCCCTGGAACCCCGTCCCGGGCATGCCCCTCAGCCGCTCGGAGCGCCAACGAGTGCTCGACTTCCAGCAGATCCTGCTCGACTACCAGGTGGCCTGCACAGTGCGCGTGGAGCGCGGCGTCGCCATCGCCGCCGCGTGTGGTCAACTGGCGGGTGCGGGGGTAGCCTGAGGGAGCGCGGGGAACCCGGGGTTCCCTATATATTCACATCAGGCTCGACGAGGACCGGGGCTTGTGGTCCATCCCGGATTGAGCGGGTCGAACCCTTCCAACCCCTTACAGCTACCAGGCGTCATGTGTGGGGCGCACAACGCCTGAATGAACATCCGTGTTCCTGGGAGAGCTGCGCCCTCCCACACCCTCCCGCGCACCGCCTATGTTCACGTTAGACCACCACAGCGTCTATCGCGCGGTTCCACCCCGGTGTATAATGGTGGGCATCATGACCCTGCCACCCTGCTATCGCACCGTCCTGATCCTGCTGGCGAGCCTGCTCCTGGCCAGTTGCACCCTGTTGCCCCGCTCTCCCGGCGCGACACCTGTACCCCCCCCCGCGGCGGAGATGGCCCCCGGCGGCACCCTGATTATGACCCTCGGCGTGCGTGATCCGCAGACGCTCGATCCGGCCCTGGTGGGCGATGTGACCAGCGCCTTCGTGGTGCGGCAGCTCTTCAGCGGGTTGGTGCGCCTCTCCTCCAGCCTGGAGCCGGTGCCGGATCTGGCCGAGGCATGGGAACTCGGGCCGGATGGCCGTACCTACACCTTCCGCTTGCGCCCCGAGGCCCGCTTTGCCGATGGCACGCCGGTTACCGCTGACGATGTGCGCTACAGCCTGGAACGGGCCGCCGACCCGCGCCTGGCCCCTGCTCTGCCTGCCCGTACCTACCTCGGCGACATTGTCGGGGTGCGTGAGAAGATCGCCGGCCAGGCTGAACGCATCGTGGGGGTGCAGGTGCTCGACGAGCGGACCCTGTCGATCACCATTGACTCGCCCAAAAGCTACTTCCTGGCCAAACTGGCCCATCCGACCAGTTTTGTGGTGGATCGGCGCGCCGTGGAGCAGGGCGGCCCCCGCTGGACCGAGCGCCCCAATGGCAGCGGGCCGTTTACCATCGAGCGCTGGGAGCACGACCGGCTGCTGGTGCTGGCGCGCAATCCCGCTTTTTATCGGCAACCGGCGCGCCTCGATCGGGTGCGTATGCTCATCGGCGCTGCAGCCAGTAATCCCCAGGTGCTCTATGAAGAGGGAGAAATTGACCTGACAAGTGTTCCACCCTATGCCCTGGCCCGTGTGCGTGACGCGAACAACCCCCTCTCGCGTGAGTTACTGCGTGTGCCGCAGCTCTCACTATTCTACATCGGTATGAATGTGCGCATCCCACCCTTCGATGATCCGAAGGTGCGCGAGGCCTTTAGTGTACTCCTCGACCGCCAGAAGATCGCCGATCTGTCGCTGCAGGGGGCAGCGCAACCTGCGGCTGGTATCCTGCCGCCGGGGATGCCGGGCTATGACCCTGAGTTGCCCCTGCCCGCGCCCGACGTTGCGCGGGCGCGGGCCTTGCTGGCCGAGTCGCGCTACGGTGGCGTAGAGGGCCTGCCCCCTGTGGTGGCCTATGGAGGATGGGCCACTGCGCTGCGCGATGTGGCCGAACGCGATCTGGGCCTGACCATCGAAGTGCGTACGTACGAGGACTTTGGCGCGTTTCTCGAGGCGCTTCATACCAACACTCTGCCCATGTTCAGCAGCGGCTGGATCGCCGATTACCCCGATCCGGAGAACTTCCTCGACGTGCTATTCCGCACCGGCAGCGGTGAGAACCACTTCGCCTACAGCAATCCCGAAGTCGATGCGCTGCTGGATCGGGCGGCGGTCGAGGTGGACGAAACCTTGCGTCATGGCCTGTACCGCGAGGCCCAACGGCGCATTCTGGCTGATGCGCCGTTGATCCCGTTGTACCATGATGTGGAATACCTGCTGGTGAAGCCCTATGTGCGCGGTCTGGAGTTGACGCCGATGGGTATCCTGGATCTGGCGACGGTGGAGCTGGTGCGTCAGGCGCCTGCGCGGCTGCGCCGCACCCTGCTGTGATGAAACCTGGGAGAGCGCAGTCCTCCCAAACCCTCCCCCCAGGGAGGGACATGGGGAAACCCGGTTTCTCCATATTTTCATATCAGCCGTCCATGCGGCTGCGCCGCACAACACCAGAATGAAAATCATTTGTTCCTGGGAAGGCGCAGCCCTCCCACACCCTCTCGCACACGGGCTATTTTCACATCAGGAACAGGGTATGTCCAGAGTCCAGAACATCAAAGGTATGCGCGACCACCTGCCCCAGGCCATGTTGCTGCGGCAACACATCCTGACGGTGATCACCCGGGTGGCAGAGCGTTATGGGTTCGAGCCGTTGCAGACGCCAGTGGTGGAGTATGCCGAGGTGCTCGAGGGCAAGCTCGGCGATGAGGAAAAGCTGATCTACCGCTTCGAGGATCACGGGGGCCGGCGCCTGGCCCTGCGCTACGATCAGACTGTGCCGCTGGCCCGGGTGGTGGCCCAGTACGGCGGGACTCTGGCGCTACCCTGGCGCCGGTATGCCTACGGACCGAGCTACCGTGGCGAACGTCCGGCGCGGGGGCGGTACCGCGAGTTTTACCAGTTCGATGTGGATATCGTCGGGAGTGGCTCGCCCCTCGCCGATGCCGAGATCGTGGCCCTGCTCACCGATGCGCTGACCGAACTCGGCTTTCCCGGTTTCACCACGCTGCTCAACCACCGCCAGGTGATCGGTGGCATCGCGCGGGTCAGCGGTCTCGACGAGGAGGCTGCCGGTGGGGTGTACCGGGCGATTGACAAGTTCGACAAGCTGGGCCCCGATGGGGTGCGTGAGGAATTGCTGCGGGCCGGCGTGCACGCAGCATCCGCCGACCGCATCCTGGCGCTGGTGCAGATCGAGGGCGAGCCGGAAGCGGTGCTGGTGGCGCTGACGGAGCAACTGGCCGGTGATGCGCGTGCCTCCGCTGCGCTGGAGAACCTGCGGGCGATCATCGCCGGCCTTGCCGCTATGGGTGTGCCCGCGGAGCGCTATCGCGTCGCCCCGCGCCTGGCGCGTGGTCTGGCTTACTATACTGGCATGGTCTTTGAGACGAACACTCCCCACTGGCCCGAAGGCTCGCTCCTTGGCGGTGGACGCTACGACGAGTTGATCGGCCAGTTTGCCGGACGCCCGGTGCCGACCGTCGGTCTGGCCTTTGGTATTGACCGGCTGCACGATGTTATGGAGGAGCTGGGTCTCGGTCCGCGCGCGCTGGCTACCGCTACGGCGTATGTGACCATCTTCAATGCCGAATTGACCGGTGCGAGCCTGGCGCTGGCCCGCGAGTTGCGCGCCGGGGGGGTGAATACCCTGATCGGCCTCGACTCCCACGCGGGGTTGGGTAAGCAGTTCAAGGAGGCCGATCGCAAGGGGGTGCGCTATGCGCTGGTGATTGGCCCCGACGAACTGGCGCGCAACGAGGTGGTGGTAAAGGATCTCCGCACCGGCGAGCAGCGTCGTGTGCCCCGCGACGAGGTGCTGGCGGCCCTGGGGGTGTAGGGGTGCGGGGGTTCAAAGGGTTGCACCTGCTCTGGAATGGGCTTCCTGATGCGGCAACACGGCTCTGTGCCAACGAATGCGAAACGAATAAACGAATACTCCAGGCGTGCCTGACTCTTCTGGGGATGCGCGCCACCCCGGCAGCCGCGCGAGCACGGGTGCCATGATCCGCGCATGCCGTGAACGCGACCGTCTCGTGATACCCGTTGAAGGTGTGGAGATGGGGCGGTGATGTTCTATGCCCGCGTTTCCGCGGCTCACTGGCAGGCTGGCGGCAGTTGAAAGTGGCCGTCGGGTTCAGGCGCAAAGGGATACGCGGCCACGACCGCATCGAGGTTGAGCGGGCCGTAGAGGTGAGGGAAATGTTCGCCGGGGTGCGACTCCTCGTAGCGCAGCTCGGCGCTGAGACGCGCCGGGTCCACGGCCAGCAGCACCAGCCCGGTTTGCCCCTGAAAGCGCGAGTTCGCCACGCGGAGCACCTGGTCGCGGGTTGAGAAATGGATGAACCCCTCGGTTGTCAGGGAGTCGGCCACGTAGCTCCCCGTGGCGCGGGCCGCCGCCCAGGCGGCGCTGCTGGTGATGTGGTAAATCATATCATCTGTTCATGCGACTGCGCCGCACAAAGACAAAATAAAAACAGGTTTATTTTTTAGGAGGGCTGCGCCCTCCCAAACCCTCCTGCGCGGGCTATGTTCACATCAGACTGTCTGGTCCTGACCAATAGCCCGCAGGCCCTCCTGTAGCGTTGCAGCAGTGCGGAGGCCCGCCAGGTCTACCCCCAGGTGAACCAGCGTCTGCGCCACTTCAGGGCGAATGCCGACGATCACCGTCTCGGCGCCCATCAGACGGGCGGCGCCGGCCACCCGTAGCAGCGCCGCGGCTACCTGGGTGTCCACCACGGCTACCCCGGTAATGTCCAGCACGACCGTGCGGGCCCTGGCGGCCTCGACCTGTTCCAGCAGCGTACTGAGCAACAGGCTGGTGCGTTCAGTGTCGAGGTTGCCGACAATCGGCGCCACCAGGGTGCCGGCGCTGATGGGAATGACCGGTACCGACAATGAGGCGATGACGCGGTTGAGTTCTCGCTGGGCCTCCAGGCTGGCCTGGAGTTGCGCCGTAATGGCCTGCTGCTCTTCGACAGCCTGGCGCAAGGCGGCGGTGCGTTCGGCGACGCGCATCTCCAGGTCGGCGTTGCTGGCCACGAGGGCCTGATTGGCCGCCTCGGCCTCAGCGCGGGCCGTGGCCAGATGACGCAGGGCCTGGACAGTTGCCCGGGCGCTCAGGAAGCTCACCAGAGCGACCGCAATCAGCAGCAGCGGCGCATTGTAAAAGGCCGTGTTCCACGACATGCTATAGCGTATGCCGGGAGGAAGCTGGCTCACCCGGAATACACTGATAGCCACCGTGATGATCAGCACGTTCCAGACGTGGATCGGTGCCAGCAGGACCCCGGCAAACAGCACGGGGAGAATGGTGAAGAAAAGAATATTCGCGGAAAAGAACCGTCCGGGAATGGAAGACGCTACAACGTAGATCAGAACGCCGATGACCAGATAGGCGCCCGGGGTCACCCGTCCCGACCGTCCAAGCCAGTATGCGCCGGCGGCGGCAACGGCGATGGTCAGGAGTTGTTCGATCCGTAACAGCGCGTAGCCGGTTGTCAGGCCGATCGGGACGTAGCTCAGGCTGAGAACAATCAGGCCGAGTGCCAGAATGTTCAAAACCCGCCGACGGCGCTGTGTGTCTTCATCGGGAACGTACAGTTTCGTGAGCCATGGGCCCGGTCTATCCATCCCTGTCCCCTGTCGCACTTGCTGATGCATCGGCTAAGAACCCTGTCAGGCGCCATTCGTCGGGCGTACAACCCCACAATGACAATACTTGTTCCTGGGAGGGGGGCAGATGCGGCACCATCCTCCCCTCAGGGAGGGATATGGGGAAACCCGGTTTCCCCGATGTTCACATCAGGTGCGGCAGCGCAGCTTGCCGGTAATCAGGCGAAGGCTTGAGTTGCCACACCTGCCAGATTTGTAGGGGGGTGTAGCAGGGCCGCACCTTCACCCATCCTTCAACAGGTCGCACGGCGCCACTGCCCGGTGATTCGCCTCCGCGAATGCAGTATACCTGCCGGCTGCAACCACCTTGACACCAGGGGCGCGACACGGTAGGCTGTAGCCGGCAGGCGATTGAAAGGTCTATGCTGCTGCGCCCGCTGACGCTGCTGATCCTGGCTGGGCTGAGCTTTCTGGCCGCTCAGGGTACCGGCCTGCGGATCTTCTTTCATCTGAGCTATCTGCTGCCCGGCCTGCTCGCGTTGGCGACGCTCTGGGCCTGGCTCAACCTGCGTGGCCTGGTTGTTGAGCGCGAGACCCTCACGCCACGGGCCACCGTAGGCGAGTATGCCCGCGAGCGTATCACGTTGCGGAACCGCTGGTTCCTCCCCAAACTCTGGGTCGAGCTGTACGACGAGTCGGAACTCCCGGAGCGTGGCCCTGGTTTTGTCGCCTCGCTGGCCGGTGGGGAAATTGGGCGCTGGACAGCGCGCACCCGCTGCACCCGGCGCGGGCGCTTTCGCCTGGGGCCGGCCACACTCGTCAGCGGTGACCCCTTTGGCATTGTGCGGCTGCGCTGCTCTGTGCCGGCGACCGGCGAGATCCTGGTCTACCCCCGCGCGGTGGATCTGCCAGACTTCCGGCTGCCTGGCGCCGAGTTGCCGGGTGGGCAGGCGACCCGTGCCCGTAGCTTTCAGCTCACGCCGAATGTGGCAACGGTGCGCGAATACGCTCCAGGCGACAGTATGAACCGCATCCACTGGCGTTCCACGGCGCGTCTGAACCAGTTGATGGTCAAAGAGTTCGAGCTCGACCCCAGCGCCGATGTCTATCTGGTGCTGGATATGCAGGAACGGACAGTGGTTCGCGACACTCGCCTTGCCGGGCCACACCGCCTCGAAGATGCGCGCGCGAGCGCTCCCTGGTGGGCGCGCCAGCCTGCCGCGCCGCCCACGCCCGAGCTGGAGAGCACCGAGGAACACGCGGTGATGGCCGCGGCCTCGCTGGCCCGCACGCTACTGGCGCAGAACCGCGCGGTGGGCCTCGTAGCCTGGGGCCAGCATCGTGAACTCATCCCCGCCGAGCGCGAGTCCAGGCAACTGTTCAAGATCCTCGAAGCCCTGGCCGTGCTCCAGGCGCAGGGTACCCACGCGCTGGCCGAAGTACTCGTGGCAGAAAGCCAGCGCTTCGGCCGTAACTGCACTCTGGTCGTTATTTCCGCCTCGGTGGACGAACGGTGGGTCAGTGCCCTGCAACAGCACCTCTACCGCGGAGTGCGGGCGGTGGTGCTCTTCGTGGATCCCCAGAGCTACGGCGGCTGGCAGGATCCCGAGCCGGTGCTGCGCCGGCTGGCCGAACTGCGCGTGCCGGTCTACCGCCTCCGGCAGGGGCAGCCGCTACCCGATGCCCTGCGCGAACCGCTGGGAATGGAACGCCAGGAGTTGCGAGGGATGTAGCAGAATCAGGCGCCAGTGCGCGCTGTCACGAAACTCGGCGGCAAGCAAACCGAAGGCCAGGAGGCTCCCTGCCAGGGTCAGCACCAGCGCGCTCCAGGTGTGGATTGGCGGGAGCAGGATGCTCGCGCAGAGAATCACCAGGATCATAAGGAACTGGTCGCCGGGCGCGTTCGGACTACTGACAATCGAACCTGTGGCTCCGGCCAGCACGACGAAGAGCAACAGGCAGGCGCCCGGGTTGACACGTCCTGCGCGAGCCAGGATAATGACCCCGACCAGGACAAGCATGGCGCTGGCGCTTATCAGCAGAGTGAGTGCTTGACTGGTAATCAGAATAACCGGAACAGACGCCAGCCCCAGCGCTAGCAGGCCGATGGTGAGCATAATGAGGGTGTCTGGCCGCACCGGCGCAGATCCCCGTCTCGCGTGTTCACATGGGCGTTGTGCGCCCCGCGAATGGCACCTGATGTGACCATCGGGGAAACCGGGTTTCCCCACGCCCCTCGCGGTGAGGAGGGTTTCGAGCATTCCGCCCCCCTCCCGGCCTCCCCCCGGGGGTGTTCAAAGAAC
>JBDNDG010000176.1:0-8839 GCA_046719255.1 Chloroflexaceae bacterium
GGGGTAAGCGCAGCGGCGGCGCTTCCCCCGCCCCACACCCTCACCCGGTCTGCCGGCGCAGGCTGGCGACCAGGGCAATCGGCGGCAGGTCCTCCAGCGCCGCGGCAGGAATCTGTGCCAGCGGCAGTTGATCGCCACGCGTTCGCAGGGCGATCAGCCGCAGGGCCTCCATCACCCGTGGCACGTCCAGCCCTCGTGGGCAGCGCTGCGCGCACAGGTCGCAGCCCACGCACACCCAGAAGGCCTCGCGCTCCAGCACCCCCGGCACATCGAACAACAGGTGGCGGATCAGCCGGTCCGGGAGCACGTCCATAGCTTCCGCGAAGGGACACCCCGCCGCGCAGGTGCCACACTGGTAGCATTGCGCCAGGCGCTGCCCGCTGAGTGCCTCCACCCGCCGCAGCAAAGCGCCAGACTGCCCGTTTGTACCGATCGCTATGGTCATGGCACGTCTCCTGCCACCTCGGACGGCGCCGGGAACGCCAGCACAGCCGCGCCTCCCCCGGTCCCTTCAAGGCGATCCAGTTCCAGTTTGCGACAGATCAGGCTCAACGGAATATCTTCCGGGCAGACCCGCTCGCACTCATCGCAACCGGTACAGCGCTCCGCCAGGTGGCAGGCGCGCATCAGATGGTAGGCGAACACGCTGGACGGCTCCCGGGCCAGCCGGCGAGGGTCGTCGCGTTCCAGCGCCAGCGCGCATTCTTTGCAGAAGCACAGCGGGCAGACCGTCTGGCATGCGTAGCAGAGGGTGCAGCGGCTGAAGTGCTGACGCCAGAAGGCCAGGCGTTCGGCGGGAGCGAGGGCCTCCAGCGCCCGCACCGCCGCGAAGCGGTCACCGAGAGGTGGCGCTGGAGGCGCCGCGCCCAGCGTTTCGTCGTACAGATCCGGAGGCGCGGCCGGACAACCGACGCATTTCGTCAGCAGCAGGGCGGCACGCTGGTAGCGTAGCGTTTCATCGCCAACGCCGATCAACACCTCTGCCCCGTCCTCCGCCAGGCTGGTGACCCTCCCCCCTACCGCGGCGGCCACCCTCGCAGGGTCAACCATCCCCTGGCACGGAACGCCGATCAGGTACAGCCGTTCACGGTCGAGCTGGTGCAGCCGCAGCAACTCCACCACGGTGCGCGCGTCACAAGCCTTCAACGCCACGCCGGCCCGTTGCCCGGCATACTTGCGGAGGGTTCCGACCAGATTCGGCCCACACACCGGGTTCCAGACCAGCCTGTCTGCCTCCGCGGGCACGCGGGCCACGAACGGCGCTACCCGCAGCGGCGCCGCGCCTTGCCGGTAGCCCACAAACACATCGATCCGCCCCTCGGCCAGCAGGGCGCTGGCCCGCGTCCGGATCTGCTGCTCGATCAGGCTTGCCATGCGTGTGCCTTCATCCTCAGGGGACCGAGGGCGCGGATCTCCTCGGTCATCTCGGTGACCACGGCGGCGAAGCGTGCCCCTTCCGAGGCCGAGACCCAGGCCAGTTTGAAGCGACGACGGTCAATACCGAAAAAGTCCAGCATGCTCCCGAAGCGTTCGAAGCGCTGCTCGGCGAAGACGTTTCCGGTGGCGTAATGGCAATCGCCGGGGTGACAGCCGGCCACCAGCACTCCGTCGGCGCCCTGCTCAAAGGCCCGCGCAACGAAGAGCGGATCCACCCGCCCGCTACACATCACCCGCACGATGCGGATGTTCGGCGGATACTGCAGGCGGCTCACTCCGGCCGTATCGGCGCCTCCGTAGGCGCACCAGCTACACAGCAGGCCCAGCAGGCGCGGCTCAAATGGCTCATTCATAGGCAGGCTCCTCCCAGGCCGCCCCGATCATCGCCAGCACCTGCGCATCGGTGAAGCCCCGCTGTTGCAGCGCCCCCGACGGGCAGGCCGCCACACAGGTACCGCATCCCTTGCACTGCACTTCCTCCACCCATGCGACCTTTCGCTCCCTGTCGAGGTGGAGCGCGCCGTAGGGACAGTGGGGCACGCAGAGGCCACAGCCGGCACAGGCTTCCGCCGCCACCTCGGCGACGATTGGCTCGACACTCACTTCGCCGCGCAGCAGCGGGATCGCCGCCCGTGACGCTGCTCCCGCTGCCTGGGCGATTGTGTCGGGTACGCTGCGCGGATAGTGATCGGCGCCACACAGATAGATCCCATCGGTATTGAAATCCAGGGGCCGGATCTTGGCGTGAGCCTCGCGGTAGAAGCCCTGGTCGTCGGTCGCGACTTTGAGCACCTGCTTCAGCCGCGGCGTATCGGCATCGCCGCGCAGCGCCGCTGTCAGCACCACCAGGTCGGCCTCGATTGCCAGCTCCTCGTCCAGCAATACATCGTGGACCAGCACCACCACCTGCTGGTTACGCAGGGTTACCCGGGGCGGCCGGTCAGGGGTGTAGCGTACCCGTTGTGGCGCGACCGTGTCGAGCATGTCGGTGAAGGCCTCTTCCTGCCCCTTGCCGTACACGCGCATATCCTGGTACAGCATCACGATCCTCGCCTCTGGAGCGAGCCGGTGCAGCATCCGCGCATTCTTGACCGAAATGCCGCAGCCGATCCGGCAGCAGGCTGGATTCTCCGCATCCATCGAACCGGCGCAGTTGATCATCACCACCGAGCGGGGAGCGCCCAGCGTTCCCTCGCGCAAACGGCGCTCCAGCTCCAGTTGCGTGATCACCCGCGGGTCGGCGCCGTAGCCGAAGCGTCCGCGCAGGTCCACCTCCTGGAAGCCGGTGGCAACAATGATCGCGCCAACCTGCACCTCGTTGAGCATGCCGCCCGGCCCTTCGTCGAGAGTCACGCGGAAGTCGCCAATATGGCCACTCACCTCACGCACCTCGGCGCCGAGGAATAGCCTGATCCGCGAGCGTTGCTGCACCTCGCGCACCAGGTGATCGCGCACCGCGCTGGCGGGCACATCGCCGGGGGCCAGGGTTGCCAGTGTGTTGAGCTTGCCACCCAGGGTCGCCTCGCGCTCGACCAGAAGCGTCTCCACTCCCAGATCGGCCAGGGTTATCGCGGCAGTCATCCCCGCCACACCGCCGCCGATCACCAGGCACCGCCGTGTTACCTCGATTGTCCGTAGCGGCAACTCCTGCGACTGCCCGGCCCGCGCCACCGCCATACGAACCAGGTCCACCGCCTTCGCCGTCGCCGACGCCGGATCGGTAGAATGTACCCACGAACACTGGTTACGGATATTGGCCATCTCGAACAGTCCGGGGTTCAGGCCGGCTTCGGCGCAGGTCTGCTGAAACACCGGCCCGTGGGTAATTGGCGAGCAGGCCGCCACCACCAGCCGGTTCAACCCCTGGCCGGCGATTGCGGCGCGGATGCGGCGCTGCACGTCCTCCGAGCAGGCGAAGGTGCAGGCTTCGGCGAAGGCCACCCCGGGCAAGCCGCGGGCCGCTGCGGTAATCGCCGGCACATCAACGAACCCGCTGATATTCTTGCCACAGCCGCACACCACCACACCCACCCGCGGCGTCTCGGTGTCCGCCGCGGGGCGTATGTCCTGGACGGCGGGCTCGTCGGCTTGCGCCCGGGGCATTCCGCTGGCGCCCACGGGCGGGCCGGACCCGTTGAGGGCCGGAGGTAAACCTGTCTCGGCAGGCCGAACCGCGGCAGAGGGCGCCACCGTGGGCTGCGCCTGCCGCCATCCGCCAACCCCCATCCGCGCCAGCGGCCCGACCGCGGCCAGCCCGGCAGCACCGCTGGCTTGAGCCACACAGTCGGGAATGTCGTTGGGTCCTTGCGCGCCGCCGGCGAGGAAGATGCCGTCGCGGGTCGAGCGCAACGGGTCGAGCAGCGGGTCACGGGGGACGAAGAAGCCGTATGCGTCAACCGCTATCCCCAGTACGCGGGCCAGGCGCTGGTTCTCCGGGGCAGGCACAATCGCCGTAGAAAGCACCAGCAGATCGAAGCGCTCGCGCCGTACCACGCCGCTGAGGGTATCCTCGTAGGTCACCAGCAGGCTCCGGTCGCGGTCCTCTTCCACCACGGCGGGCCGGCCACGCACATAGCGCACCCCGTGCCCGGCCGCCCGGCGGTAAAACTGCTGAAAGTCTTTGCCGTAGGCCCGCAGATCCATGTAGAAGATTGTCGCCTCGGTGCCGGGGGCATGCTCCAGGGTAATCAGCGCCTCCTTGGTGGCGTACATGCAGCAGATCTTCGAGCAGTATGGGTACCCGCCCTGCACACTGCGCGAGCCAACACACTGGATCCAGGCCACCCGCTGGGGATGGCGGCCGTCGGAGGGTCGGGCCACGGTGCCCCCGGTCGGCCCCGAGGCCGACAGCAGCCGCTCGTACTGGATCGCCGTCACAACGTTGGGGTAACGACCGTAGCCGTACTCCTTACGCAGCCCGGTGGGCTCCAGCGTCTCGAAGCCGGTTGCCACCACGATGCTGCTCACTGTTACATTCATGGGCCGCGCGCGGCGCAGGAAGGCAATCGCGCCAGCGGTGCAGGCCCGGTCACAGGCCCCGCAGCCGACGCAGCGACTATAATCAATCGTGTAGATGGCGGGAACCGCCTGGGGGAACTGCAGGTAGATCGCCTTGCGGCGCGAAAGCCGCCCGTTGAACACGTCGTCCACTTCCACCGGACAGGCCCGGGCGCAATCCCCGCATCCGGTACACTTCTCGGGGTCTACGTAGGTCGCCTGGCGCCAGATCACCACCTCAAAGTTACCCGCCGAGCCGCTGACCCGCTCAACCTGAGCCGAGGTCAGCAGCGTGATGTTCGGGTGCCGTGCCAGTTCGACCATTTTCGGCGCGGCGATGCAGATCGCGCAGTCGTTGGTGGGAAAGGTCTTGTCAAGTTTGACCATCGTGCCGCCGATGCTGGCCTGCCGTTCGACCACGAGCACCTTGAAGCCCTGATCCGCGAGATCCAGCGCGGCGTGCATCCCGCTGATCCCGGCGCCAATTACCAGTACATCGTAGGCTTGTGTATTCATAGCCCTTTCGTCCCGCCATCCTATAGATGCGGCGCCTCTACCGGGTGCACTGAGGGCCAGTTGCAGGCATCATGGCACAACGCTCAGACCACCCCATCCGAACTCCGACCACCGCGCAACGGTATAAAAAAGCAGCGGCACACGCTCTGAGCCGTGCGCCTCTGCAGTGTTGCAAGCCGTGCAACTACGATCCATTTTTCGGTCTTGATAGTCGCTACTGTATCATGCTCCGTCACGTTCGCGCGTAAAGAGAACACCACTTTGGTATAGAAATGGCTTCTCGCGCCTGACGGCCCCGCTCTGATATGAATGGGAAAACCGGGTTTCCCCAACCCCCTCCCTGCGGGGAGGGTGTGGGAGGGCGCAGCCCTCCCGGGAACAAATGATGTTCGTTCTGGCGTTTGCGGCGCAGCCGCACGGGCGTCTGACATAATATGGGGAAACCCGGTTTCCCCATACCCCCTCCCTGGGGGGGTGCGATGCACCAGATTGACCAGCTTCCCTCTAATGCATACAATAGCCAGTACGGGCGCCCCCCATCCCTGACCCCGCCGGCGCGCGCGGGCCAGGGCAGGGAGAAACCCGGTTTGACCCTATGTTCACAGCAGCAGCCCCATTCACAAAACAGAGGAGCCAGTGAACATTCGCGACGCAATCATCACCGTGACCGGGGGACGCGACTTGAGCCAGGCCGAGGCAAGCGCCGTCATGGAGCAAATAATGAGCGGCGAGGCCACGCCGGCGCAGATTGCCGCGTTCCTCACGGCCCTGCACCTGAAGGGTGAGACCGATGCCGAGATCGCCGGTATGGCCGGGGTGATGCGCCTGAAGGCCACGCCGGTCCACTTCGATGAGCCGGTGGCCGACACTTGCGGCACCGGCGGCGACGGCTCGCGCACCTTCAACATCAGCACCGCCGCCGCCTTCGTCGCTGCCGGCGCCGGGCTGATCGTTGCCAAGCACGGCAATCGGGCCATGTCCAGCCTCTGCGGCAGCGCCGATGTGCTGGAAGGTCTCGGGGTGAAGATCGAACTCGACCCCGACGGTGTGGCCCGCTGCTTGCGCGAGGCGGGAATCGCTTTCATGTTCGCGCCACGGTTCCATCCGGCGATGCGCTTCGCCGGGCCGGTACGGCGCGAGATCGGTATCCGCACTGTCTTCAACCTCCTCGGTCCACTCACCAATCCGGCCCGCGCGCGCCACCAGGTCCTCGGCGTCGCCTCGGAGTCCCTTGCCGAGAAGCTCGCCCGTGCCCTTAGCCGCCTCGAGGTCAGCCGCGCGCTGGTCGTCCACGGCGACGGTGGAATGGACGAGTTGAGCCTGAGCGGCCCCAATCTGGTCTACGAGGTCCGCGGCGGCCAGCAACCCCGGCGCTTTACCGTCAGCGCGGCTGAGCTTGGCCTCACACCCGCCGGCATCGAGGCGCTGCGCGGTGGTGACGTGGCGACGAATGTGGCAATTGTGCGCGCCGTGCTCAGTGGAGCCGACACCGGCCCCCGCCGCGACGCGGTGCTGCTCAATGCCGCCGCGGCACTGGTTGCCGGTGAGCGCGCTGCCGATCTACACGAGGGCCTGGCGCTGGCGCGGACCAGCATTGCCGAGGGCCGCGCCCTGGATCGCCTGGAACGCCTGATCGCTGTCTCGAACGCGGTCTAATGCCAGGTGGAGTTGGAAACACCGCGCAGTTCGACACGCTTACCGCCTGTGGCGAGCGTGTCGAGCCACAGACGCTGAGCCCGTCGAAGCATGCACCCACCCATCGGCGTCGCAAGCGACCCCACCAGCGGTTGGGGTATGGAGAAACCAGGGTTCCCCACCGGCAGTGAGCCTGAGCATGGCGGAGAAGCGCAATGCCCGAAGAAACCATCCTGACCAGGATCCTCGCCCACAAGACCGAAGAGGTCGCCCGGCAGAAGCTCAAGGTGCCTCTCCGCGAACTCGAGCGCCGCGCCGCCCGCGCCCCCGAGCCGCGCAACTTCGCTGCCGCCCTGCGCCGCCCTCCCGCCACCGCTCTGATTGCCGAGGTGAAAAAAGCCTCACCCAGCCGTGGCGTCCTGCTCGATCCCTTCGACCACCTGGCCCTGGCACGCGCCTACATCGCCGCCGGTGCGGCTGCCATCTCCGTGCTCACCGATGTGCGCTTCTTTCAGGGCAGCCTCAAGTATCTCGAGGCGATCCGGCAGATGCCCGATGCCCCCCCATTGCTCCGGAAAGACTTCATCATTGACCCCTACCAGATCGTCGAGGCCCGGGCCTACGGCGCCGATGCCGTTCTGCTGATCGTCGCCGCCGTGCCCGACGATGAGCGCCTGGAAGATATGCTGCTCCTGACGCAGCACATGGGTATGGAGGCCCTCGTCGAGATCCATACCGAGGCCGAGGTGCAACGCGCCCTCGCCATTGGCGCCGCTGTTCTCGGAGTGAATAACCGCGACCTGCACCGGTTCGAGACCAGTCTGGATACTACCGCGCGGCTGGCCCGACTGCTGCCTGCGGGCAGCCGGCGTCCGGTGCTGGTGAGCGAGAGCGGCATCTTTACCCCTGAGCACGTGGCCCTGGTACGTAGCTACGGCGCCGACGCCGTGCTCGTCGGCGAGGCCCTCGTCACCGCGCCGGATGTCGAGGGCCTGGCCCGGGCACTGGCTCGGGCCTGACGCGCCAGTTTTCCGCAACTCTGGTTCGCCTTCAGGCGTACAATACGTGCAGGTGGGCGCTGATTGCCTTGCGCCCGCGTGCGCAGGGTTGCCGGCAGTCTTCCCTCTGCCCGCTGCGGTGCGGGCCACGGCTCGTCATCCGTGCCCGCATCGTTATCCATCCCTGACACAACTCGCGCGCGACGCCGGTCACAAATAAGGGGATTCTGGGGAGCGCAGCGTCTGCCCAGCCTCTCTCGATCGTCGTGATCCGCATGCCTTCGTGGTGATTCTCACCTCTGGGGAGGAGAAGCATGCTCTGTCCAAACTGTAATGCCACGGTAACCCAGGGGCAGCGTTTCTGCGACAACTGCGGCCTGAGGCTGAACGTCGATGTGGCGCCGGCTTCGGCCCCGACGTTGCACGCGCCGATTGGCCAGCAGCCATCCGCACCGCTGTCCAGGCCGACTCAGCCCATCTCCTATCAGGGCCAGCCGGGAATGTACGCCCCTGCCGTTGTGCCAAACAGCAATATGGCGATCATCAGCCTGGTCGCCGGCATTCTGGCCTGGGCCGTGGTGCCGATAATTGGCGCGATGGTGGCCGTGGTGTGTGGCCACATTGCGCGCAAGCAAATTCGCGAGTCGGGTGGACAGCTCTCTGGTCAGGGCCTGGCCCTGGCCGGCCTGATCCTGGGCTACACGCAACTTGCGCTTGGGGCCCTCCTGTTCGCCTGCCTGGTACTGTTTGCTTTTGTTGCCCTTGGGACGATGGAGTAATCGGGAGCCTGCGGTTCCCCAGTAGAACGCCCCCGCGCACGGCTCTGGTCCCTCCGCTCCCGCGGAGGGTGAGGGCTGGCCGCTGCCATGGCTTCCTGATGCGCTCCGCAAAAAACTCTACCCCTGAGAGGTCGGCGGGGGAGGGTTTGGGAGGGCTGCGCCCTGCAAAGGGTGTCACGAACCCGTCGCGTTCACGGCATGCGAGGGCCGTTTAGCCTGCACTCATAGGTCTATATCTAACATTTCAGATTGCAGATTTCGGATTGCAGATTGCCGCAGTGGCGTTGCGATGCGCGCTGGTGGGCATGCGGATGCGGCCTGTTCAATTCCAGTTGGTATTATGTGTTCACGCGCATCGCTGGAAGTGTCGCGCGCGCTAACCATTCGTTTCTTCGTTTCCCATTCGTTGGCGCACGTTCGCCCCCCGGGCATCCCCCAGGCGTGTTGCCGCATCAGCCGTGCACGCGGCTGCGCCGC
>JBDNDG010000177.1:0-8763 GCA_046719255.1 Chloroflexaceae bacterium
GCCCTGCTGGACGCCGGTCTGGCCCGCGCCGTTGTGGGCCATCCCTGGCCCGTGTTCGACCCGGCAACCGCCTGAAGCCCGCGCAGGCGGGCTCGCCCAGTAGATGCGCCGCCCGTCGGGCGACCAGGAGGGCGTCTCGTTGGTGCAGCCCTGGGTGGTGGTGAGGCGCACCGGGAAGTTGCCGGACATGGGCATCAGGTACAGCTCCTGCCCATTCTCCCGATCGGAGACAAAGAGGATCTTGGTGCCGTCGGGGGAGACGCTCGCGTTGTAATCGTTCGCGGTGCCCCTGGGCAGGTAGCCGGGGTACGGCCCGTTGGGTGGCGGTTGGGTGCCATCGCTGTAGCTCAGGCGCGTTACGCCGGCGTTGGGCGAAAAGTCACCGCTGAAGAAGGCCGGCGGGTCAAAGGCGTAGATCTGTCGGAAGCTCGGATTGCTGCGCCGCGAGTCAACCAGCAACCGGACCTGCGCGGGGTCCCAACTGCGCCGCCAGGAGAAGGCCACCGTCTCGGCGGCATTGCGGGTGATGCGGAGGCCATCACCGAAGTAAGTCGGCAGGTACAGCTCCCAGTGGCTGCCCGTGTCGATGTTCGAGGCGTAGACCAGTGGCGGATCGGGTAGCGGCGTGGCCCAGGGCGTACCCAGATGTGGGTAGCGCCACTGGAAGTAGTGCTGGCCCACATTGCCCATTTCTACCTTGTAGCCAGCCGGGTTGTTCGGCACGTAGGTCAGTACCCGTCGCTCGAAGAGTTGCACCAGCACGTCCTGCTCGTCGGGCCCGATCTGTGCTCGCGTCCAGTAGGCATCGGTGATTGGCAGGCCCATCGTGAACAGCCAGTCAACCACCGGGCCGCGCCGCACCACCCCATCGAAGATCGGCCCCTGCTGGTTCATAAACTGCCAGAAGACCCGCGGAATGTTGTGGCCGGTGATGGTGTTGTACTGGACAATCTCGGTCTCCGGGGTTGCCAGTTCCGGACGCAGACCAATGGTGCTACCGCGATCGATCGTGGTGGCTATGCGCTCCCTGAGGCGCTGCGGGTCGCGGTAGCCGTTGTCGAGCGTGGCTACCCCGGCAAAGGCGCCATAACCGGGCGCGTTGGGGTTCTGATCGCGCGGGTTCCCGGCTACCGGAACGTCGGCGGGAGCGCGCTGCTCGACATCAAAGGGGTCATTGCCGAGTTGCAGGCGCCCGCTTACCAGTTCCTTCACCAGCAGACCGTTGGTCACACCCAGGTTCGGCCCTGAGCGATCCGTAGGGTTGTTTAGCTCCATGCGCGCCTTGTCGAAGTACTGCACCGTGCGCAGACCGTTCACGCCCTGCCGGTAGAACTCGGCGTAGTCGAACCACGGGCCGGGCCCCCAGTACCAGCTCCGACCACTCCGCACCAGCTCAGAGTCGGTGCGGCTCCAGATCCGGGCGAAACGCTCGTCGGCGAAACGCTCGCGCCCGCCATCGAAGGGGGCAGCGCTGGCAATAGGGATGACACTGAGTGCCAACATGCCGATCAACAGACCGGCAATCAGGCGCGCGTCGCGACGGTAAAACCGGATGCCAGCCATAGGACCCTCCTTTCAACCCTGGCACGTAGGCAACGCCAGCGCAGGGCGATGTTTCCGCCCGGCCCGCGCGTTGCCTGCCGCTTCCAGGGTACTGCGGAGGGTGTCCATCGTGAATGAACGGACCTTATCCTGCGGATCGCCGCCGGCTGAAAGACGCGTGAGAGCCGCTTCACCCGGCGCTCAGGGGGGTGTTACTGGAGCATGCCACCCCCACAGGCAGGGGCGTGGGGCAACCCGATTCGCCCATCACCCTGCCTGCGGGACCCGGGAGGGCACAGCCCTCCCACACCCTCTCCCGCTGGGGAATGGAACCAGGCACCTCCCCTCGCGGGGGGAGGCTGGGAGCGAGTAGAACGCGGCAAACCCTCCCCACAGGCAGGGGCGTGGAGCAACCCGATTCCCCCTCTTTTCACATCAGAAAACAAGCGCACCCGGACGCCTTCCGCAACAATCTACAATCCAAAAGCTACAATATAAAATGGTATAATACAGGCCACACTTTCCAGCAGGAGAGTCACTATGAACCAGCAGCAACAGGCCCTCGCGCGCCTGCGTCGCCTCCTCAACGATCCTGTCGCTCCCCTTACTGAAATCGCCGAAAGCTACGTGAGCGTAATCAGCGAGCAGTTGCTCCAGTTCGCCCGGCAGGCCTATCCGCGGGATGGGCGGGGCGTGATCGAGATGGACCTGCGCGGGATCGATCTCCGCACCGCGACGGGCAGTGCTCCCATTGCCTACTATCCCGCCGATGCCGGCAGTGATGACTGGCCGCCGAACCTCGACGAGGTGCTCGAAACCTACGATCCCAACCGCGAGGCGGTTGTGTTGCTCATGCAAGACGGCTGCGAGCCACTGATCTACGTGCTGGAGTAGGCGGAGGCGCTGGCCACCGCGGCAGTGGATGTGACATCGCCTGGAATTGCGCGGGCCAGGCGCTCGCCACGCTCAGCGTGCACCGGAACCCCCTCGCGGCGATCCGCAATTCAGCCCTCTATGCGGCTGCACCGCACAACGCCAGAATGCAAATAACTTTTCTTGGGAGGGCTACGCCCTCCCAAACCCTCGCTGGCGAGTGGTTTTCCTGGGAGGGCTGCGCCATCTCAAACCCTCCCGCGCACGGGCTATGTTCACATCAGGACCTGCAATCTGAATTCAGGCGCCAGGGGAACCGGGCTCTCCCGCGCCCCCTCTTCCCAGGATCCGCCGCGCCAGATCGCGCTCGCTGGCCCCGATCCCCCCCACGGCCCACAGTGCGATACCATAGGCCACGGGGGCCAGCAGCGCCGCCGCGAGGCTGCCCGGCCAGCCAGGAACGATGGCCCCCGCCCGCTCGGGGCACACCGCCATCACGCTCAGCATTGTCGCGCCCATAGCCAGCGCCGCAACCAGCGGGCGCCAGGACAGCCCCAGCAGGGGCGGCGTCAGCGCCTCGCTCCGCAGCAGCGGGCGGAACACCAGGTACAGGACCAGCTCCGAGAGGATGGTGATCACCGCAGCGGCGTAGAGGCCCAGAACCGGCTGACCGAGCGCGTAGGTGGCAGTGGGAATCGCCACCAGATTGGCTAGCAGATTAAACGCCGCCCCGATCACAAAGGCCCGCGTGATTGCCGCCTGCCGATTCACGGCAATGAGCACGTACTGGATCAGGCCGTTGACAAACGAGAGTGGCAGGAACCACGCCAGAATGGCAAGCACCATGATTGAAGGCTGATAATCGGGAAACTGCCGTCGCGTGAAGAACTGGATCAGATCGTGCGACAGCACCGACATACCCATCGCCAGCGGAAAGGCCAGTAGCAGCAACACCTGCAACGTGCGGTTCTGCGCCGTGGCCAGGCTAGACCGATCGCCCGCCGCCCGGCGCGACAACAACGGAAACACCGCGAACGTGACTGCTGGCGGGATGATCAAGGCGACATTGAGGAACGTGTACGGCGTATTGTACTGCCCCACCAGCCGCTCGGCCCCCGGGCCGCCGAAAGCGCGCACAATGAAGACATCAAAGCGGAAGAAGACCGCGCTCAGCAGGTTGTTGAGCATCAACGGGAGAGCCGTTAGCGCCAGCCAGCGCATCTTCGGCCCATCCCACGCGATGCGTGGCGGAAAGAAATCGCGTCGTTGCAACACGGCGAAGACCAGCGCAGTAACGCTGGTCACCGCGACAGCGGCCCACGCCAGCCCGAGGATGCCCAGGCCCAGCGCCATCACTCCCAGCCGGGCGAGGAAGTTCAGCGTCGCCGTGACCACCTCCATCAGCGCCGGCACCTCCATCCGCTCACTGGCGTTGTACAGCGCAGTCACCGCCCCTGAGAAAGCGCTGGGGATCAGCGTCAGCAGCAAGATGAAGATTGTCTGCTGACCGACTGCCGAGATCGGCTGCCCGAGCAAGGCATAACCCCCTACGACCAGCAGGGTGAGCGGCAGCGCGACGACGCCGATCAGCGCCAGGCGCAAGGTCAGGGTAAGACCAAACAGGCGCCGCGCCGAGTCAGGCTCGCGGGCGACCTCCCGGGTGAGCAGCACGCCCAGACCGAACTCGGTAAAGATTGTCAGGTACTGGCCGACCAGCAGGATGGCGAACAGGTAATCGCCAAAGGTGGCTACGTCGAAGCTGCCCACCAGGATAAAAAAGATCACCATGTCGAGCGCTTTGACCACCATGCGCATCGCAAAGGTCACGGCGCTGTTTTTGAACACGCGGCGGGCGGTGTTCTCAGGATCTTCGTGGTAGAAACGACGCCACGCCCACAGGCCGGCGCCGGTAAGCGCCAGCAGGCCAAGCAACCCCAGGGTGAGCCAATCGAGCCTCACGTTCGATCCTCGGGTTTGAGGAGCGAGTTCACTCCCCGACAGGCTAACCGCCAGCCCGCGATGGGCGCTATGGCGAACCCGCGTGCGCCCCGATCAGGACAGAAGCGACAGGACTGGCAGGAGCGCTCCCCCCCCAATCCGCTCGGCCGGCGGCGAGGGGCGTGGCGGTCTCGATCCACGCCGCCGATCCGCTGCTGACCAGACTCACCGCGCCATCGTTCTTCGGATGGTAGAGCCGGGGACTGTAGCGGCGCCGGTCGGCATAACTCAGCAGGGCGGGCGCTGGCGCCTCATAGGCCTCGCTGAACACAATGGCGCGCGGTCGCAGCGCGGCGATAACCGGCGTGTCCAGAGGACGCTGCCACGGGTAGACCAGCAGGTCCAGCGGCGCGGATGTCGCCGCGGCCCGGAGAGCCGCGGCGTCACCTTCCGGGCCGCCGGTGTGCACGAGCGCCCGCGTGCGCCCGTAGCGTATCAGCAGGACGGCGCCGCCGTGCTTGCCAGGATTGGCCGCCAGGACCTCCAGCACCGCGCCGTCGAGATCCAGGCGTTGCCCGGCCTGGAGTACCGCCACGCGGGCGTCCATGTCCCGCGTCAGGCGCTGCCACTGCCCGGCCAGGCCACCCCTCCCCAGGTCGGACGGCGCCAGGGCTATGGCCGTCTGCAAACGCGAGAGGGCGGCCACCTGGCCAGGCAATCGCTGTCCATCGGCCCGGGTGAGGATCACCGCGCGCAGATCGCGCTGCCAGTACGGCATGGATCGTCCCAGCAGCAGCGCCAGCAACCCCGGGTCACGGCCACCGTCAATCAACACGTGCCGGCCCGCAGGAGTACGGATCAGCAGCGCATCGCCGGGCACGGGCAACACGGTCAGCCACAGGCGCCCGTCGGGACGCTGAAACCAGGCTGCGCTGGCCAGGGCCAGTAGCACGGCGACACCGACCAGCAACACGGGCCGGAAGGATCGGCTATTGTTCATTGCGACGCCTCCGGTCAGAGCGTTGTGTGCCAGAAGCCCACGCGGCTACGCCGCACCCTGCCGGGATGCATATGGGTTCGTTTCCGGGAGGGCTGCGCCCTCCCAAACCCTCCAGGTGCGGAGGGCGTGCCGCCCTGGCAAGAGGGAGGTACGGTTCAACAGGCTCAGCGCAGGTAGGGAGGCCGGGTTTCCCCATCCCCAAACACGTGTAAACACATACCTCCACCATCTGGTACCACACCTGTACCGTTGGACACCGCGTAGAGATACGGGGCGGTGGTCTCGCGCGGTGAACGTGCCCGAGGTTCTCGCTCCTGGTCAGGCCAGGGCGATGGCCTCGATCTCGATCCGCGCATCGCGGGGCAGGCGAGCCACCTGCACGGTCGAGCGCGCAGGCGGGTCGTGCGGAAAGAACTCGGCATAGGCAGCGTTCATTGCCTGGAAGTCGTTGAGGTCGGCCATGAACACCGTCACCTTCACGACCTTGCCCAGTGTGCTGCCGGCAGCGGCAAGTACCGTCTCAATGTTCTTGAAGATCTGGCGCGTCATCGCGGCAATATCACCGTCGATCAACTCGCCCGTGGCCGGGTCAACCGGCAACTGGCCCGAGAGAAAGATCAGATTTCCAGCGGCAATGGCCTGCGAATAGGGGCCAATTGCCGCCGGAGCGCGCTCGGTACTGACTACGGTTCGGTGCATTACTCACCTCCTGCTATGAAAATCGGGGAAACCGGGTTTTCCCGTGTCTCTGCCCACGGGGGTGGCAAGCGACCTCGGAAGCGGTTGGAGGGTGGGGAAACCGGGTTTCCCCACGCCCCTCCCTGACGGGAGGGTTTGGGAGGGCGCAGCCCCGGGAGAACCTCCGCCAGGAACGTGGGGAAGCCGGGTTGTCCCAACCCTCTGCCTGCCGGGGCGGCACGCCCTCCGCCGGGGAGGAAACCGGGATCCTCTCCCCGGCGGGGAGAGGCTGGGAAGGGGACAGAACGCTGTGATCAGTGTATCTCCCACCGCGGGAGAATCTACTTTCGTGCCTCTGGTGGGCGGCGAGGCCAGGTGGAATGCCGGAGCGGACCCGCGGCGGCATTATAGCACGGCGCCGCGCTCACCTGGTGACTACGAGAAAGCCGAGGAGCAATAGCAGTTGCCAGAATACCGGGAGCAGCCCACCCAGCACCACCTGGCTGCCACGCCACTCGTAGAGCGCCTCACACAGCCCTGCGGTGAGCCAGTAGGCCCAGACAATCGCTCCGACCCACGCCAGCACCGGCAGTACCGGCGCGCCGACTACGAGCAGCAGCAACGCGCCCAGTAGCGGCAGCACACGGGGCATCTGGCTGCGTGGGTACAGCGCCAGCACCCGTTGGTCCTCCTCACCGCCGCCGGTGCGCTCATCGAGCAGAATGGTGGTCAGCGCCACCAGCGGCCACTCCAGCATCCCGAACACCCAGAGTCCAAGCACCCCCAGCGCCAACCCGGGGGCCGGCACACGGTCGCCCAGCAGTCCGTGCGCCAGCAGCAGCAGGGCAGGCAACAGCGCCAGAAGGGCCATGGTGCGAGCAGCGGGCCAGAACCACGCCGCTGAGAACCGTTTCGTCGCATCGTCGGCGCGGGCTTCGGCCACCAGCGCATCAAGGGCCGGACGGCGGCCCAGGGCCAGCCACACCAGCCACGAGCGCGCCTCCTGCTGCAAAATGGGCGTACCGCCGGCCTGTTCGAGTCGCAAGAGGCGTTGCAGCATCTCGCTCAGCAGTGGCTTGAACGGGCCAATCGCCGAGGTGATGAACGTACCCGGCGCCATGGTCCCATCGTAGAGCAAACTACTCAGGCGGCTGCCCGGCCCGCCCCGCGCCTGGAGTAGCAGCACCGAACTCTGCTCCGACACCTCCGTCGCCTTAAGGGCCAGCACGCGGCTCCAGGGAATGAGCCGCCAGCGCCGACGGAGCCGGTCCTGGACCATCAGGCCCTGTTCGCGCGCCTCGAGGTTCGGCAGGAGACTACCCAGCCACAGGATCAGGGGGATCGCGATGAGGAGCATCAGATGGGCGGCAACCAGCACCCACCACGGCGCAGGCAGATCAGGACGCCCCTCAACGCCGAGCAGCGGAACCGCCCGGGTCCGGTAGGCGTTGTACAGCTCAACGTAGCCCGCGTCGCCGTAGGTCCAGCGAAACGGAGGGTTGTTCCGCACCGCGGGCAGCATCAGCGCGAGGAAACGCACCCAGTACCCCAGGTAGCTCCAGATAGCGCCCGCGGCCAGCGGCGCGATGACCATGGTCATGATGGCCCTGACGCGGAAGGGGTAGACCGCGCGCACCGGAGCGCCTGGCGGAGGCGGCTGCGCCTCGGTGGCGCTTTCGGTGCGGCTGAAAAACGCGCCCGGACCGAGGATCAGTTGAAAGAACGGGGATCGGGCCTCTTCCTGGAGACGCACCTCCCGGACGCCTTCGATGGCCCGGGCCACACGACGGTTCTCATCGAGAATCGTCTTGATCAGGGTTTCAAATTCGTGAATGTTCGAGGTGATGTAGAACCCTGGCTTCCAGTCGAAGCGGTAGAAGAAGCTGTAGAGGCGGTGCCAGGCGGTCAGATCGCGAGGGCTGGTTTCGACAAGCACGACGAAACGTTCGCCCGCCAGATCGCTCGTGACCTTCAGTGTTGTCAGGTTCTCCCAGGGGACGGGCAACCAGCTACCCGCAAACTCTACCAGCATGCCCTGCGAGCTGGTCCGAACCGCTGGAAAAGCATTGCGGAGCATCAGGGCCACGAACAGGGCCAGCGCCGCCCAGATCAGCGGGCCGAGCAGCAGGGGCGCCAGATCCCAGAGGCTCGTCACCCGTGTGCCGGGACCACTGGCGATCCAGGTTACCACCGGGCGCAACCAGGGAAGGGGGCCAGGCCAGGTATCGTTACGCCCGTAAATATCCCACAGACCACGGAGGAGGGTTGCGCCGAGATTGGCGATTGCGAGCACGACCAGCAACGCCGAGAGCCAGGCAATCGCGGCGGTGATGAGGCGCGGATAGCGATGGTAGCGTTCTTCGATGCGCACCACAGCTCTCAGGCCAACAGGTCGAGACGGGGTTCGGCAACCTGCAACTGGCGCACGCGCAACTCGGCGGCATCGAGCAGGCGCTGGCATTCAGCGGCAAGCTGTACGCCCTGCTCGTAGAGTTGCAGGGTCTCGGCCAGCGGCAGTTCGCCCGCTTCGAGGCGCGCAACGACCGCCTGGAGACGCGCATAGAGGGTCTCATAGCTTTCCATCGGCGTTTCAGCGTTCATACGTACTCCACACGAAGGCGTATGCGGAAACCGGGCTTGCCCATACCCCTGCCCGCGGGGTGGTAAGCCCTCCCCACCAGGAGAGTTTGGGAGAGCGCAGCCCTTCCAGGAACAGGTAGGTTCATTCTGGC
>JBDNDG010000178.1:0-8693 GCA_046719255.1 Chloroflexaceae bacterium
CGCGCCGCGGCGCTGGTCTACGGGCCGGGGGCGATGTTCGCCGTGCTGAGCCTGCTGGGCGGTTTCGCCGTGGGCGTCTGGGTGGCCCTGCGCCCACGCGGGCCGCGCCGTCCCCGCCGGCGGCGCCCCTGAGCGCGGCCTCCAGCGCCGGAGCACCGGCAGGCGCGCCAGCAGCAGGACCAGCAAAATTGCGCCCCACAGGGCCGGCTCGCGCCAGACCTTCGCCAGCCAGAGGTAGTGCAGCACGGCCAGTGCCGCCGCAACGTACACCAGACGATGGAGGCGACGCCACCAGCGCCCCAGGCGTCGCATCGCCGCGCGTGTTGACGTCAGCGCGAGCGGGAGCAGTAACGCAAAGCTCGCCAATCCGGCCAGGATGTAGCGCTTCTCGGCTATCGTCTGCCCGATCAGCGCCAGGTCGAGCCGGTAATCGGCCACGGCGAAGACCAGTAGATGCAGACAGACGTACAAAAAACTGTAGAGACCAAGGGGCTTCCGCAAAGTCACGGCCCACTTCCATCCCAGCAGCCGATTGAGCGGCGTGCAGGCCAGGGAAAGGATGAGCAGCACCAGCGCCGCCTTGCCTGTGCGCAGGGTTGCATCCTGGATGGGGTTTACCGACAGGCGACCCGTGGCCGCGTCGAAGATCAGCAGGGCCAGGGGCGCCCATGCCAGATGGGCCGCCAGACGCGGCCAGTTCCGCTGGAGTCGTGTGTGATGGGCCACCTCTGGCTCCGCTAAGGGTTCTGAACGTTGACGAGTTCAAGGGGTATGCCGGGCGTGGTGCAGGATGATACCCGAATTCAATCGCATCAATAATTCACCCGCAGGTCGAGACCCGCGTAGAGAGCCGCAACCTGCTCCGCGTAGCCGTTGAAGGGCAGGGTTGGGCGGCGCCCGCCTTCACCAATGCGGCGCTCGGTTGCCTGCGACCAGCGGGGGTGCGGCACGTCCGGGTTGACATTGGCGTAGAAGCCATACTCGTCAGGCGCAACGGTCATCCAGAGCGAACGGGGCATCTGGTCCACCAGGTCAATCCGAACAATGGCCTTAATACTCTTGAAGCCATACTTCCAGGGTACCACCAGGCGCAGCGGCGCGCCGTTCTGAGGCGTCAGCGACCGGCCGTAGAGACCGGTCGCCAGCAGCGTCAGGTCGTGCATGGCCTCATCGAGGCGCAGGCCCTCGACATAGGGCCAGGGATAGAAGCGGTCGCGCTGGCCGGGCATCTCCTCCGGGCGCAGCACCGTCTCGAAGCGCACATAGCGCGCGGTGGCAAGGGGCTCGACCTCGGCCAGGAGGCGGTGCAACGGAAAACCCTGCCAGGGAATGACCATTGACCAGCCCTCAACGCAGCGCAGGCGGTAGATGCGCTCCTCCTGCTCAAAGCGCAGCAGATCCTCCAGCGCGAAGACCCGCGGAGAGCGCGCCAGGCCGCCAACGGCCACCTCCCAGGGCGAGACACGGAAGTCGCGGGCCAGGCGGGCTACCTGTTGCTTGTCGGTGGTAAACTCATAGTAGTTATTGTAGGTGGTAATCTGGTCAAAGCTGTTCAGCCGGTCGCCGAGTTCATCGGTGCGCCCATCGGGGGGGGTGGCCGGGGCCGCGGCGGGGGCTGCGCCACAGGCGCCCAGCACCAGGGCGGCGCCCAGAGCCCCGGCGCTGCCGATGAAGCGCCGGCGCGAGAGGTACACGTGCTCCGGCGTGATCTCCGAGGAGCGGATATTCTGCATCGAAGGATCCTGTCCAGGCGGCCGGGCCGCCCCCTGGCTGGATGAACATGGGTTCTTTCCCGGGCGGGTTGCGCCCTCCCACACCCTGGCGGGGCAGGGCGCGGAAGTGCCTCACAACACACCCACATTCGAATTATCGCCGATCACCAGACGGTAGGCCTTGGGTTTCAGCGGGCTGCGACTGACCTCCACATTGCGGCCGATCAGACTATCCTCGATCCGGTGGGGGATGCCGCGGATGCTGCAATGCTCCATCACAATACTGTGCTCGATCTCGCTATCCTCGATCACGCAGTGATGGTAGATTGACGTGAAAGGCCCGACGTAAGAATTGAGAATCCGCGTCTTCTCTCCGATGATGGCCGGGCCGCGGATCGTCGAGTTGATCACCTCGGCTCCCGCTTCGATAATCACCTTGCCGATCAACTGCGAATCACGATCGACGTAGCCCTGCACGACTGGTTGCAACTCCTCCAGCACCAGGCGATTGGCCTCCAGGAGATCGTCCTTCTTTCCGGTATCGATCCACCAGCCTTCGTGGACGTAGGGATAGACGCTGTAGCCAGCGGTTACCAGCCACTGGATGGCATCGGTAATCTCCAGTTCGCCGCGGGCCGAGGGCCGGATGGCGTTGACCGCTTCGAAGATATGGTGGTCGAACATGTAGATACCCACCAGAGCCAGGTCACTCCGCGGTTCGCGGGGCTTCTCGACCAGTCGCACGACGCGCCCGTCCTCTTCCAGTTCGGCAACGCCGAAGGAGCGAGGATCATCCACCTTTTTGAGCACGATCTGAGCGTTGTAGGCGCTCCGGCCAAAGCCCTCGATCAGCGGGCTGATGCCGCCCTGGATGCAGTTGTCGCCAAGAAACATCACGAAGCGGTCATCGCCAATGAACTCCTGGCTGATCTTGACCGCGTGGGCCAGACCCAGAGGCGCTTCCTGGGGGATGTAGGTCACCTTCATGCCCCAGCGCTTCCCGTTGCCCACCGCCGCGCGGATTTCGTCGCCGGTGTCGCCGATGACGATCCCGACTTCGGTGATGCCTGCGTCGCGAATCGCTTCGATGACCCGGAAGAGCACCGGCTTGTTCGCAACCGGCACCAGTTGTTTGGCGCTCGTATAGGTGATAGGGCGCAGGCGTGTGCCTTTCCCGCCGCTCAGCACAAGACCTTTCATCAATGTCCTCTTCCTGATACGGTTGATCACGTGCCGTAGCGATTGTACCCGATCTGTTGCCTCACAGAAAAGCGCCGGAGACGCTGCTCAGCAACGTCTCCGGCGGCCAGACAAGGGAGGGGCGTGGGGAAACCGGGGTTTCCCCATCTGTTCACATCAGCCGTCCATGCGGCTGCGCCGCACGACGCTAGAATGAAACTACCTGTTCCTGGGAGGACGCAGCCCTCCCACACCCTCACCACTGGCGGGTTGGTTTCTGAGAGGGCGCAGCCCTCCCAGACCCTCCCGCGCGCGGGCTATGTTCAGGCGGTGCGGTTCAGCGATAGGGGCGTACCGCGCCGACGAAGGTGTTTTGCCAGTAGCTGCTCCAGATGCTCGACACCTGCACACCGTAGCGCGGGGTCATGGCGTGCACCATTTGCCCGCCGCCGATGTAGATCGCCACGTGCGAAATACCCCGTCGCCCGGCGGTGCCGGCGAAGAACATCAAATCGCCGGGGGCCAGATTGCCCATACCACCGATAATCGCGCCGTAGCGGGAGCTGTACTGCGCGGCGGCATTGTGGGGGAGACTCACCCCGAACTGCCGGTAGACGTAGCTGGTAAGGCCGCTACAATCGAAGCCGCGGCTGGGGCTGCTGCCACCCCAGACGTAGCGCGAGCCAACGAACTGCACGGCGAAACTGGCAACGTCGCCACTGGCGGGGATGTTGACCGCTGCGGCGCCGCGGCTGCCGCCCGCGCCGCCTCCGGTGGCAGCCGGGCGCACGCGCGCAGGTAAGGCCGGAATATCATTGGTCACCGGCACGCGCCGGGCGGCCATCGGCGAGACCCGCAGCAGATCGGAAAAGATCCACGCTCTCGTCCCATCAGGCAACTGGACGCGGTACCAGTCCTTGTGGCGGGCGAGCAGGCTCACGCTGGTGCCGGCCTTGAGGGAGGTAATCCGGTCGTAGGCCGAGCCCGGTCCCTTGCGGACATTGACGTTATTCTCGAGCACCGAGCCCACCAGGGGCGGATTGGGATCGGGGATCGACGTCGCCACAGGCACCCGCTCGACGACACCATCAACGATGTTGAGGAAATCCGAGGTCACCCAGCCATACAACTGGCCGTACTCCACCAGGAACCAGCCTTCGTAGCGTTCGATGAGCGTCAATTCCTGGCCGAGGCGCATTCTGGCCATACTCACATAGTTGGTGCCCGGGCCATCGCGCAGGTTGACATTGTCTTCGCGCACCACACCGACCTTGGGCGGTGGCGGGGGTGGGATCGTTTCGGCCGGAACCTGGTTGAGGGCATACACGACCGTATCGGGAATATCCACCAGTTCGGCGGCCACCCAGTACACCGTCGGGTCGCCATCGCGCCGCACCTGCAACCATTCCTCGAAGCGTCCGATCACCTCGACGCCATCGCCGCCATTGACGCGCCCGACCTCGTCGTAGGCCAGGCCGGGGCCATTGCGTAGCCGCACCACATCGCCGCCGATCATCGCCTGCACCGTCAATGGAGCCATTACAGCGCTGCGCGACGAGATCGAGACCGGCGGCGGCAGGGCCTCGTCATCCGGCAGCGGCGGGTCACCGACCAGGCTCTGCGTGCCGGCCTCAAGAGCGATCGGTCCCACCCCGATCGGCGCCTCGACCAGTTCCGAAGGTTCCGGCTCAGGCAAAGCAACCGGAAGCATCGGCAACTGGCTGAGCACCAGTGCCAGCGGCACTATAAGAATCACAACCAGGTGAATGAAGAGGCGGGCAGGCAGGCGGGAGAACCATGCGCCGGGAGTGGACAGAGTTGTGACGAAGTGGGTGCGTAACTGAGCGAACGAGCGGCGTTGATGTCGATAGCGATGGCGGTGGTGGGAGATGCGCTGCTGTAAACGCTCGACGTCGCTACGCAGGGGCGAAGGAGACGGGTTTCGGTTCAGCTCAATCATGGAGCAATGTACCTCACTTGGGTCCATGTGGCGCGGCCATCGGGTGTTGCCACCCCTGACACGGTCCTGGTGAATGCGCTACCACACTGACAGTCAAGCCGGGATAGCGGGAGTGTACCACGACTTCGCGATATCCGCAAGCGTCATCTTTCTGTCAGCTACACCTCAGCGCCACAGCGTATGCCGGTCAGGGCCGAAAGGTAAAGGGAGTTTAACGGAAACCTCAATATCTGTCAATAGTCCCTGCAAATAAGGCTTCCATAAGCCTTAAATCACGATCTTCACAATTTGAACTGTAATGATTATGCGCAAAGATTGTAAAGAATAATACGCTGGCGAGGAGCAGGCCGGTGAGGAGCCGGTGGGTGCGTGGAGCGCTTGGGCGTGCGCCGACGAACAATCTGAGAGCCGGCTCAGGCCAGGTTGAGGTACCTGATAAGACTTGTCAGGGTTGCGGCGCCTCCCGATGACGCAGGCCGGCATGGCCCAGGCAAAAAAAGGACCAAGGTACTGTGCAGGTCAGGCGCTACCCGCGGGGCGCACAACGCCGGAATGACCATGTTAGTGTTCCTGGGAGAGCCCGGCCGTCCCAAACCCTCCCGGCGCGAGGGCACGCCACCCCGACGGGCGGGGGGATGGGGCAACCCGGTTTCCCCGGATGTTCACAGCCGCTGGAAGAGGACGTAGCGCCAGTACTGCCCACTCGCGCGAAGCAGGGCGAGGGGCCCCGGGGCGATCCCGCGGGGCGGGGCGCCGTAGGCCTTCAGGTCATTGTCGCCAACGAGCTTGATCCAGAGCAGCATCTCGGCAGGTTCGGCGACGATCAAGGCGCTGGTGGCCCCGGCCCGCTGCGCCGCGCGTGCAATGTCGCGCATCGCCGCCACCGGCTCCATGGCTGGAGCGGGCGCCTGGAGCGCTTCCTCGGGCGCGCCGCGCTCGATCAGCGCGATGCGCAGCGCCTCGCTGCCCGCCCCGACAATCACCACACCCGGCGCATACCGGCGCCGGTATACCTCAAAGGCGTGTTCGACCAGCGCCGCCGATGGAACCTCCGGGGCAACGATCAGCAGGACGTCGGCGGTGCGCGCCTCGTCGCGCCGGGCCTGTAGCCCGGCGGCCACTGCGGCGACAAGCAGGGCGATCAGCGCCAGCGTCAGGAGCACACCCAGCGCGTACCCCGCCTGCCAGCCCACGCGGCGCCAGCGCAACGCCCCTCCCGGTGCGGCGACCGCTTCATCTGGCTCGTGATTCATGCTTTTTGCTTCCCTTGAGATCTGATGTGAACATCGGAGAAACCGGGTTTCCCTGTGCCCCTGCCCATGGGTGTGCCAGGCAACCCCAACACCGGTTAGGGTACGGGGAAACCGGGTTTCCCCATGCTCCCGCCCATGGGGCGGGTTTGCTGGGTTCTGCCCCCTCCTGGCCCCCCCGCCGGGGGGAGGCGCCAGGTTCCCTCCCCCGGCTGGGGAGGGTTTGGGAGGGCAGCCCTCCCGGGAGAATCTCTCATAGGAACATGGGGAAACCGGGTTTCCCCATACCTCCGCCCATGAGGCGGGTTTGCTGGGTTCCGCCCCCTCCCGGCCCCCCCGCCGGGGGGAGGCGCCAGGTTCCCTTGCTCCAGGGAGCCCCATATTCAGCTCAGAGCCTATCCATCCGGGTAGCTTGTGACCATCTGTCCGGTCGTTATGCGATGTATTTTTCGTGATATTATTTTCGTATAAGGGAGGATGCGGCGCCGCACCGTACCGCGACGCGGGCAGGGGCGGGTATGCTTTACGGTTCTAGCGGCCCGGGGCCCGGCCAGCGCCAGTATACACGCCAAACGCCGGTAGCGACGCCAGAAGGTCGCTGGAAGCGCGAGCGCCCCACTCTCCCGGGAGGCAGCAGTTCTTTTTCCATGGGGTACAAGGAGTAACACGGTATGGAAGTGGCTGAGGCACTGGGCATCTTGCAGCGAAACCTGTTCTCGCCGTTGACCCTGGCTTTCGTGCTGGGGATGATTGCCACCCTGGTCAAAAGTGACATCGAGTTCCCGGAGCAGGCCTACAAGTTTATCGCCTTCTACCTGATGTTCGCCATCGGCCTGAACGGTGGCGTGGAGCTGGCCGGCACCACCTTCCAGACCTTTGCGTGGCCGGCGCTGGCGACCATCTTTCTGGCCATTCTGTTACCCACGGCGTGTTACTTTATCCTGCGCACGATCTTCCGCTTCGACGTGGCTAACGCCGCCGGTGTCGCCGCGCTCTACGGGTCTGTGTCTTCGGTAACCTTCGCGGCTGGCATCGGCGTTGTCGAAACCGCGAACATCGGCTACGAGGGCTTCATCCCCACCCTGGCGGCTCTGGCCGAGTGGGGCATCATCGTGGCGCTCTTCTGGGGCCGTTTGGGGTTGAAGACGGCGAATGACGCCATCGGTAAGGTCGTACAGGAGACCCTGACCGGTCGCAGCGTCATCCTGCTGATGGGCGGGTTGCTGATCGGGGTGATCATCGGTGAACAGGGTTTCCAGCGCATTGCAGTGGTCTTCAGCCAGGGTCCGGAGGGTTTGTTCCGCGGTGTACTGGTGCTCTTCCTGATTGAAATGGGTATGGTCGCCGCGCGGCAGTTGCGCGAGTTTGCCAAGGTCGGTCCGCGGATGCTGGCCTTCGGCACGGTGATGCCGGTGCTCATGGGCGTCCTTGGCGCTACCCTCGGCGCCCTCTCCGGTATGTCGCTGGGTGGCGCATTCATCCTGGCTGCCATTGCCGGTAGCGCCTCGTATATTGACGCGCCCGCCGCGGTTCGCGCAACCTTCCCCCAGGCTAATCCGAGCATCTACCTGACCTCTTCTCTAGGGATCACGTTGCCGTTCAATTTGCTCATCGGCCTGCCGTTGCTCTATGCCTACACGCAGTGGTTCTGCTATAGTGTTGCCGGGTGCGCGGTGTTGCCGGCGGGCGGATGAGGGCTAATACCATTTCAGATTGCAGATTTCGGAGTGCAGATTGTCGCCGTGACGTTGCAATGCGCGCTGGTCGGCGTGCGAATGCGGCCTGTTCAATTCCAATTGGTATCACAGTGGCCCGGGGGGGCGCCCTCCCAAACCCTCCCGCCCGGGAGGGTCGGGGTTCGACAGGCTCACCGCGCGTGGGGAAACCTGGTTTCCCCTATGTTCACACTGGTAGCAAGTAATGCGCGAGAAGGAACCTGCCATGGAAACAACCACCATCAGCCTGGTAACAATCATTACGGAGGGGGTGCTGCGTGAGCGACTGCTCGATGATCTGAAGCGGCTCGGCGCCCGCGGCTGGACGATCGGCGAGGTGCATGGTCACGGTATCCGGGGGATCAGCGAGTACTTCTGGGCCGGCCCACAGCTACGGATTGAGACCCTGGTGAGCCCGGCGGTCGGTGAAGCGATCCTGGCCCATCTCCAGGAGCATTACTTCACGGATTACTCGGTGACTGCCTTTGCCCATGATGTGCGGGTGGTACGGGCCGACCGGTACGTGTGAACCATCAGGCCTGATTCGCCCCCGCCTGCACGCTGGCGTTCAGCTCCACAGCTCAACAGCTCTTCGGGCCGGTTGGGCGGAGGTGTAGAGCTGTGGAGCAACGGTAATGTTGCGATGCCCCGCTATGCCCGCGTCCCCGTTGTCTGTCGCTCCTGATCCTCGTGATCGTCTTTGCATATCACTCATCCATGCGGTTGCGCCGGGCAACAAAAAAGTGAAAAGTGGTTTATTTTCTGGGAGGGCGTAGCCCTCCCAGGCCCTCCCCACAGGGAGGGGCGCGGGGAAACCCGGTTTCCCCGTATTTTCACATCAGTCCTGTTATACTGAAATCAAGGGCGCACGCGGAGC
>JBDNDG010000179.1:0-8687 GCA_046719255.1 Chloroflexaceae bacterium
GGAGAACCGGCAGATGCTGTGTGTGACCATCAGTTTTGACCACGATGTGGTGGATGGCGCCCCCGCCGCGCGCTTCATCCACAGATTCAAGGAGCTTGTCGAGGGGTGTTGTGGCATCAGCCAGCAAAGAGCTGCGCCTGGCTAGCCGGCCACTTCACCTGGCTGTTCTGGCGGCGCAACCTGGAAACGGCCATGGTTGTGCACGCCGCGGCCCATGTGGGGTTCTTCATCGTGAATATCGTTACCCTGGCCCTGAAATCCGGCGCAGCATGAAACCATCACGTGCGTTTCTTTGGGTTTTGTTCAACCTGGCCCTGGGGCTGGCCGGCGGCGTGACCCTGGGCTGGGGGCCGCTGGCCGCGCCGGCGCCGGTCATCGTGGCGTTGGGCCTGGCCGGCGCATTGTTGGGCGCCGGGATCGGCCGGTGGTCGCGGCCCGTGGCCCGGCGACGCATCGTGTGGGCGGGCCACGGCCTCATCCTGCTGGCGGTCGCCCTGGCCGCGCTGATCCCCCTCTACCGCATCGGCGCGCTCGCGTTGCCGGGCGAGACCCGGGCGGCCAACTTCGCGCGGCTGTGGCACGCGTTGGACTACGCTTATCCCTACTTCGAGCAGAAAGGCGTGGATCGCGCCGCGCTGTACGCCAGCTATGCGCCCCGGGCCGCCGCGGCCGCCAGCGACGGCGACTACTGGCGGGTCGTCGCGCACATGCTGGCCGAGCTGGACGACGGCCACACCGGGCTGCTCTCCCCCTCGGTGCGGTCGGGCCGGCGCTATTTCGCCACCTGCCGGCCGATCGGCGACGCGGTCGTGGTGGATGAGTTGAGCAAGACCGCGCGGGACGCGGGGCTGGAGCGAGGCGACGTCGTGTTGGCCGTGGACGGCCGGCCGATCGAGGACGCGCTGGCTGCGCTCTCGCCGGTTCTGCGCGCCGGCGCGACGCCGCAGCACCGCCGGGCCAAAGCCGCGTTCAGCGCGCTGAGCACGACCGACGAGGCCCTGACCGTGACGGTGGCCGGGCCGGCCGGCGAACGCACGCTGACGTTGACCTGGCCCGGGGCGTCGGCCCCTGCGCAAGTGGAGGAACCTCCGACCTGGGGCTCGTTGATCACGGGCGAACGCCTGCCCTCCGGCCTCGGCCTGATCCGCATCCCCGACTTCGGCGGCAGCCGCGACCACGACCTGGTGGCCGAGTTCGACGCCGCGCTGGACGCGCTCATGGACGCCCCGGGCATCATCCTCGACCTGCGGGGCAATGGTGGCGGCAGCACCTTCATCTCGGATCGCATCGCCGGTCGCTTCCTGGAGCGGCCCTTCACCTACGGCCGCGACGAATTCCGCGCCCGGCTGCCCCAACGCGGCTGGCGCGCCCACTTCGACTATCGCGTGGCCCCGCGCGGGCCGACCTACACCGGGCCGGTTGTGCTGTTGATTGACGAATACAACTTCAGCACGGCCGAGCAGTTCATCGTCGCGCTGGCCGACTCGGGTCGGGCAACGACCGTCGGCCGGGCCACTGCGGGCGGCAGCGGCAACCCCATCACCTTCCGCTTGTCGGGCGGCGGGGTGGCGCGCTTCTCCACCGCTGCGTTTCGCCGCAACGACGGCGCACTCATCGAGGGCGCGGGCATCGCGCCCGATGTGCGCGTCGCCTGGACGGTGGCGGACTTCCGCGCCGGCCGCGATCCAGATCTCGAGGCGGCGGAACGCGTGTGGCGATGACCCCCAGGCGGTCGCGGCCGCGGGGCTGGGCGATCGTTGCGCGGGGTAGACCGTCCCCCTCTGCGGCTGGAGGATCAGCGCCAGCGGCGCCTGACGCGCAACACGGTTGTCCTTCATACTTTAGACATCCCCGTGCGAGCCGGCCTCCGTTTTTCATGGCTGTTCCTGCACAGGAAAACAAACGGTTGGCAGAAATGTGATGGTCAGTTACGAGGGACCATGCCGGGTTCACTCGCCCGGTGGTGGGCGTAACATCGCCAGGTCCTCCGCCTGCTGACGCAGAAAGCCCAGCAGCTCATCCGGGCTGCTGAACGTCCAGCGCCCGCCGCTCTGGATGTGCTCGACCTCGCCATGCCAGTTGGGCATTTCCCTTCCCTTTTGGGAGGGGGCGCTTCGTGCCACACCCGGACCAGAAATGAGGCATACTCGATAGATGTGGACATAGGATGCACCTCACCGCGGCCGGGCTGGCGGTACGGCAGCCATATATTCCCTTGCCACTCACTGCTCAGGTCTCCATGTGTGCGGATCCTGCCCATCCACAGTGGGCCTCACGGGCCGGCGATCAGCGAACCGATCACCGCCCCTACCGTAGCAAACACCAGATAGAGGAGCACGTTTGCCAGACATCCCATGCCTTCAAACTGTCACCAGCCTCGGCCCGGATGGGTGGCTCTTAATCGCGCGGCTGCGATTAGCCAGGCCAGAATCAGCCCGACCGCCGCACCGACGATGGTTCCGTAAGGCATCCCCTCATCTCCTATGCCGTGTGTTAGCCTCGCATCGCGAGGGGGGGCTGATCGTAGCCCCCCCTCTTCGCCACTACGCAGCCGCCTCACACAGCAGTTTGAGGTTCTCCAACGTCTGGGCGATCGACCGTTCCTGCATGCGCTCGATGATCAGCCGGTCGGCGATCCGGCCCAGCACCGATCCGGGCACGGTGTACTGGATGTCTGCCGTCACCTCGGTGTCGCCTTCCCTGCGGGCGTAGGTCCAGGTTTGCTCGCCCGACAACGGCCCTTCGATCGCCCCCCGCCACCGCGCCCCTTCTGGCCCGGTCGCGTTTTCCAGTACGCGGCTGGTGACCGGAAAGCGCACGCCGGCCATCAGATAGCTGTGCTTGACCACGGTTCCGACCTCGCCCTCGCCGGTCTGCTCCTCCGGCTCGCCGAGACCGACCCAGTAGGCCGCCCAGTTTTTGGGATCCCCGGCGAAGGCAAACACTTTCTCCACCGGTGCGTGGATCAGGATGCTCTTCCGCACGTGCGCCATAGGGTCAACTCCTTTCTGGTCTTGCTCGTAGGATTCAATCCATTTTCCGCTATCGTTCAATACTGGCTCCCCTGGCGGCCGGGGCGGTGCACCGGCCGCCATCCGCTTGCGCCGCCAGGCGAGACACGCTGCCACACGCGTGTATCGGGCTAAGGCAACTTCCCCAGGATCGCCGCAAACTCCTGCATGTTGAACGCCTTCAGCGTCGTTGTCCTGACAGTGCCGATGGCGCCCAACCCTAACAGGAAAGTCACCGCGACTTCGTCGTTGGGGATCTCGGCGATGCCTACGTAATCGTAATCACCCATAACGCTGTACATGCCGATCAGCTTGCCGCCCATGGCTTCCAACGTCTTGACGGCGTTTGCCACGCGCTGAGGGGCCTCCTTGATGTTGCGTATACCCTCGTCCGTGAGTTTCATCAGGCTGATATAGGTAGGCATGGTGCTGTCCTACTTTCTTCCGAAAATCACCCCCGGCGCACCGCCTCTTTCTGCGAGAAAGCATAGCACATAGGTGGCTACAGAATGGCTACAAGGGGACTCGACGGTCAGCGAATGGGCGATGAGGCGAAGCGGAGATAGCGTTCGCGCTGCGCGGGGTCGGGGATGCGTTCAGCGCGCCTGGCGATGGCCAGGCCTTCATCGCCGCTGGCGATGGCCTTCTCATACTGGGCGTCCAGGTTCAGATAGGGGGTTCGATGGATCAACGCCTGCAGGCGCAAGCCTTCCACGGCGCTGGCCTCGCCCGGGGCAGTCAGCGCCGCCAGGTCGGCGTCCCGTTCCGCCAGCCGGCCCTGGAAGTAGCGCTGGTTGGCCCGGGCTACCAGCACCTGCCCGCGCTGCACCAGGCAGTCCGGCTGCCTGTGCTCCGGGTCGAGACGGTCCAACAGCGCCAGCATCCGGCTCTGGTGTTCCTCGGCCTCCCGCCAGGCAAACAACGCCGCGGCTTGCTGAGCCGCCAGCCCATGGCAGCGCCTTTTTCACCTCGTCGCCGGCATCGAAGTGGTGAGCCATGGCCGTCGCCTGATCGGGCGCCAGTCGCGCCAGCGCCCGGCCGGCCCGCCGATGCAACAACTGGCGTCGCACGGGGCTCAGGTTCGCCTCCACTGCCCGCTGCGTGAGCTCATGGTGGAAGCGATAGGCCGGGGGCTCCTCCACCAACAGTTGCCGGGCAACCAGTTCATCCAGGCCATCTATCGTCTCCAGCTCCCGGCGCCCGGTGGTCAGGCGCACCAGGTCCATGCTGAATGCCAGGCCCAGGATGGCGCCCGCTTCCAGGATTTGCCGCGCGCGCGGGCTGAGCTGCCGCAGACGCGCCTCGACGATGGCCTGGCGAACGGTGTCGGGCAGAGGGAAGTGTTCCAGTGCGTCCAGGCCGCCGGCCAGCCGGCCCGTCTCCAACAAGGTCTTGAGGAGTTCGAGCAGGAGGAACGGGTTGCCGCCCGTGATCGCCTGGAGGCGGGCCGCGAGGGCGACCTCACCCCTTACTCCCTGCGCCCCCTCGCCTCAGAGGACAGGGGTGAGGAGGTTGGGAGGAGTGGGGTGAGGGATCGCAGAAGCTGGTGAACAGCGGGTACATCCAGTCCGGTCAATTTCAGCTCCGAGAGGATGCCCAACCGGGCCAGGTTGTGGCGCAGGTCGGCCACCGCCTCGGCCTCTTCGCTGCGATACGTGCCGATGACCAGCACGGCCTGGTTGCTGAGCTGCCTCCCCAGGTAGGCCAACCAGTCCAGGGTGGCGCCGTCGGCCCGGTGGAGGTCGTCCAGGCACAGAAGCAGGGGTGAGGCAACCAATCCCAGAACGATCCGGCACAGCGCCTCAAACAGTCGCGCCCGCGCCTCGTCCGGCTTACTCGTGATCCGGCGGCAGCCCGGGATACCACGTGCGCAACTCGGGCAGCAGGCGAGCGGCCTCGGCCAACCACGGGGGGGACCAGGAGAGGGGGAGCGGGGGAGATAGAGCGGTGCCTCCTTGCCGCGTGGTCTTCTGGTCTCCGGGTTTCAGCAGACTGCGCAAGGCCTGGACGATGGGCTGGTAGGGGACTGCCTGCCCGCCCGGGTAACTGACCCCGGCCAGCATTAGCGCCCGATCCGCCAGGCTGGCGGCGAACTCCTGCATCAGGCGGGACTTGCCGATGCCGGCCTCGCCTGAGATCAGGATCACGCTGCCGCGCGCCCGGCAGGCATCGGCATACGCTTGCTGCAAGCGGGCCAACGCCTCCTGGCGGCCGACCAGCGGCACCCGCAAGCCCGGCAGGGTGGCCCGGAGGGGCGTGACTGCCGGCCGCTATGGCCGGTAAGGCCTGCCCTCCAGGGCAGTCTGATAGGCCGCCCGGGTCTCGGGCAGGGGACTTACCCCTAGCTCGCGCTCCATGACCGTCATGCAATGCTCGAACTGACGCAACGCCGCGGCTCGATTGCCGGTCGCGGCGTAAAGCTCGATCAGCCGGCGGTGCACGTTCTCGGCCAGATCGTTGGCGTCCAGGTAGCGCCGGGCATAGGTGATAGCATCATCGTACTCGCCCCTGGTCGCGCACTCCTCGATCAAGGCTGCCAGCGCCTTCAGGTAGAGCTCTTCGCAGGCGCGTCGTTCTTGCCCGGCCCAGGTCTCGAACTCGACGCTTTCGGGGAGAGAGAAGCCGGCCAGGAACGGGCCGCGGTAGAGGGCGATGGCGTGTTGCAGGACCTCACTCCTGGCCCCGCCGCCCCCTTCCTCCTCTTCGAGTGGGAGCGCGGGAAGGGAGTGGAGGTGGATGGGGGTGAGGTTGGCGCACAGCCGTTCGAAGGCCGCCACATCCGACCATACCTGTGACGCGTCCAGGGCGACGTGATCCTCGGTGACCAGCAGCAACTCTGGGAACGGGAGGCCGCGGCGAAGGTGCGTCAGCAGATGACTCAGGTGGCGGTGTGCGACAGATTCCGGGATGTCGGGCCAGAAGAGGAAGCAGACTTGTTCGCGAGGGACGGGTTGCAGCCGGGCGCCCAGGCGGTAGAGCAGGGCGCGCGCCTGGCGCCGGGGAATGGACAGGTGCTGATCAGCCCACCTTACTTCAGGAGGCCCCAGTAAGCTAACCTGCAGCGGGTGCAGATCCGAACGATGTGGCGCCTCGACCCGGGCGGACATGTCGAGGACCCCTCATGATAAACTCCGGGCCCGACCGATGCCAACTTTGCCGATGATTTAATATCAGCATAGCACAATCCGAAGTTCACATCAAGCATCAATCTCGACCGGCAAATTGGGTTGCTGCTGCCGTTGCGAAGTTTGTCTGCGCGTAACTCCCTACCCTCCTGCGAGTAGGGAGACAGGCTGATGGGCAAAGAGGTTGCGCAGCACCACAAAAACATTCCGCCCCTGCTTGCGGCAGGTGCAAATCACCGCTTGCCAGCGGGCATACATCCCTGCTCCGTGGTCGGTCCGAAAGCCACCGCTGACTTTCTGCTGGACTTTGGCCGGGCGCAAGTCCCGTTCGGCCTGGTTGTTGGTGAACAGCACCCCTGCCACCAGCGCCAGGGCCAGGAATGCGTCCTCGTGGTCCGTCAGCCAGCGCAGCAGATTGCGACGACGAACGCGGCCTCTGGCCGCGCCGCATGCCGTTCCTTCATGGGGCGACTGTACCACAGGCGGAAGCGATAGACGAAACCCCGCCAATTGAGCCCAGCCCCAACTTGCTGCTATAGTAATCTCTCCTGCAGCGCCTGGTGTCGCCAGCGGCTTTGAGAACGCAGCGTAACGAGAAGAGCGTCATGGGGGTGGTGATGGATAACTATGAATACCGCGGTCTGATGGCTCAAGCCTGGGATCTGCTGCGGGGGGATACCTCACGCTGGGCCGACCGCTTCTTCTATCTCGACCTGATTCATGAGTTCGGCCAGCCCGTGCTGGACGTGGGCTGCGGCACCGGCCGGCTGCTGCTCGACTATCTGGCGCAGGGCATTGATGTGGATGGCGTGGACAACTCGCCGGAGATGCTGGCGCTCTGTCGGGAGAAGGCCGAGGCGCAAGGTCTGGCGCCGAATCTGTACCAACAGGCCATGGAAACACTGGCCCTGCCGCGCCTGTACCGGACGATCCTGATCCCCTCCAGCTCGCTGCAACTGGTCATCGAGCCGGCCCAGGTGGATGAGGCGCTGCGCCGGCTGCGCGGCCACCTGCTGCCGGACGGCGCGCTGGTCGCGTCCATCATGACGCTGTGGCAGGAAGGCGAACCGGTGGAATCGTCGTGGGAGAAGGCGGTCGAGCGTCCCGATGGCACAGTCGTCCGGCGCGTGGCCCGTTCCCGCTACGATCCTGCGACAGCGTGCGAGCACACCGAGGATTTGTACCAGGTGATCGTGGGCGGCCAGGTGGTCGCAGAGGAGCAGCACCGCCGCTCGCCGGCCACGCGGTCGTATACCCAGGCGCAGGCGCGGGCCTTGTTCGAGCGGGCTGGGTTCACTGACGTCCGTCTCTACTTGGGACCTATCCAACGTCTACCCCGGCCTGGAGTCGCCGGAGTTCGCGGCCGCATTGGCCGCCTTCAGCCAACAGCTGGCCGAATCGGAGGCGTTCTTCGCCGGCCGCGCAGCCGGCACAGGCGTGCAGACCCCGGTTGATGCCCTGGCGCCGCTGGTCGGTGAGGCCATCGGTCGCTTCAACCGGGCGAGCGAGCTGGCCTACACCCTGGGCCCTTACATTCAGTCGTTCGTCACCACCGACTCGCACAACACCCTGGCCCGGCGCCGCGAATCGGAGGAGGCGCTGGCGGCCGAGCTCAACCTGAGCGACGGCAGCGCATGGAGCAAACTGCAAGGCACCATCACCTCGCAGCTCACGGCCGATTTCGAACTGGACGGTGAGGTCAAACGCCTGCCGCTGCCCGCGTTGATCAACCTGCGCTCGCACCCCGACGAGGGCGTGCGCCGCCGCGCCTACGAGGCCGAGCTGGCGCTGCTGGCCGCGACCCGCAGGCACGCCGGCCGGTCTATGTGCTGGAGGGAAGGAACATCACGTACCAGAGCCGGCCGGACGGCCTGCTCTCCGCCCTGGTGGTACAGGCGGCGACGTTGATTGTTACTTTAGCGTGCACCCGGGCACCAGGCCGAAGGCCGAAAGAGGCTGACTTCCGTCAGCGCCCTGCCCAAAAGGCCGACCTCCGGTCAGCGCATACCCAGACTCCGCCGCACTTCCTCCACCAGCTTCTTATTCGGCTTCTCCCCCGCCTCCTGGCACGCCGCAAGATACTCCTCCAGCAATGCAGCCGCCAGTTCGCCAAACGCCGCGGGCAGGGCCTGGACGAAGGGAAGGATGGCGCGCAGCCCCTCGGCGAAGGCATGGGCGGCCTCCCTGTGCCGGCCCATGCCCTGAAGCACACTCCCATACGCCCCCAGGCTCCTTGCCAGGTCGGGGAGGACGGCCTGGGGGTGGGTCTGGGCCAGGTGGCGGTAGCGCTCAACCGCCTCCTGGGTGGCCGCCAGCGCCTCCTCGTGCCGGCCCAGGGCGGAGAGGGCGCGGCCCAGGTTGGTGAGGCTTGCAGCCAGGTCGGGGAGGAAGGCCTGGGGGTTATCTTGGACCAGTTTCCGGCGGATGTCCACCGCCTCCTGCGTGGCCTTCAGCGCCTCCGCGCGCCGGCCCAGGTTGGAGAGGTCACTGCCCAGGTTGGTGAGGCTCGCGGCCAGGTCGGGGAGGAAGGCCTGGGGGTGGGTCTGGGCCA
>JBDNDG010000018.1:0-24135 GCA_046719255.1 Chloroflexaceae bacterium
GGCTGCCAGGACCTCCCCACCGGGAGGGTCTGGCAAGGCGTAGCCCTCCCAAACATACACCTGTTTTTATCTACATATTGTATTGTAAAGGCGCGGGGGAAGTTGCTTCCCCCGCGCCCCTGTTTGCTCTGCCGGAGCCGATTGCCGCCCTTTGGAACCCGCTGGTCAGGACTCGCCAGCGCCTTCGTCGTGGCGTTGCTCGGCGTCAAGGATAATCGTGCCGGGAGCCGGCAGGGCACTGGGCCGCGCCTCGCGGCGTCGGCGCACCAGCGTGCCGACGCCCTGCGTCCGCGTGGCCGCAGCGAAGCCGAAGGCGGCGCGCTCCCTGCGGGCGCTGATCGGTGTAAAGGGATGCTCGGCCTCAATCCGGTCGAGGATCTCCTTCACATCAATGTCGGTCAACTCGTTGCGCAGAATAAGTGCCTCAGCGATAGCAATTACCGCCTCGGGGTTGTTCTCCAGCAGGCTCTTGACCTGGCGGTACTGCTCCTGCAAAATTGCCTCGATGCGCGGCTTGATGTCCGGGGCATTGAGGCCCTGCATACCGAAGGTCAGGTAAGAGAAGAAGCTCTCGTCCATACCATAGGCCCCGACCATCATCGCAGCGAGGCCGGTGGCGCCCTGCAGATCGCTGGTCACACCGCTCATCTGGATGCCCAGGAAGAGTTCCTCAGCTGCACGGCTGGCCAGGCTGATCTTGATCCGGTCGAGCAACTCGTCCTTGGTTCGGGTATGGATCTCTTCCTCCGGCTTCCAGGCGGCAAACCCGAGGGCGCTACCGTGGCGCACAATGGTCACTTTAGTGAGCCGCTCCTTCTTCAGCAGCTTGACCATAGCGTAGGCGTGGCCGGCCTCGTGGTAGGCGATGCGGCGGCGCTCTTCGTAGGACATGCTGCGGATGGGCTGACGCAGGCCCCACTCGTGGGTCTCGCGGGCCCGTGTAAAGTCCCAGTAGTTGATCGCGGCGCGCCCGTCGAAGTGGGCGTGGATAGTCGCCTCGTTGATGCAGTACTTGATTGCCACGGGCGTGTAGCCAATCGTATCGGAGACCATGCGGTCAATCGGCATCGGCTCGTGTTTGACCTTGCTGAGGTAGTACTCGATCACCTCGCGACGGCCATCGGCATCAGGCGGCTCAACGGCGATCTTGCGGTCGAAGCGCCCCGGGCGGAGCAGCGCAGCATCGAGGGTCTCGGCCAGATTGGTGGCTGCCATCGTCAGCACCGGCGGCATATCGGGCTTGCCACTGCGTAGCCGCAGGGTGCGCAACAGCTTCCCCCACCAGCTATCCTGGGGCGGCGGATCCATCTGCAACAGCAACTCATTGAGGATGCCGCTACCACCACCCATCATGCCGCCGATGCCCATCACCACCCGGTGCAGGCCCCCGGCGGCGTTGCCGTCCATCCCGGCAGCGCCGGTACCCATCAGGCTGGTCGAGCGCGCGCCACCGATAGCATCAATTTCATCAATGAAAATGATACAGGCACCATACTCGCGGGCAAAGCGGCGGGCCTTGCGGTAGAGGTTCATTACCTTGATGTTACCCATGCCCATCCAGGCCGACTGCAACGACGGGGCGCTGAGGTAGCCAAAGGGCACCCCGGCCTCAGTGGAGATGGCCTGCGCCAGGTAGCTCTTTCCGGTGCCGGGCGGCCCGATCAGCAAGATACCGCGCGTCACCTCGCCACCCATCTTCTTGAACTCCTTGGCACCCTTGAGCAGCGTCACCACGCGCCGCGCGGCCTCCAGCACCTCAGGGTTGCCGCGGTAGTCCTTGAAACTGATGCCCGTCTCACCCGGCTTCACCCAGTAGATGCGGGTGCGCGCCATGAAGTAGTACATCAGGAAGAACTGAAAGCCGATGAAGAAGAAGAGGTAGATCGCAACCGGGATGAATTGCAGGATCATCGGGCCGAGATTGCCCGACAGGACAGTTTCGAACACCGGGGGCAGCAAGTTCGTCGCCAGCCAGATCCCGATCGCGATGAAGATCAGCGTGCGCACAAAGCGGAAGAGCTTCCACTGCCAGCGGTGGAAGATCCTGTCCAGCTTCTTGTCGAGCTCGCGATCGAAGTCATCGCGGTACTGTGCATCGTTGGGGCGATAGGGCTCAATGGCCATGCGTCTACTCCACTTCCAGATGCGCGCCGCCGTTGTATCACAACGCACCAGGCGGCAACGCCTTACTCGATGGCGACAATCTTGCCGTTTCGGTCCACGGTAAAGACAAAGGAGATCGAGCGCGTCCGGACGCTCTGGGGAACCGATACCTCTACGACGTAGAAATACATCGCCTGATTATCGGGGAGCCGAATGCCGCCGATGTACTCGAACTTGCGGTAACGCTGTCCGTTCCGGCGTTCCTGCTCCATCTGCTCGGCCAGGGTCTCACGGGTGAAATCGCGGGCCTGCAACGATTCCTGAAAATTGGGGCTGAACGAGTTCCACATCAGATCGGCATCGTAGGTCTGCTGGCCGCGCAGGAAATCCACCACCGCGGGGGCAGGCTGGAGCCACGACACGCGAATGTCCGCCGGCTGCTCACGCGCGAGACGCGGCAACGCCAGCAACAGACTGAGAACGGCGATGACGCCCAGGAGAAAGGTGGTGAGGATGAGCCAGCCCAGGTGCGGGCGCGCCAGGAGCCAGAGTTGCTCGGCGTACCAGAAGGCCCGATGGACGAGCAGGCGCACAACCCTCGCGCCAACGTCCAGCGCCGAGGGGGAAGGCGCTGGCGCGTAGACCCCCAGCGGCGCGCCGTAGGGCGACCCGCCGGGCGGGGGCGGCGATGGAACCGGTTGCTGTTCGCGAGGCTCTTCCATAGGCATTCCTGTGTTCAGGCGCCACTGGCGATGAGAACCCTACCCGTGAACCTGGTGAAATCCGCGTTTCCCACCTGCGGTGAGCCTGCCGAACCGCGCCCCTGCCTGACGAGAAGCTGTGTGAGCGCCGTACTCTCCCAGAAGCGTCCTGCTAGCGGTTTCGGACAGCGAAGCCACATGGGTGATCGTGGAGCAGAGCCGTCACCGGCTTCTCGAGTGCATCCGTGCAGATTTCGCGCGTTGTGGGGTCAGGTGAGCAGTTCGACCTTCGCCAGCGTGGCTACCCGACGCCTGTTTCCAACCGGTTCGCCGGCAAGGACGTATCCTTACCCCGGGGCATCGCTCATCAAACGCAGGCATCGGAGCGGAAGCGTGGAGCCACACACCAGCGAGGTCACTACGTTGCAGTATACTTCAGCCATCTGTGAGAATCAAGGAACGATAATGAGAATATGATGAGTCACCCGATTCTGCGGCGTCGCAAGGCCCTGTTCGATGCAACGGCCCTGGGCGTGCTCTTGCTGTATGCGCTGCTGGCCTGGAGCGCTGAGGGCGGCGCACGCGGGGCGCCCCTCGACCCGGTCTGGGCGGCGGTGCAGCGCCGCGGGACGCTGCGGGTAGCGACCGATGTGGGCTTCTGGCCATTCGCCTTCGAGCAGGATGGGCAGGTGATCGGCTACGATATGGACCTGGCGCGGGCTATCGCCGCGGAGCTGGGCGTAACGGTCGAGATTGTGCCCACGGGCTTTGACGAGCTGTACAGCGCGCTGGTGAGCGGCCGGGCCGACATGATCGCCTCGGCGCTACCCTACGCTCCCGAGCAGGGCTTTCGCGCCCGCTTCTCGCGCTTCTACTTCGATGCCGGCCAGGTGCTGGTAGCGCCCGCCAGCGCACCCGGCACCACCATAGATGATCTGACCGGCCAGGTCGTAGGGGTGGCCCTGGGCTCTGACGCCGATGCCCTGGCCCGCCGCCTGCTGCGCGACGGGGCCAACTTCACGCTCCGTTCGACCTACGACGACACCGCAGCCGCGCTGGCCGACCTGCGGGCTGGCTGGATCGACGCGCTCATCACTGACACGGTCACAGCCCTGGAGATGACCCTGGGCCGCGCCGATTTGCGCATCGCTGCAGCCCTGACCAGCGAGCCGCTGGCGCTGGCCTTCCCCCGTCCTGCCTTCCGCCTCGAAGCCGAGGTCAACCGCATCCTGGAAGATCTCCAGCGCAGCGGCTTCTTTGCGACCTTGAACGAGCGCTGGTTCATGGTCCACACGTCCGTGCTACCGCACAAATAGTCTGCGCGCGGAAGAATGGCTTCGCCCTCCGGTAGGGTGATGGGGAGACCCGCTTGCCCCATTACCATGCCTGTGGGGGCGGCACGCCCTCCACCCTCCCGTACGGCCCCGGGCTTTACAGAAACTTTACACAAATCTTAAACGGACATGAAAAAGCTCTGGTAGGCTAATGCCACCGAGCAATCTACCTATAACCTGAACTATCGGTTCTGAGAGGTGCGCCGCGGAACGCGGTCTCTTCTCGCATCTCGGCGTGGACCAGGATCGTCGCGTCGGGATGATTCGTCCGTGCTCGCCGAAAGCGGATGGCTTCGGGAAGAGGGTGGGATTGCGCAGCAGAAGGCGCCAGGCAGCGCCAGCAGATCGATCAAGGAGGACCTCAAATGACCGACTTCACAAAGCTCCCCGCTGAGGAGCGCGCCAGGTTGTACTGGCGGGAGAACCTGCGCCTGATCACCACGCTGATCGTCATCTGGTTTGCGGTCTCGTATGTGCCGGTTCTGTTCGTCAACCAGTTGAACAACATCGTGATTGCTGGCTTCCCACTGGGCTACTACATGGGTTCGCAGGGGTCGCTGGTGGTCTTCGTGATCCAGATCTTCTACTACGCCTATGCAATGAACAAACTGGATCGAAAGTACGGCCTGAGTGACCGCGACCGCTAGCGTGGCAGGCACGCCATCGAAGGCAGGCGCTGCTACGGCCCGACGATGTTCATTCTGCTCAGTTACATTTGTGCGCCCCGTGGTTGAACGACGACGTCACTGCCAGAGCCGGCCGGATCAGGCTCGCCTTCCACGGGCCATCTGACGAGTGGTGTTACAAGTGTCAGGAGTGTGACCATGGCTGTCTCTTCTTCGAGCGCCCAGAGCGTCTTCCGCAACAAGATGGCGCGTTACTACGGGCTCTTCACCATCGGCTTTCTGGTGACGTCAACCATCATGTTGTTGCTGGAGATTTTTGCCGGTCTGCCGACGCAGATCATCGGCTGGGTCTTCCTGCTGCTGACGATGGCCCTGTATGCCACTATCGGGATTATCTCGCGCACCAAGCTGCTCGATGAGTACTACGTCGCCGGGCGCAACGTGCCGGCCGTGTTCAATGGTATGGCCACCGGCGCCGACTGGATGAGCGCCGCGTCGTTCATCTCGATGGCTGGTACGCTCTTCCTCATCGGGTACGATGGGCTGGCCTACATTATGGGCTGGACCGGTGGTTACGTGCTGCTGGCCTTGCTCTTTGCGCCCTACCTGCGCAAATTCGGCCAGTATACGATCCCGGACTTCGTGGGCGCTCGCTTCGGCGGCAACACCGCCCGTGTTGTCGCTGCGATCTGCGCTATCGTCGTGAGTCTCACCTACGTGACAGCCCAGGTGGTCGGTGTGGGTCTGATCATGCAGCGCTTCGTCGGCGTGGATTTCCGGCTCGGCGTGGTGCTCGGGCTCTCCGGCGTGCTGGTCTGCTCGTTCCTCGGCGGTATGAAGGCCGTGACCTGGACCCAGGTGGCCCAGTACATCATTCTGATTACGGCCTACCTGATCCCGGTGACGTTCCTCTCCATTCAGCTCACCGGTTTCCCCATTCCGCAGTTGAGCTACGGTCAGGCGTTGCAGAACATCATGCGCCTGGAGCAGGAGCAGGGCCTGTCCAAGACCACCGAGTCGCCGGTGGTGCCGGGTAAGCTTGTTACCAGCGGGTATATCCCTCCCTTCAATGAGGGAATGAACAACGTCTCGGCCATCCAGGCAGTGCAGCAAATCAATACCCAGTTCGGTGCTTCGATCACTCCCCCCGAGCCGATCAGTATTCCCGACGCCAAGCGGCCCGAACTCGGCGACTGGCGCGGCACGCCCTGGAACTTCCTGGCATTGATGGCATGTCTGATGCTGGGTACCGCCGGCCTGCCTCACATTCTCATCCGCTTCTATACCGTGCCCTCGGTGCGCGAGAGCCGTATGAGCGTGGGCTGGTCACTGTTCTTCATCTTCCTGCTCTACTTCACCGCCCCGGCCTACGCCGCCTTCTCGCGCTGGAATATCCTGGAGAATGTGGTGGGTAAGCAAGTCAGTGACCTGCCGGCCTGGACTGAGCAGTGGGGCCGCAATGGCCTGATTGCCATTCGCGACTTCAAGGCGATTGATGGGGTAGCGCTTGGTAAGCAGCCGTCCTGGGTGAAGAACCTGGAGAAGTCGGGCGCCGTCGTCATCGAGGACGCGAATGGTAACGGCGTGATTGACCTCGCTCCCTTCGAGCAAATTGATGAGAAGACCGGTCGCGCTGGCGAAATCTCCGGCACAGCAGTGACTGAGAAATCGGTGGACGGGATCGTTCAGTACGCTGAGATCGGGCGGCCCACCGCCGCCGGGATTGATGGCGACCTGGTGGTGCTCTCTGCTCCTGATATTGCCGGCCTGCCCTTTACCATCGGCGCGCTGCTGGCCGCTGGCGGTCTCGCTGCGGCCCTCTCCACTGCCGACGGTCTGCTGGTGGTGATTGCCTCGGCAGTAGCCCACGATATCTACTTCCGTACGATCAATCCCAGGGCCAGCCTGCAAACCCGCATTATGCTGGGCAAGTCAATGATCGTCGTAGCAGCCGTCGTTGCCGCGCTGCTGGCTCTACCGCGCCTGGCGCTGATTGCCCAGATGGTGGCCTGGGCCTTCTCCATGGCCGCGGCAACCTTCTTCCCGATTGTGCTGCTGGGCATCTTCTGGCGGCGGGCGAACGGCCCCGGCGCAATCGCAGGCATGATCGGCGGCCTGGTCGTTACCGTCTTCTACATGGCAACGAACTATGTGAATCCGGCCTTTAACGTGCTCGGCATTACACACCTGGCATCGGGCATCTTCGGCCTGCCGGTGGCGATCATTCTCATGGTTGTGGTTAGCCTGATGACCAAAGCGCCGCCGAAGGAGATCCAGGAACTGGTGGATAACCTTCGCAACCCGATCACCGACGACGAGGCAATGGCGAAGTACGGCAGCAAGGGCGCCGCTCAGGCCCACTGATCTGACAAGCATGGGTTCCTGTGAGGGGGCGCAGCTCTCACAGGCTCTCTCGTCGGGCAGGAGCGTGGGGAAACCGGGTTTCCCCACGCTCTTTTGTCCCGAAGAGTTATCCGGATAGGCGCTTACTCCCACGCCCGCAGTTGCCCCGCCCAGTAGCGACCAGCCCGCAGCAGGCGCTCCTGGTGCCGCTCCAGGATGACGTAGGCCAGCACCATCAGCAGGCCCACGATCCCCAGGATGACCCACTGGTTCGCCAGACGCACCGTGTCAACGGTCATCCAAAGCACCCCCGCCACAAAGAAGGCGATCCCGCCCACGAAGGGCACACGCAGCCGCGATAGGGCGCCGTAGGTCGCCATCAGCAGCGACTCGCCGAAGAGCAGCAAGGAATAGAACAGGCCACCCGTGGGCAACAGGGCCTGAGCTGCCGTGACGCCGAGCATCAGCATCACGGTCGCGGCTTCGATGAGCTGCGAGGCCCGCAGGTGACCCTGGAAACGGCGTAGTCCCCCCGCCAGGACCAGCAGGTACAGCCCCGCCGGGATGACGTACCACTGAAGTTCGCGCACGCCCCAGTCGGCGAGCTGGCTGAGCGCCGCGCCGACGAACACCCCACCTGCGCCGTAGGCATAGCCGGGCTGCCGCTCACGCACGCCCAGGGTGGTCAGCAGCAGGCCGAGGCTCGCCAGCGCAAAGGTTAGCGGCGGGAACTGCCCGCCCAGGCCGGCTCCCAGCGTGAGCAGCACGGCTGCGCCAAGCGCCCCGAAACCGGTCACCCGCCGCCACAGGCTCAGGCCGACGTGGGTCGCCAGCCAGCCCAGCAAGCTCAGACCCACCAGTTCGAGTACCAGCCAGGCTGAGGCCCAGGCGCCGTCCAGCCCGGCGGCGGTGTGCGCCAGCCAGGCTCCCGGCACGGCCAGGACCAGACTGGCCGCCGCCGCGGCTTCGCGACGCTCAACCTGGGCCAGCACGGCGAGCAGCGCTGCCAGCGCCAGCGCAGCGCCGGCCAGCACCCCGTCGCTGGCGCCGGCAAGGGCCAGGGCCCCCGCCCCGCCGAGGCCGGCGCTGGCATAGCCCCAGCGCCCCGCGCTCTTCCAGGGGGCCGGCGCGCGCCGCAGCCCGGCGCTCGCCAGGCCCTGGAGCCACACCAGCCCCGCCAGCAGCAGGCCGGCCCACTCCGGCGGGCGGTCGGGCAACAGCCAGGCAAAGGCGTGAAGGGCCGCCGGGTCGGCCGCGACGAAGGCCAGCGCCAGGAACCACGGTTGCCGGTAGCGCCAGAGCGCCAGCACGTAGAGGCCAGCCATGCTCGCCCAGGTGAGGCTGAGGCGCCCCGGATTGCCGAGCGCCAGCAGTGGCGCAAGGAGCAGGAGGAAAAAGGCCACCAGTTCGTAGGGCAGGGCATAGGCCCGGTCAATACGGCGTAGAACCTGGCCGATCAACGCCAGGCCGAGGGTCAGGGCGCACACCAGCAGAGCCAGGTCGCCCATCTGCGGCTGCCAGGGGGTGAAAAACCCCTGGCCGGCAGCGATGAGCGCGCCGGTAGCGAGGAGCGGCGCTGCGCCATAGCCCAGGAGCGCCTCTCGCCAGCGGTAGCTGTGCAATGCCGTAAGCCCGGCCAGGCCCAGGAACGTCAGCGCGGCAAGGGGATGCTCACGCAGGGCCTCGGGCAAGGCCAGCATAGCCGCGAAACAGCCCGCAAGCACGCCCCAGCCGATGGCCGGCCAGGTCCAGTAGCGCAGAGCGGTGACGCGCAGCCGTTCGCCGACGAGGGTGTAGGCAGCGCTGAGGGTCAGGGCAGTAAGCGTCGTGGCGCGGAGCCAGGCCACGCCGGTGAAGAAGCGGTCGAGGGTGAACCAGGCCACGAGGAGACCGGCGCCCAGGCAGAGGATGGCCCAGGGCCAGCCGCGCCGCAGGGTGGCCTGCCCGCCGAAGATCAGGGTCAGCAGCAGCGCGCCCGGGAGCTGGAAGGTGGCGTCTTCCAGGGCCAATCTTCCAGCAATCAAGGCAATGAAGAACCCCAGGGTCTGGAGCGCGGGGTCGTAGCCAGTGCGGAGCGAGCCGGGCCACCAGCGCGCGCCGGCAAAGGCGAGCGCCGCCAGCGGCAGCAGGATCAGACCGATCTGCCCATTGTCGAGGGGCGCAAGGGTGAGGAGCACGCCCAGCCATCCGCTGAGGGCGGCGCCACCGCCAGCGAGCGCCACGGCAGCCAGGCTGTCGCGGCGAGGACCGAGCCAGGCGAAGCGCCCCCATTCGACCAGCGCGACGCCGCTCAGACCCAGGGCCGCCAGCGGGCCAAGGGCGAAGCGGGCCACCGGCAGGTCAAGGACCGCCGGAAGCAGGACCAGCGCGCCGAGGGCCAGCGCGCCGCCAGCCAGTGGCGCGGCAGCGGAGCGCAGGCGTCGTTCGAGCGCCGCGCTCAACCACAGGTAGCCCAGCGCCAGGAGCGCCATAGCCAGCATATGCGCGCGCAGGGGCACATCGAACGTGGCGAGGATGACGGCCAGCGCCAGGGGCGGCGGCGCGACGGCGGCCCAGAACCACCAGTTGCGCCCGTCGGTCCCGTAGCGCAGCGCACAGAACAGGGTAGTCGCCAGCAGCGTAACGCCGAAGGCGCTGCCATTGCTCAGGCCGGCCAGATAGAGCGCGGCACTGCCCAGGACCAGCACGGGCACACCGATCAGGCTGACCCGGGCAACGCCCATAGCCGGCTCCGCGGCGCCCGCTGCCTGCAGGCGCGTGGTAAGAGGAACCAGGGCTGCCAGGAGGCCCGTGGCAACGGCACTTCTCCACCCCCAATCCAGCGCCTCGGGAGCGGCGAAGATCAGGCTGAGGGCGGCAACGACCGCCGCGCCAGCGTAGAAGGCGCGACGGGTGCGCCAGGCGGTGAACAGGTACAGCGCCAGGCTCAGGGCCGAGGCCACTTGCCAGGCCACTCGCGGCGCCAGATCGAGCAGGCCGGGGCGGGCCAGGGCAAAGCCGACTACCGGGACGAGCAGGGCGGCCACGGCCTGCAAATTTGCGCCGGCAGCGCCCAGGGCAGGCTGACGCGCCATCCACGTCCCGAGGCCCCAGAGGGTAGCGGTGGTTCCGGTGAGAATGGCGAACTGCGCCAGCGGGGAAAAGCTGGCCCAGTTGAAGATCACCAGGGTCAGGCTGGAAATGACCAGCAAGAAGGCGCCCAGGTAGAGCAGGGCGCGGCGGGTGCCCAGGGCCAGCAGCGCGGCGCTCCAGGAGCGGACGCTTACCCGCGGGGGCGGCGCGGCGACAGGGGCAGGCGCCGGCACAGCAGGGGCAGAGGCGTCACCCGAAGGCGCGGCGGGCGCCGGGGCCGGCGGAGCCACCTCGGGCGCTGGCACTGCCGCGGAAGGCAAAGCGCCGAAGCCGGCGGCAGCGTAGTCGGCGGCGATCAACGCGCGAATCGTCTTCCCCACCGCGGGCGAAAGCCGCTCGTCGGCCACCCAGCGCTGCACCAGCGCGTCGAACTCAACGAGCCGGTCGGGCGTGGCAGGCCGGGCCGGCGGCGTAACATAGGGGTTGACCGTGCGGGGGCGCGCCGGTCGGCGCAACAGCCAGACGATGAGGACCAGGAGCAGGATAGCCGGCAGGACGCTGCACACGAGCATGGTCAGCACATCGAACATAAGCTCTCCTAACGTGAAGATATGGGGAAACCGGGTTTCCCCGTGCCCCTGCCTGTGTGGACGGCAAGCCCTTGCCGCCGGGAGGAGACGGGGCCGCGCACAGATCGGTGGTTGCAGCCGGGATGTAGTGTACGACACGCCACGTTACGCTGGCGTAACCAGGAGGTAAACGTTTGGTAATCAAGGAGATTCTCCCTGAAAAGGGGGGAGTCGCTCGCCAGAAGAGGGGGAAGGCGCCCCTCCACAGCGCGCCTCTGGTTGGTTACTCTAGGTAAAGTGGTTGAGACATGCCAGCAGTGAAGAGGTGACAGTATGGAGGCAATGAACCAGCGCGCGCCGCAGATGATCGGTCTCGAAGAGCGCACGCAGAGTCGGGGTCTCTTCGGTGAGGTTTCGGAAACTACGGCCCTGGTGCTGGCGGCTGTGATTACATTGCTGACCTTCGGGCTCATCGCGTACGCGCTCAATGTCCTGTTTACCGCTCTGGGGTGACAAGAGGGGAACCCGGGGTTCTCTCTGTGGAGGTGTGGAGGTGTAGAGCTGTGGAGGTGTAGAGGTGTACAACGTATCCTTGCGTTCATCTCGACACCTCCACAGCCTCCCCCCGCCGGGGTTTGGGGTCGGACAGAACGTATGGGCGCCGACGAGCGTGATGGCATGGTCTCGTAATACCCTTTGAGCCTCCTCCTAGCTTCCGCGCGCGGGAGCGGGGCGACCGGAGCCGTGCGCGGAGGCGAGCCAATGCGCTACCAGCCGCACTGGTTCGCATGCTCTGTCCGCCCGTAAACGCGCGCGGGAGCGGGTTTGCGAGGGCTGCGCCCTCACAAGAGCAGGGGAAACCGGGTTTCCCCACGGTCCAGTGAACAATGGCGGGTTCTCACGGCCCGGCGAGTTTTGAAGGCCCGCCGGGCCGTTGCATTTCGATGACCTCACCGGCGATAAGATAGGCGCGGTCTTCGGCGCCGGGGTACACGGTGGTGTGACCGGTGAAGCTGCCGAAGGCGGGCAGGATGGCGCGGCGCGGGCCGACGAGGAAGCAGGGCAGCCGTTCGCGCTGCCGCCCCGGACCGGTCAGGACGACGGCGGGATGCAGGTGGCCGGCCAGGACGTAGCCCGGGGCGGCGGTGTCGGGGTAATGGCAGAGGGCGAAGGGGCCAAGGGCGACAGGTGCATTGACACAGGTGATGCCCCACTCCGACGGCGGGTCACCGGCATGAGCGTCGTGGTTCCCCCGCACGAGCAGGACCTCCAGGTGGAGATGGGTGGCGCGCCAGGCGGCGATGGCCGCGAGCACGGTCGGCGCGCGGCCGACGCGGGCATGGAGAAAGTCGCCAAGGATGGCCAGACGGGTGGCGCGGGTGCGCCCCAGAGCGCCGGTGAGCCGGCCCAGATCGGCAATGCTGTTCTCGGGAGCGGCGATGGCCGCGGCGCGAAAGCTGGCCGCTTTGCCGAGGTGGGTATCAGCGATGATCAGGGTGCGCTCGCGTGGCCAGAACAGCGCCCGCTCTGGGAGCAGGATCACCGGTTCACCACCGAGGGAGAGAGCACATGGCCGGGGAGCGGGGTCACGCCGCTCCCCGGCGCTGGTTTCGTCGTGAGGCATAGAGCAACCTGACCGACAGCCGTGACGAGCCGCGCGGTCCGCACGGGGCGGCAGAGCGGCGCTGGAGGAAGGCCCGCGACAAGGCCTGGCGCGGGAAGCGCTGTCTGGGGATTGTACTACCATTTTCGCTTGTGCATTGCGGATCGTGGACGAGCCGCAGGCACGGCGGCAGGCGCCGGTCGCGCGGGCCATCCCAACAATTATTTGTGACCGGCGCCACAAAGTGAATGGTCGCGGGCGTGGTACAATGTCAGGCAGGCAGCGACGCACGGCAAAGATGCCGGGCGTCGGCGGCCCAGACACAGCAGCGTCAAGGCGAGAAGACACCCTATGAACATGCGGCAATTCCACGGGCCCAACGCCGGCTACCTGGTGGAGCTGTACGAGCGGTACACCGCGAACCCGGCCACGGTGGACGAGGCAACGCGGGCCTTTTTCAGCCAGTACGGCCCACTGGATACGGAACTGGCGGCCTCGGGTCAGACGCAACTCGACGTGACGCGGATCGTCGGCGCGGCGCGGCTGATCCGCTACATCCGCGAGTTAGGGCACCTGGCGGCGCGAATTGACCCCCTGGGCAGCGCCCCACCCGGCGATCCAGGGTTGGAACTGGCCACCCACGGCGTAAGCGTTGCGGACCTGGCGGCCCTACCGGCGCACATCGTGCGCGGGCCGCTGGTCGCCCAGTCGGCGAACGCCGCCGAAGGGGTCGAAAAGCTGCGGCAGATTTACTCCGGCCCGATCGGCTATGAGACCGACCAGATCCAGAACTACGAAGAGCGCAACTGGATCCGCGACTGCGCCGAGAGCCGGCGCTTCTTCGGGGGCATGGACGCCGACCGGCAGCGCGAATTGCTCGACCGTCTGACCGAAGTGGAGACCTTCGAGCGCTTCCTGCACAAGACGTTCCCTGGCCAAAAGCGCTTTTCGATCGAAGGCTGCGATATGCTGGTGCCGATGATCGATGCGATCATCCGCAACGCAGCGGTAGCCGGTACGCGAGAAGTGGTGATCGGTATGGCCCATCGCGGGCGGCTCAATGTACTGGCCCATATCCTCGGCAAACCGTACCTCTCCATTCTCAGCGAGTTCCAGACTCCCGATTACTCCAAGGACACCTACCTGGGATGGACGGGCGACGTGAAGTATCACCTCGGGGCGCGCAAGGCCTACCGCGAGAGTGGCGTTTCCGAGATGCCGATCACTCTGGCGCCCAACCCCAGCCACCTGGAGTTTGTCAACCCGGTCATCCTGGGGCGCACCCGGGCCGCGCAGGAGAAGCGCACGCGCCCCGGCTTTCCCTACGAAGATGAGAAAGAGGCCCTGGCGATCATTATCCACGGCGATGCGGCCTTCCCCGGCCAGGGCATCGTCGCCGAAACGCTGAACCTGTCGGGTCTGGCCGGGTATCGCGTGGGTGGGGCGATCCATATTATTCTGAACAATCAGATCGGCTTTACCACTGATAGTCGCGACTCGCGCTCCACGCTCTACGCCAGCGACCTGGCGCGTGGCTTCGAGATGCCGGTGGTTCACGTGAACGCGGACCACGTCGAGGCCTGTATCGCGGTAGCACGCATGGCCTGGGCCTACCGTGAGAAGTTCCAGAAGGACTTCGTGATTGACCTGGTGGGGTACCGGCGCTGGGGGCACAACGAGGGCGACGAGCCGGAGTTTACCCAGCCGCGGATGTACGAGAAGATCCGCAACCACCCGACGGTGCGAGCGCTGTGGGCCCAGGAACTGGAGCGCCGGGGCCTGGTTACCCACGAAGAGGCCGAGGCACGGGTCGAGGCGGTTATGACCAGGCTGCAGCACGCCTTCGATACGGTGCGCGAGCGGCAGCGCCTGGCCGCGGAAGCACCTCCCCTGCCTCCCGCCCCACCCGTGGTGAACCAGATGCGCAACAAGGTCTTCGCCAAGCCGATCTCGCGCCAGAAGCTGCTGGAATTGAACGAGGCGCTGCTCGAGCGGCCCGAGGACTTTACGACGCACCCCAAGCTGGAGCGGATGCTGCAACGCCGCCGCCAGAGTATCCACGACGAAGGGGGGATCGACTGGGCCCACGCCGAGATCCTGGCCTTCGCCGCCATTCTGGCCGACGGCACGCCCATCCGTATGTCCGGGCAGGATACCGAGCGGGGCACCTTCAGCCAGCGCCACCTGGTGCTGCACGATGTGGTCACCGGGGAGCGCTTCATTCCCCTGCATCACATTCCCCAGGCCCGGGCATCGTTCGCGGTGTACAACAGCCCGCTCTCCGAAGCGGCGGTGCTGGGTTTCGAGTACGGTTACAGCACCCATGCACCGGGTACCCTGGTGATCTGGGAAGCTCAGTTCGGCGATTTTGCCAACGGCGCGCAGGTGATTATTGACCAGTTCATCGTTTCGGGGCGTGCCAAGTGGTCGGTAGACCCGGCGCTGGTGTTGCTGCTGCCGCACGGCTACGAGGGCCAGGGACCCGAGCATTCCTCGGCGCGCCTGGAACGCTTTTTGCAGCTCTGCGCGACCGACAACATCCGCGTGGCAAATCCGACGACCGCGGCGCAGTACTTTCACCTGTTGCGCTACCAGGCCGCCGCCCTGCCGGTGCATCCGCGACCCCTGGTGGTGATGACGCCCAAGAGCCTGCTGCGCCACCCGCGGGCGGCCTCTTCGTTGAGCGAGTTGACCCAGACGCAGTTCCAGCCAGTGTTGGGGTTGGGCGCCGAGGCCCCCAACCCCGCCGACGTGACGCGCCTCATTCTGTGCAGCGGCAAGGTGGCGATTGATTTGCTCTCCTCCGCCGAGTTCGAGCAGGTCCGCGGCAGTGTGGACGTGCTGCGAGTCGAGATGCTCTACCCGTTTCCTCAGGAGCAACTCGAGGCGGCAGTGGCACGCTACCCGCAGTTGCAGGAGGTGGTCTGGTTGCAGGAGGAGCCGCAGAATATGGGCGCGTGGAGCTACATCGCGCCCAAACTGCGGGCGCTGCTGCCACCGTCGCTGCCCCTCAGCTACGTTGGCCGTCCGGAGTCGGCATCAACGGCTGAGGGTATTCACAGCGCACACATTGTCGAGCAGCAGCGCATCCTGCGCGAGGCGCTGCGCGGGGCGGCAGTGGCGGCGGCGACCGGTGGGATGCTGACGTGAACCGTGGGAAAACCGGCAAGCTCATCTGCCCTGAGCTTGCCGGGCCGCGCCCCGGCCTGAGGGGAGGATCCGGCAGGGCTGCGCCCTCTCAAGAGTATGTCCGTTCACGTTGGAGGGGCGCAGCGTAGCCGCAGGGGTATGTGATTTGCAGGGGGGAAAGCGGGCTTGCCCACCTCCACCCGAGGGCACGTTCCGGGAGGGCGCGGCCTCTGTCGGACGCCCGCGAAGGAGGCGCAGGGCAACCAGGTTGTCACCCCCACCGCATTGGAGGGTTTGGGAGGGCTATGCCCTCTGGATCATAGCGTTGGAGAAAAACAGGCCATGGCCTACGAGATTAAAGTCCCCTCACTGGGCGAGTCGATCGTCGAGGCGACGGTGGCCCGCTGGTTGAAACGGGCCGGTGAGACGGTCGCCGCGGGTGAACCAGTGGTTGAGCTTGAGACCGATAAGGTGAACCTGGAGGTGGCGGCGGATCACGCCGGGGTGGTGACAGCAATTCTGAAGGAAGAGGGCGCGACAGTGGGGATTGGCGACGTGCTGGGCACCATCGAGGCGGGCGCAGCGCCGCGCCCGGAGGCGGTTACGGTCGCGCCGGCAGTGGCGGCCCCGGCCGAGGCGGAGATGGGCAGCGCCGAGGCGCCCGGTGGGAATGGCGCAGCGGTGCTGGCAACGCCGACGGCGCAGCGGGTGGCCGCGGAGTACGCCGTGGACCTGCGAGGCGTGGCTGGCACCGGTCCCGGCGGGCGGATCACCAAGGAGGACGTGCTGCGTAGCGTTCAGGCGCCAGTGGCCGCAACACCCCCGCGGATGGCCGCGCCTGCTGCTGCCGTGGCCCCGCCACGCACGTCGGCGGCCCCTCCGCCTGCGCTCGCGGGCGCGGCCCAGCCCGTGGCGCCACTCCCCGCCTCCGGGCGCTATGAAGAACGTCAGCGCCTCAGCCGGCGCCGCCTGACCATCGCCCGGCGGCTCGTCGAAGCCCAGCAGACCGCGGCCATGCTCACGACGTTCAACGAAGTGGATATGAGCGCGGTCATGGAACTCCGCAAGCGGCGCAAGGACGCCTTCAAGGAACGCTACGGGGTAAGCCTGGGCCTGATGTCCTTCTTCACCCGCGCCGTCGTTGGAGCGTTGAAAGCCTTTCCTATGGTCAACGCCGAGATGCAGGGCGACGAAGTGGTGGTGAAGTACTACTACGACATCGGCGTGGCCGTGGGTGTCGAAGAGGGCCTGGTGGTGCCGGTGGTGCGCGACGCCGACCGGAAGAGCTTTGCGCAACTGGAGCAGGAAATTGCCGACCTGGCCCGCCGCGCCCGCGAGGGCGCCCTGAGCCTGGCCGAGTTGCAGGGGGGCACCTTTACCATCACCAACGGCGGCATCTACGGCTCGCTTCTCTCTACACCCATCCTCAATACGCCCCAGGTCGGCATCCTCGGGATGCACAAGATCGAAGAGCGGCCCGTGGTGATCAACGGGCAGATCGTCATTCGCCCGATGATGTATCTGGCCCTGAGCTACGACCACCGGCTGATCGACGGCAGCACCGCCGTGCGCTTTCTGGTGCGGGTCAAGGAGTTGATCGAAGATCCTGAGGCACTGTTGCTGGAGGGGTAGGGAGAAACCTGGTTTCTCCCTACCCCTTGTTCGTCAGACACCCATACGGCTGCACCGCACAACGCCGGAACGAAAACGATGTGTTGTTGGGAGGGCTACGCCCTCCCAAACCTCCCCGCTACGGGTTAATTCCTGGGAGGGCGTAGCCCTCTCACATCCTCCCCGTTCTCACCTCACCGCCCATAGCGCCACTGGTAGTAGTGCAGGCCAACGTTGCCCATCTCGACGCGGAAGGCGGGTGGGTTGGCCGGATTGTAGGTCAGCACGCGGCGCTCGAAGACCTGGAAGAGGATCGGCACCTCTTTGCCGCCCACCTTGGACTTGACCCAGTAGGCCCCGGTGACCGGCAGTCCGAAGACGAAGAGGGGATCGTAGACCCGCCCGATCACGTTCCGTCCACCCTCGGTGACCAGCCCCCGCTGATTCATAAAGTCAATGAAGACCTTCGCCACACCGTGGTTGTTGTCGCCCAGCACCAGGATCGTGTTGGGGTCGTTGACGAAATCGTTGAAGCCGGTGATCGAACCATCGGGGTTGAGGAAGCCGGTAGCCGGTCGGCCCAGATCATTCGGGTTAACGGCGCCGGGGCTCTGGTAGACCGGCAGCAGATCGGCGTAGGTCGGATACTGGCCCGGATCGCCGATAGCGCTGATGCGGGCCGGACCGCGCTGCTCGAAGCGGTTATTGCCAAGTTGCAGGCGCCCGGTCATCATCTCAATCGGCAACAGGCCATTGGTGACGTACCACGGATTGTTGGGATTGGCGGTCGGATCATTGATCTCCATGCGGCTCTTATCGAAGTACTGCACGGTCCGCAAACCGTCAATGCCTTCGATATAGGTTTCGCGCATGATTCCGCTAATGGGAGCGGGGCCCCACGTCCATGAGCGGTCAGTCAAGCCCTGGGAAACAGGATAATCCTGGCGGGTCCAGACGCGCAGGAAGCTATCGTTGCCGATAGCGGGCGCGGCCAGCACGGGCTGCAGGGCGAGCAGGACCGCGGCGAATACCGCGAACACGCCAGCAAGAATGGGCCGTTTCATCGCGCACCTCCTGAGGGTTACCAGTATCGCTGGAGGGTGGGGCAACCCGGTCCCCCCACGTCGGGGGAAGGTGGGGGAGGGCTGCACCCTCCAGAACAACCTCTTTGCATCATGCCGTTGTGCGGCGTAGTCGCAAGGGCGTCGGTTGCCGGCAATCTGTAACCGCTACTGCGGCCAGTTTCAGCATAGCACACCAGGGCATGGATGGCGATCACAAACGCGCCACGGCTGTCTGATAAGCGGGCAACAGGGGCGTGAGATCGGTGATGGCGGGGTCGAGGGCAGGCGCGCCCCCCCATTATCGACTCTCCCGGGAGCGAAGGTGGCCCGCCCGCGAACGCCGACGAGGGCGGGATACCGACGTCAGGTGAACACGCCGCGCGCAGCGTTGCGTCACAGCGCGCCTGGACGCCTGGTGCAACCATCTGCAATCCCAAATCCACAATCCGAATGTGTCCGGGTCTGCTCCATATACCCCCCCATGGTAGGGGGAGATGGGTAGTTTTTCCCACCCAATCGGGTACGCGCAACACAACCCATTCTGAGCGTTGTGATCTCAGATCGATTCTGGCATACTTTCGATAAGCAAGAGTTTTGCGCTAACTGGTTGCGCTGTGTTTGCGCCAGAGGACCGCGCTCCCCCAGCGACCCGCCGTTCGCCAGCAGGCGATGACGGGGAGGGTCCGGGGAAGTAACGCCTCATTGCGACCCTGCGTCTCGAGTGGAGCGGGGCCTGACCCGTGTGTGCCTCCAGACGGGTCTGCGCAACGAACCCGCGGCTGGGGGAAGGAACGAAACTCCTTTTCCTCAGCGCAACCGCCGCCGGCAGGCGTAGGGGGCTTCGGGTCGCCAGGGAAACCCCGGGGGACGGGCGCTATCGGTATCACCTGATCATTGCGGTCATTGGCCACTCGCGAAGGCAGTGCGGCAGCGATGGAGTTGACCGAGTCACTCAAGGAGCTGCTGATCGAAACGGCGCGCAAGCTCAAAGGGCGCGATCGCCGGCGTTTCATGGCGCTCACTGTCAGGGAGCTTGGACCGGGTGGGCAGCGTCTGGCCGAGCGCGAACTGGGCTGGAGCCGGGTAACCATCCGCAAGGGCCTGCGCGAGCTGGAGGGAGGGGCGGAGGAGTTGAACCCGCCAGGCCCCCTCGGGCGGCATCGCGCCGAAGAGCACCTGCCCCGGCTTCTGGCCGACATCTGCACGCTGATCGAACAGCAGCGGCATCTCGATCCTGACCCACAGTGCAGCAACAACCAGCGCATGGCCTGTCTGAGCGCGGCAGAAGTGCGCCGCCGCCTGATGACCGACTTTGGCTACCGTGATGATGAACTACCCACAGTACAGACCATCGCCGCCAAACTCAAGTCGCTGGGCTACTACCCCCGACGCTCGGCACACACGCAGCTATCCCCGACGCCTTCCCGCGGATCGACAACACAAAAAACAATCTATCCCAGCAACCCTTCCTCCGATGGCGTCGAAGCATAGCATGCCTCGCTCCAATCGCATTCCCACGTTCGTGTGGCAATATAACCTGCACCTATACTGGAGAGTTGGGATAATCGCTTCTTTTATACCTCAACACTATCGGTAACTCGCGCATAAAGTTGTCAACTCGTAACTAAACACGGTTGATGCTGGTCTTGAAAAAGATTTTTCCCCTGCTATATTTCGGCTCAACGACGGTGCGAACACCAACCATTCATTGTGAAACAAATAACGCCGAAGAGGTAATATTCTGAAGGGATATTATATCGAATCCCTTGCGCGAGTGTGCAATTATTACCTGTGAAGGGACTTGCGGCCCCTTCCAAAACGCTCCTCCAGCACACAAATGCAGCGGATTTGGTATAAACCCTCCGGGATCGGCAGCTTCGGAATTACGTTGACGAGGGCGCATTCGCGAACTTGCATAGTTCCGCGTGCGGATCCATTCGGATCGTTGTAGTGTGACCTGCGGCAGTGGAAGGTGATACAACGAAGGAGCAGCGGTATGGAAGGTGAGCTGAAGGCATTCGTCGAGTCCCTGGAGCGCAACATGACCCCGGAGGACGTGATCACGCTCGAAGCCTGCATGGATTGCAAGCTGTGCGGTCATGCCTGCGCCTGGTACCTCGCCACTGGCGATGAGAAGCTCCACCCGACCTACAAGACCGAACTCATCCGCGATGTGTACCACTCGTACATGACCCTGGAGGGCCGTGTCGCCACTGCGCTCGGGCTGCGCAAGGCACCGACCCTCGCCGATGTCCGCGAGCGTATGCAGGCCTTCTGGCAGTGTACCGCGTGCGGCCGGTGTACCCTGACCTGCCCGCTCGGATTGAGCACCCGGCGCGTTGTGCGCCTGGCACGGGCGGCCTATAGCGACTCTGGTCTCAGCCTTGCCAATCCAACCATCAAGTCCATTGTTGACAACACCGCCAACCTGAGGCACAGCTTTGGCCTGACCATCCCGCAGGTCATCGGGCGCATCGGTCTGTTCCTCCAGAATGAGGGCATTGAGGTGCCCGTGGATGTACACGGCGCCGATATGCTCTTCGTGTGTCCGGCCGCCGGCAACACCAAGATCCCCGACTTCGGGATCAAGCTGGTCAAGATCCTCAATGCCGCAGGGGTGAGCTACACCGTCTCGCCGCGGGTGGTTGACACCGGCACGGAGATTGACCACATCGCCGTGCACCATCAGCTCTCACGGGTGATGCTGGAGGAGTGGGAGGCAGAAGCGGATCGGCTGGGGGTGAAGCAGATCCTGCTGGTGGAGTGCGGTTGCGATGCCCGCACCCTCTACGCCGAGGCCTCCGAGGCCCTGGGGCGGCCACTCAAGTACCCCGTGGTCAGCGTAGATGCGCTAATGCTGGAGCTGATCAAGGATGGCCGCCTGCCGGTTGAACCGCTGAACACCCGGATTACCCTGCACGACCCCTGCTACGCCACACGTCTCTCCGGCCTGGGCGAGGTGTTCCGCGAGATCCTGAGCTACGTCACAACCGATTTTGTGGAGATGACGCCCAACCGCGAGTACAACTACTGCTGCAACGGCGGAGCGGGTGGTATGCGTCTGCCCGAAAACACCGAGTTGCGGCGCAAGATCTCGGTGCTGAAGGCCAACCAGATCCAGCTCACGGGCGCGCAGTGCGTGACCACTCCCTGCGTGGTCTGCTCGTTGTCGCTGGAGGACACCTGCAATGTCTACGGGCTGGCGCAGCCGGGCGAGCGGATGGTGCAGGTGCTGTTCGAGGTGGTCTATGACGCGATGGAGCAGGCCCTGGCCCGCCGTGGTGAACTCGACCGGATGTACATGCCCGCCGAGTTGATCGGCCGGGATCCGGACTTTTTCGACGCGCACAGCATGGGGGGCCGCCTGGCGATGCTGGCGCACCGACCCGACTTCGGCGATCTGGTGACCTGGTTGGAGCAGGACCCGATCGTCAAGCGCTTTGCCGCCACACACCCGGATGTGCTGGATCAACTGCGTGGCCTGCGCGAGCTGGCCGAGTGCCCGAACTGTTGAGAGGAGCAGGACAACCCGGCTGCCCTGTACGTGCTCAGTGTTGGTATAACCACGCAAACCCGGGAGCGCGGACTCCCGCCCGCGCGAGCGTTGGAAGGCAGGCTGCCCGCGCTTCCGGGGGAAGGGTGAGCACCCGCGGCGCCCCACCTGCGGTGGGCCTGGTCGGGCTGCACCTCTGCCCGGTGGGGTGAACCCGGGTTCGCCCCACTGGAGGACAGGAAAAGACGTTTCCGGGGAGGGCTGCGCCCTTCTGTCGCCCCACGGGCACGGGGCGCAGTTCGGCAGGCCGACTGCGGGTAGGACGAGCCGCTTTCCCCGCCCTGCAACTGGCGCCGGAGGCACCTGCCCCCGGTGGGCAGAGGTACGGTTTAGCAGACTTACCGCAGGCGGAGAAACCCGGTTTCGCCCGCGCTCAGGTTAGCGCATCAGAACACAGCGAAAGCTCCAGGAAGGAGGACCTGCGATGCTCATCACCATTCTCGACATCGTTGCGCCCATCGTCTTGACGATCTTTGTCATCGGGGTAGGATTGCGCCTGGGTCGGCTGATCAAGGCCCTGTTCCTGCGCCAGCACTTCCGCGGCGTAACCCCGAACTTTGTGGGCGCCCCGCCGCCTATGCCACCGGGCGCGGCGCTCAAGGCGGTGATCCTCGGCCCGTTCGCCCACTTCCACCGCAAATCCAACTCGCTCTGGGGCTACGGCCTGATCGCCTACCACATCGCCATTATCACCGAGGTCACCGGTTATACGCTGTCGGCGCTGATCCTGGGCATGCGCCTGTTGCAGGGGCAGCCCGTGCCCGACGTGGCCCGGCACCTCGAACACAGCTTCAACACCAGCCCCTCCAATCTGCTGGCGATTATCTTCGGGAACGGCGAGGCGCTCCAGGCCCACTTCCTCTTCGGCAGCCTGGCGCCGGTCTTCGTCGGGGTCACCTGGGTGGCGGTGAGCTTTGCCGTGGTCGGCAACATGGCTCTGCTGATCACCCTGTTGCGCAAGCGCAGCTCGGCCATTGTCTCGGATATGGACGAGGCTTCGCGAGGCGTCCGGGTGCCCGGACGCCGGCCCTGGGACCGCATGCTCGTCCGGCTGGTGATCTTCTGCATCATCTGGACGGAGCTGTTCGCGCGGCTGGAACTCATTCCGGGGATCGTGTTCGTGCACGCGGCGCTCGGTCTGGCACTGTTTACGCTCTTCCCCTTCACCTACCTCTTCCATATGATCTACGGCATCTTCGCCGTGGCGGTGGCTACCCGCCGGCGCATGGTGAGAACTATCGCATAGGTGGTTCGGGTGGGGTGTAGAGGTGTGGAGGAAAGCTTCTCCAATCGAGGTACATCTCCACATCTCTACATCTTCACCTCCCACACCTACACCGGCTGCTTGCTCTCGGCAAGCAGTTGTCGCAGCACATACTGCAAAATGCCGCCGTGGATGTAGTACTGCAACTCCTGGGGTGTGTCAATACGGGCGATCACCTCGAAGGTCTTCACGGTATCATTGTCGGCGGTGGCGCGTACCGTCAGGGTGCGCCCGCTGGCAAAGCCGGAGGCCACCGCTTCCTGAAGCCCGAGGATGTCATAGACCTCGCGGCCGGTCAGGCCCAGGCTCTCGGCGCTCTCGCCCGGCCTGAACTGTAACGGCAGCATGCCCATCCCGACCAAGTTCGAGCGATGGATACGCTCAAAGCTTTCGGCGATCACCGCCTTGATACCCTGGAGATACGGTCCTTTGGCGGCCCAGTCGCGACTGGAGCCGGAGCCGTACTCTTTGCCGGCAATCACCAGGAGCGGTGTTCCGTCGGCCTTGTAGCGCATCGCCGCGTCATAGAGCGGAAGGATCTCGCCGGTGGGCAGGTAGGGGGCAAAACCACCCTCGGTACCGGGAGCCAGCCGGTTGCGCAGGCGCACATTGGCAAAGGTGCCGCGCACCATCACCTCGTCGTTGCCGCGGCGCGAGCCGTAGCTGTTGAAGTCCTTCGGCTCGATGCCGTGTTCGATCAGGTACTTGCCAGCGGGTGAAGTGGCTTTGATGCTCCCCGCAGGCGAGATATGGTCGGTGGTAATGCTATCACCGAGCAGCGCCAGCACCCGCGCACCCTCGATCTCGGGCACTCGCGCCGGTGGCTCCTCCGGCATCTGGTCGAAGTAGGGCGGACGCCGCACATAGGTGCTCTGCGGATCCCAGGCAAAGCGATCACCCGTCGGCACGTCCAGGTTCTCCCAGTGCTCGTCGCCGACGAAGATCTGAGCGTAGCTACGCTGGAACATGTCCGATTGGATCGCCTCGTCAATCGTCTGCTGGATCTCGGCGTGGCTCGGCCAGATATCCTTGAGGAACACTGGCTGACCATCGGCGCCCACGCCAAGCGGCTCGCTGGCCAGGTCAATGTCAATGCGCCCGGCCAGCGCGAAGGCTACCACCAGGGGCGGGCTCATCAAGAAGTTGGCCTTGACCACGACAGA
>JBDNDG010000180.1:0-8648 GCA_046719255.1 Chloroflexaceae bacterium
CGAGCCGGAGGAGCGTGCCCTGGTCACCGGTCTGGTGGTCAATCGCTTTCGGGGCGATCCGGCCCTCTTCGCCGATGGTGTGAACATTCTGGAGCAGCGGAGCGGCGTGCCGGTGCTGGGGGTCGTTCCCTGGATCGAAGACCTGGGCCTGGCCGAAGAAGACGCCGTGGCCCTCGAACGGGGGCCTGGAGGGTCGCACGGCGCGCTCCGCATCGCTGTGGTACGGGTGCCCACGATTGCCAACTTCGACGACTTCGACCCCCTGGCCGGCGAGCCGGGGGTGAGTCTGCGCTATGTGGATGGGCCGGCGGAACTCGCTGGCGCTGCGGCGGTGATCCTGCCCGGCGCCAAGCACACCATGGCCGCCCGGCGCTGGCTGCGCGAACGGGGTTTCGACGCCGCGCTGCGCGCCTTTCCCGGCGCGGTGGTCGGCATCTGTGGCGGCTACCAGCTCCTCGGCGCGCGCATCAGCGACCCGCTGGGCGTCGAGGGTGGTGGCGGCGAGGAGCCTGGCCTGGGACTGCTGCCGGTCGAGACCATCTTCGAGCGGGAGAAGCGCACCGTGCAGATCGTCGCCGAATCCCTGGCGCCCTGGGCCCCCGGCGCACCGCTGACGGGCTACGAGATCCACGCCGGGCGCACCAGGGTCACCGCTGGCGCAGCCCTGGCCCGCATCACCCGTCGCGGCAGCGCCGCCGACGAGGAGCTTGACGGCTGTATCGTCGAAGGCGGGCGCGTCTGGGGTTGCTACATCCACGGCCTCTTTGCCAACACCGCCTTCCGCCGGGCCTGGCTCGGCACTCTTGGCTGGCAGTCACAGACCACCGCGCCCACTCCCGATCCCTACGAGCGCCTGGCCGATAGCGTTGCCGGCGCCCTCGATCCCCATCAGCTTGACCGGTTGTTACGGATAGGATAGTGCCACAGGTGGAGAAACCCGGTTTCCCAATGGCCCGTGGGCGTAGCCCTCTCCCGCCTTCCCCGGGCATCTGCTCTTCCTTGCAAGCCCCTCTCGCTGCGAATCGTGGCGGCGCGTAGCGCAGCAATGAGGAAGCAACCACCCTGTCCGAGAATCGGAGCCTTCTGTGAACGCCTCACTCTTGCAGGTTCCCTGGCATCACCTGCCGCCTGATGCAACTCTCGACCTGCTTGAAACTGACCTCCAGCGTGGCCTGGATGTCTTCACCGTCAAGCACCGTCAGGCGCAGTTCGGGCCCAGCATCATTACCCGGCGGCGCGGCAAAAGCCCCCTGGTACGCTTTTTGTCGCAGTTCCACAACCCGCTGATCTACATCCTCCTGGCCGCGAGCCTGATCACCCTGGTGCTCAAAGACGCAGTTGATGCGGCCATCATCTTCGGTGTGGTCCTGGTAAATGCCATCCTCGGCTACCTTCAGGAATCGCGCTCGGAGCGGGCTATCGAGGCCCTGGCTCAGACGATGGTCACCGAAGCAACCGTGGTGCGCGCGGGCGTGACCAGCCGCATCTCCGCCACGGAGCTTGTTCCGGGCGATCTCGTTCTCCTGCAGGCCGGCGACAAGGTCCCTGCCGACCTGCGACTCGTGCGCGCCCGTGAACTGCAAATCGCCGAGGCAGCCCTGACCGGCGAGTCGGTGCCGGTCGCCAAGGCAGCAGAAGTCTGTTTGGAGCGTGACACACCCCTGGCCGACCGTCGCAACATGGCCTATGCCTCGACCCTCGTGACCTATGGCCAGGGCGCCGGCATCGTTGTTGCGATCGGCAACGGCACCGAGGTAGGCCAGATCTCCCGCCTGATCGCCACCGCTGAGGAACTGCAAACGCCCCTGACCCGCAAGATCGCCCGCTTCAGCCTGATCCTGCTGTACCTGATCCTGACACTGGCCAGCCTGACGATGGTCGTAGAACTCCTGCGGGGCCGGCCACTGGTCGAGACGCTGATGGCGGCAATCGCCCTCTCGGTGAGCGCCATTCCCGAAGGACTGCCCGCCGCGGTGACGGTCACCCTGGCCATCGGCGTCTCGCGGATGGCGCGTCGCCGGGCGATCATCCGCAAGCTGCCGGCGGTAGAGATCCTCGGCAGCACGACGGTGATCTGCTCCGACAAGACCGGCACCCTCACCCAGAATCAGATGACCGTGCAGCGCATCGTGGTGGATGACGCCTGTTTCGAGGTCACCGGGGCGGGTTACCGGCCCGAGGGCCAGATCATCCAGCAGGGAGCGGCAATTGACCCGGCGACCCACCCGGCCCTGGCGGAGTGCCTGCGGGCCGGGCTTCTCTGCAATGATAGCCGGCTGGTGGAGCAGGCGGGCCGCTGGGAGGTTGAGGGCGACGCGCACTGCTGCTGGTCGTGGCGATCAAAGCTGGCCTGCGCCCCGATGAGCAACACGCCGCATTGCCGTGCCTCGACGCGATCCCCTTCGAGTCGCAGCACCAGTACATGGCCACGCTCCACGACGCCGGCCAGACGCGAATGGTTTACATAAAAGGAGCAAGTGAGGTCCTGCTGCCCCGCTGCCGCGCCCTGCTCGACGCCGGCGGGCGCGAGGTGGCCCTGGATGTCGCCAGCGTCCAGCGCCACGTCGAGGCCATGGCCGCCGACGGGCTGCGCGTCCTGGCCTTCGCCCGCCGCGCCGTTCCCGCCACCACGACGCAACTCACCCACGCCGATGTGGCTGAAGGGTTGACCTTCCTCGGCTTACAGGGTATGGCCGACCCGCCTCGCCCGGAGGCGATCGCGGCGGTACGGGCCTGCCAGGGGGCCGGGATTCGTATCAACATGATCACCGGCGACCACGCCCTGACCGCCGTGGCCATTGCCCGGCAGATCGGCATCGAAGGCGCCGCCGATCCGACGGCGGGACCGCGGGCGCTCACAGGCAAGGACCTGGCTGCCCTCAGCGATGCGGAACTTATCGAAGCAGTGGATCGCGCCGTCGTCTTCGCCCAGGTCACGCCAGAGCAAAAACTGCGCCTGGTCGAAGCTCTCCAGGCGCGTGGCCATATTGTCGCTATGACGGGCGATGGGGTCAACGATGCCCCGGCGCTCAAGCAGGCCGACATTGGCGTGGCAATGGGCATCACCGGGACCGACGTCGCCAAAGAGGCTGCCGACATGGTGTTGACCGACGACAATTTTGCCACCATCGCCGCCGCCGTCGAAGAGGGGCGCGGTGTTTTCGATAACCTGACCAAAATTATTGCCTGGACCTTACCTACCAATCTCGGTGAGGGCCTGATCATCCTGGCGGCAGTTGTTGCCGGTCTGGCGCTGCCGATCCTGCCGATCCAGATCCTGTGGATCAACATGACCACGGTTGCAGTGCTGGGACTGGTGCTGGCCCTGGAGCAGAAAGAACCCGACATCATGCGCCGTATGCCGCGGCGCACCGATGTGCCGATCCTCACGCCGGAGTTACTCTGGCGCATCCTCATCGTTGGCCTGCTGATCCTGGCTGGCGCCTTTGGCCTCTTCGAGTGGGAGCAAGCCCGGAGGGCAAGCCTGGCCGAAGCCCGCACCGTCGCGGTGAACGTCGAGGTCTTTGTTGAGGTCTTCTACCTGTTCAACTGCCGCTCACTGACCCGCTCCATGTTCAGTATCGGGGTCTTCTCGAATCGCTGGCTGGTGGTGGGGGTGCTGGTGATCGCGCTCCTGCAACTCGCATTTACCTACGCTCCGGTGATGCACCGGATCATGGGTAGCGCGCCCCTCGATCTCGCGGCCTGGGGGCGAGTTCTGGCCGTGGGTGTGGTCACGTACACGATCATCGAGATCGAGAAGTGGCTGCGCCGTCAGTTCACCCGGCGGCGCGTCCCTGTGCAGCGCCCGAGGCAGATTTGACGTCGCCACCGGCGCAATGCGCTGCGTTTGTGGGAGCGAACCGCCCTCCCTGAGGGGAGGGGCATAGGGAAACCCGATGTTCTCATCTTTTCGCGTTAGTAGCGCCGCGGCCGCCTCCGGGTTCAAGGGCTTCGAGAACAGCCAACCCTGCCCAAAGGTACAGTGCAGTTCGCGCAGCCGGTGCAACTGCGCCACCGTTTCAGTCCCCTCGGCAACGGCATCCAGACCCAGGACATGGGCCAGGGCAATAATATTGCTGACAATCGCGCCCTGGCTGCTGATGTCTTCTATTGCCTGGACAAATGAACGGTCGATCTTCAAAACGTCTACCGGGAGCCGTTGCAAGTAACTGAGCGAGGAATAGCCTGTGCCAAAATCGTCAATACAGATCTTTACTCCGGCGGCACGCAAGATGTTCAACTGATCCCGCGTTTCCGGGGTGCAGTTCACCAGGGCCGTTTCCGTAATCTCGATCTTCAACGCGTGGGCTGACAGGTCACACTCATCAAGAATACCCAGGATCGTCTGCGCCACATCGGGCTGGATCAACTGGCGGGCCGACAGGTTGACTGCCACCCAGAGTTCCTCGTTACCGGGGATCGTCTGTTGCCAGGTTTTGATCTGGCGAGCCGCTTCACGCATGACCCACCAGCCAATCGGCACGATCAGTCCCGTCTCTTCAGCGATAGTAATAAACTCCGAGGGGTAGAGCAATCCCCGTTGCGGGTGCTCCCAGCGCAGCAGCGATTCGAAACCCACGATCCGCCGGGTCTGCAGATCGACAATCGGCTGGTAGTGCAGGCGCAGTTCGTTGCGCTCAACCGCCCAGCGGAGCGCCGTTTCAAGGTGCAGTTGCTCAACCGCTGCCGCGTGCATCGTTGGATCGAAGACCACCGAGCAGGCCTTGCCCCGCATCTTGGCGTGGTACATCGCCGTATCGGCGTCACGGATCATATCTGTCACGGAGTCGTAGCCCGGCTGGTAGAGAGTGATGCCAATGCTGGCCGTTGTAAACATCTGGCGATCGTTGAGGTGCACCGGGGTCGCAATCGCCTCCTGGATCCGCTCACAGATCGCCAGGGCCGCCTCGGCGTTACCAATATCTTCGAGCAGAATGGCGAACTCGTCACCGCCCAGACGCGCCGCTGTGTCACCTGGACGCAGGCTTTGCTCCACGCGGCGCGCGACGGCTTCCAGTAGCGCGTCGCCGGCGCCATGACCCAGGCTATCATTGATCACCTTGAAGCGATCCAGATCGAGGAACACCACCGCAAAGGGGTGACCCTGATTGCGCCGGCTTCGCGTGATAGCATGCTTGAGCCGGTCGAGGAACAGCATCCGGTTGGGCAGACCTGTCAAACCATCGTGGAAAGCGTCGTGCAGGAGCCGCTCTTCGGCGCGCTTGCGGTCGGTAATGTCGGTCTGCGAGCCAACGATGCGCGTAGCCACGCCGTTCTCGTCCCACACGGCGAGGCCGCGGCAGAGCATCCAGCGGTAACTGTGATCACTGGCCTTGATGCGGTACTCGTGCTGAAAATGGGTGATCAACCGGCGGAAGTGAGCTTGCAGGTGGATCTCCAGTCGCTCCCGATCATCGGGATGCACCCGCTCAAACCACTCGGCGGGGTCGGTGCCCAGGTCGTGCTCGCTGTAGCCGAGCATGCTTTTCCAACGCGGCGAATAGTAAATCTCATTGGTTCGCAGATCCCAGTCCCAAAGCCCGTCGTTGGCACCCCGGGCCGCCAGGGCGTAGCGCTCCTCACTCTCGCGCAGCGCCAGTTCGGCGCGCTTGCTGGCGCTGATATCGCGTACCACCATCACTCCGCCAGTGATTGCTCCGCCTTCGTTACGCAGCGGCCGCGCCGATACGCTTAACCACTGGCCATCAGCGGCTTCTGGCAGATGAACTTCGTGACCGTCTACTTCATCACCCTCGAGCGCGCGAGCGAGAAGCGCGTGCAGCGACGCCCGGCGATCCTCTTTCAGCCGGGCGGCATCAGCCGGCTGGTTCAATGTATCGATCCAGGCGCCGAGGATTCTCCGGGCGGCGGGATTGTGGTGGACAAGCACGCCGTTCCCGTCAACCACGACCACACCTTCGCTCAGGCTGACAAAGACCGAGTGGAGGATTGCCGTCTGACGCTGGAGCGCCGCGTCAGATTGGGCGCGCGCCTCGGCATGCTGTGCCGCCAGTGCCGAGTGGACCTTCACCCGGCGCTCGAGTTGCGCCTGGTAAGCCCGTTGCTGGAGTTGCAGGTGGCGACGTTCCAGGCAGGCACCGACCCGCGCGCTGAGAATGGTGGGATGGAACGGCTTGGGCAAGTAATCTTCGGCCCCCAGCTTCAAACAGGCAGCGATCTGTTCCACGTCCACATCCGATGACACCACGACCACCGGTACGTCCCGGCTGGCCGGATTGGCCTTGAGCCGTTTTAATGCCTCGATACCGCTCATCACCGGCATGTTCACGTCGAGCAGCACCAGATCAGGGTGTTGTTCGGCGACCAGGGTAATGGCCTCCGCGCCATTTGTGGCGCCGATCACTTCGTAATGCTCAAGCTGTAGAAAGCGCGTCAACAGGGCCCGTAAAGGAGCTTCATCATCTACGACCAGGATGCGAGCTGGGGAGACAGGCATAGTCATACCATTTTCAGATTGCAGATTTCGGATTGCAGATGGCTGCAGTGGCGTTGCAATGCGCACTGGTGGGCGTGCGAATGTGGCCTGTTCAATTCCAACTGGCATCAACGCCACAAGCACCGTGTAGCAGCGAACCTGTCTGCCACCGAGGGAAGAAAACGGCCCGTGCCGGGATGTCTGCCCCGGCAAGGAGCCACTTACTCGTCTGTGGGGTATGCTGCAAGGGAAGGTTCCAGCAGGGCGCAACCCTCTCAGAGCCTTTCCACTCCGGCAACCGGCTTGCGCCAGGGTTCACACCTGCCTTGCCCTGCTCCCCAGAGGATTCGGCAGGACCAGACCGGTCGGGAACTCCCTCTACGTTGTGCATAAGCATAGTAAATCGCTATTACCAGAACCGGCGATCAACCTGCAGCGCCGGGGTAATTGCAATGTCCTGGTTGTCGCCCCCTGAGGAGCGCGCAGCGCGGAGCGAAGGGCGCGAACGCCTCCGCGCTACGCCCTTCGCTCCGCTCAGGACAGGCCGCCTGGGCCCACTCAGGATACGTTCGCTTGCCGACGTTGCGTTCGCCCTGCCTGCAGCACCAACGCTGACCCCCGGCAGACACGTCTGCCGAGGGGTTGGGTGGGAGGAAAGGGGCATCGAGCGGTGCCTCCGGACCTCGCGGGTCTGGCAAGCCCGTGAGGTCCGGCCGCGCTGGATACCAGTTTCAAGATTGAAGGCGCACCTGAAGAGAGGCCCGGGAAGCCTGCGGCCCGGCAGGGTTCGCTTTCAGGCCGTTGCCATATCCGACGATGCGACCTCGATCTGTGGGCGCAGCAGTTTCTCATCCAGGCGCAGCATCGCCACGATCCCCAGTGCCTGCACCAGGGCAAAGGGTACAATCACCAGGTAGTGCACCAGCGAGTACTTCTCGATCAGGCCGTTCTGCACCAGGCCTGGATGCACGAAGAACATCCCGAAGACGAACAGCGCCACCGCCGGGCAGATCAGGCCGTAGCTCCCCGGGCTGCGCGCCTCGCCCCAGAGATAGGTACGCAGATAGCCTACCCGCCGCAGCACCGCATAGCCAATTATGCCCGTCAGCAGTTGGAGGGCCAGAATGGTGCCAACCAGGACGAAGGTGCTGCCTGGCTCAATGTGAACCTCGAAGCCATGGTGTAGCCCGTGGCGAATGCGGATCAGGGCGATGCCCACCAGGGTGAGGATAGGAATGGGCATCCACAGGCTTGGCCCGGCTTCAACCGCCAGCCCGTGCGCCAGCATGCCGCGGAACCCCAGCACCAGCATCACCAGGCCCACCAGTGCTGTCGCGCCCAGGAAGAAGATCGAGAGCAGGATACTGACCGCGATGGTGACTCGATTGCCGCTCATCGCCGCCGGCGCCGCCAGGCCCACGGCCACCATCGCAAAGGTGAAAGCGGCCTGAAGCTGGCTCAGGTTGTTGTTGCGCGTGCAGTCGAAGTGCCCGCCGGCCAGGGCCCGCCCGAACAGGTCAAGGAAGACGCGCAGCGCCGCCACGCCGATAATCGTCAGGACGCTCAGCGAGATGGGAAAGAGGTATTCGACCACGCCCCACAGGCCGGGCACAAACACCGCGCCCAGCACGAAGAAGACGTTCACCGTCATCGCCAGCGTCAGGGGTTGGCTCATCAGCGCAACCGCCCCGTTCGTTTCCCGCAACGCCGTATACGCCTTGGTCCGACGATACTGCGCATATTCGCGCAGGTTCCACACGACCAGCCGCAGGTGGCGCAGGGCGAAGATGACGATGCCGGCCATCGCGCCGATGGTGAGCGCGTAGGCCAGCGTATTCGCCTGGCTGAGAAAGGCGGCAATCGCGTCGAAGGTGACAATCGGCGTCTTCGGGTGGGGAATCAAGAAGTTCAACCAGATGAAGAACGTGATGGCCATTCCCCCATTGCCCAGGGCGGCGAGGAAGAAGAGCGGCGAGTACTGTTCCTTCAGGTTCCGGCGTAGACCGAACCAGCGTGTCGCTACCTGCTGCATACGGACATCCTCCTGATCTGCAAAGGATCCTTCAACCTTTCGCCAGTATGATGCACCATATGCGCCGGAGGTTACAGCCGGAAGGGGCAACCCGGTTTCCCCTTCCCCCTGCCTGTGGGGAGGAGGGTTTGGGAGGGCTGCGCCCTCCCAGGAATAGCGCTTGTTGCGATCCTGCTC
>JBDNDG010000181.1:0-8627 GCA_046719255.1 Chloroflexaceae bacterium
GCGGGATTATTGTAGAGAGCGCTCTCCGGCTCGAGACGATCAAGGAACCAGTGTTGCAATAACAGACCATCTCGCAGGTAATGACTGTATTCATATCTCCATTTATCATAATACAGACATCTGTACAAATGCAAAAATGCCTGCTATACTCTTTTGTACAGTATGACCTGTTTAACATCAGGTTCCATCCGGTTGCGCCGCACATCACCAGGATAAATGGGGAAACCACTCCCCCTACAGATGTGAGCAGGCTATGCTCTCCTGCATCTTCTGTACGGGGGCAGCGAAGAAACCGGGGTTTCCCCGTTGCCGGCAGGCGAGATGTGGGAAAGCGCAGCACGCTGATACCGCCCGTGAGGGAAAAGTGGGGAAACCCTGTATCCCTGCGCTCGGTCTGACAGGGACGCCAGGTCTCCCGCCGATTCCCTCGGGAGCAAAGCTCAGGCGAAGCCCGCCCGTAGGGCTTCGCGGGTGTGATTCGCTGCCTTGCAGGAGGAAGTATGAAGGTCCTTCGTCTGGTGCTCGTTTCACTGTTCGCCATCGTGCTCACCGCCATCCCCGGGCTTGCGGCAGCGCAATCGACGCCCGCCGCGGTCTCCGGCACGCTCTCGCTGCGAGATCGGATTGCCTTGCCGGGAAACGCCGTGGTGACGGTGCAGATTGCCGAAGTGGCCGCCGCCGGTCGCACCGGCACGCTGATCGCCGAGCAGCGCTTCACGACCAACAACGCACAGCCTCCCTTCCGCTATACCGTGACCTATGACCCGGCGCGGATCGATCCCAACCGGCTCTACACCGTGCAGGCCAATATCAGTGTTGGCGGACAGGTGCGCTTCACCACCAACCAGGTGTACCGGGTGATCACCGGTGGAGCGCCGGTGAGCGACGTGAACATTGTGCTGGTGGGTGTGCGCCTGCCCAACGGCAATACGGGCGCGGCGCCCCTGCTGATTGCCGGTATGGCGCTGCTGGCCGCCATCGCCGTGTTCGCTACCCGTCGCCTCCTGACGCCTCGCCGAGAGCAGGTGGCCGCTTGATGGCAAGCCCGGGTTGAACGTGTGGCTGGATTTCTCGCGGAGGGGCCTCTGGCCCCTCCGATTTTCCGTGTTTCTGCTCGCCGCTGTGCTTCCCCTGTGACCCGTCACCCGATGATCGCGTCATGATACGTGTGAGACGAACTCGATTCCTGCGCGCAGGTTTGCTGGTGCCGCTGCTGGCCCTGGCCACGTGGTGGATTGCCGCCAGTATTGGGAAGGCTGCCCCTCTGCCACGGGCGGTCGCGCCGGCTTGTTTTGCCGAGACTGGCTACTGTATTGATGGCCGCATCCGACAGCTCTGGGAAAGCGGCGGCGGGTTGATGGTGTTCGGCTTTCCGATCACCGGGGTGCAGCCGGAGGTGATCGAGGGCCGCACGGTGATGGTGCAGTGGTTCGAACGGGCGCGTTTCGAGTTGCATCCCGATCTGCCCTACCCTTACGATGCGCTTATCGGGCGGGTCGGCGCGGAGGTCCTCGCACGCCCCGGCGTGGCACAACCGCTGGCCAGCACGGCAATGGTTGGCGAGTGCCGCGCCTTTGTCGAAACCGGGTTGAGTGTGTGCGGGGAGTTCCTCGCCGCCTGGCTCGCCGCTGGCGCCGATCTCGACGGAGATGGCGCGCTGAACGAACGCGAAAGCCTGGCGCTGTACGGTCTGCCCCTTACGCCGCCACGCACTGAGCGATTGGCCGACGGCAGGACCTATGTGGTGCAGTGGTTCGAACGGGCGCGTTTCGAGTTGCACCCGGAGATCGCCGAGGGGTTGGTGCTGCGCGGGCTGCTTGGCCGCGAAGCTGCCCCCGTAGCGATTGACCCGCCCGGCGCCGCACCAGCGGCGCCGGAACTGGCGCTGGCGCGGGCACCGGCGCCGCCGGTCCGCCTGCTGATCCCGGCTATCGGGCTGGAGGTTGCCACCGTGCCGGCAGGTTCCGACGAGACCGGCGCATTTGTGGTTCCCGATCACGATGTGGGCTGGTTCAGCGGTAGCGCCATGCCTGGCGAGGGTGAGAACATTGTGCTGTGGGGCCACGTGCTGCCGTTCATGGCGCGGCCACATATCCCCGCGCCGTTCGCCCGCCTGCGCGAGGTGGGGGTGGGCGCTCAGGTGGTACTCTACGATGCCTCCGGGCAGCGCCACGAGTATGTGGTGACGCAGCAGATGCGTGTCGCCCCGGAACAGATCGAGTTCCTCTTCCCCCAGGGCCGCGAAATGGTGACGCTCATCTCCTGCACCGGAGAGAGTATCGTGGTCGGCGGCGCCGTGGTTGACTTTACCGAACGACTGGTCGTCATTGCCGAGCATACCGGGTCCTCATAAGCGCCCCCCACGAAGGTGCGAAGATGGCGCAGGTGTGAGCGGGGGCGCCTCCTCAGCAGGGGGCGAGCGAGTGTTCTTACGCCTTTCCCGGTGAGTGGGAGGACCGCGTTTGCCCAGGAACATCTCCGCGGCCGCGCGTCGTTCGCAGCGCAGCCGCACGGAGGGCCGATAGACAGGCGCCGTACCACAGACAACAATGAGGTTGAGGCATGAATCACACAGACACTCACAGGGGAAGGATTGGGAGGATCGCCTTGCTCGTGGCGCTCCTGGCGGCGCTCCTGGGAGCCCTTCCTGCCGTGGCGCAGGAAGGGCCGCCCACGGGGCCGGCGGGCAATGACGCGCTCCCTCAGCAGGGCGGGGGACTGGTGGTGTATCTTCCAGTGATCAGGCGCGGGGCAGCCAGCGTGCAACTCACCCTGCGCCCCGTGCCGCTCCAGCAGGTGCAGCGAGGGACCATCCTGTCGGTTGAGTTTCGCCTGACCAACGTCGATCAGGTTGTTGCTCCATCAACCCTGCTCAGCCTTGCCTACTCCTCACGCCTGACCATCTTTACCGAGACCGCCCTTGAGCCAGGCGACACGCAGGTTAGCTTTGACGACACCCGTGTGACGGTTCGGGTCAACAACGTCCCACCGGGGCAAACCCGCACCGGGCGGATCAACTTCTTCGTGCGCCGCGAGGCGCCGGTGGGTGACCGCATCCCCCTCTACGCCACCTTCCAGTGCCCGACTGGCCTCTGTCGCACCACACTGGTTCAGGTGGAAATTATTCGCAATGACGATGAAGGAGTCGGGGGCATCTTCAATCTCACCGTCTCCCCTGACCGGGGGCCACCCGGCACCGCCCACGTGTTTACCGCCGATTTCTTCTCTCCCGGCGAAGAGATCGTGACCTGGCTGAACACGGAGACCGACGTTGTGCCACTCGACATCACCACCACTGCCGACGGAGCGGGGCGCATCCGGATCGTGTTCGGGAGCGGGGGCCTGTCGCCCGGCTTCTACAGCCTGGTCGCCCACGGTGAGCGCAGCGACATCACCGGAGTTGGGGCCTTCATTGTGACCGGGCCCGGCGTGCCGTAGGCGCGGGCCGACCCGGTTGCTCGTCAGGCGCCGTTCGCCTCTCCGCAGGGAGGGGTATGGGGAACCCCGGGTTCCCCATACTTTTTCTATCAGCACGGTTCGGGAGCGGGCGCGGCCCGCTCCAACCCTCGCCACAGGGGTATGGGGACCCCCGAGCTTTCCCTATCAGGATGGCGCGCTGTGCCACCGCAGCAGCCGCCCGACAAACGTGCTAAGGTTGCGCTGTCCAAAGAGCCGCGCATAGTCCTCTGTCGCCACGAGCGGCCCCGGGTCGGCGCCGCCGTTGCGCTCACGCAGGTACCAGCGGTGCTGCATAATCCAGCGGTAGAGATCGCCCTCGGTACGTCCGGGAAAGGAGCGTAGCGTTCGTGTCTCACGAATAACCTGCACAACAGGCGCATAGACCCGGTCGTACCACGAGGCGACCGCCTCCGCGCGGTCAATCGGGCGCCCTGATTCCTGGCCCATAAAGTAGCGATGGGCGTTAATGTGAGCAACCAGGTCCAGATAGCCGCCCGGCTCGCTGAACTCGATGCGCTGGTCCGGACGCAGATCGGCCAGGCCGGTCCACTCCAGAAAGTCGCTGTACTCCTCTTTCAGCAGCAGGTCGCGCACGCTCAGATCGGGTGCGAGGGGCACGTCCACAACCAGTTCGGTTACCACGGCCTCGATCTCCTGCTGGCCCTGCAGGTGCGCCACTGAGATGCGGTGGTGCCCATCTTTGACGAAGAAGACATCGCCGAGTTTGTATAACTCGACCGGGGGCAGGCCACGGGCCTCGCGGTGGGCGCGATCAACCTCCAGCCAGCGCCGTCTGGTTGCTTCGCTGCGGGGGGCGAACCGCCGGTCGAAGTCGGTGTACCGCCCCTCGCTACCCACGATGTGTGCGAGCGGCACCGTCTGGAGGCCAAGGTAGTGCTGGCCGCGCACGTTGAGGCGCGCGCGCACCTCATCAAAGGAGAGCAGGTCGTTGGGCGCGCGGGTCAGCAAGGCCAGCACCTGACCGAGGAAGGCCTTGCGTCGCGCCCGGTTGAAATCATTGTGGGTACCATGACCGATCCAGGACATCGAAATGCTCCTGGCCATGTTACACCGCGCTGTGGATTGGTCGGTCGAACGGTGACGAACCTGCGTAGCCGCGCTGGTTCCCTCATCTCTCGTTATCAGGGTAGCACAGAGCGGGGATGCTTGCAAGGTTCATTGTTGCGTTGTCAACCTTCGTGGCGCGCCTTCAGGCCGGGTGCGGCTCCGGGGTAATCTCCAGCACACGGTAGCCAGCCGTATTGATCACCCTGGTCTGACCGTAGTGTGTCTCAACCTCGTTGTGGTAGCCATAGGAGCGGTGGACGTGGCCGTGGATCAGGTAGCGGGGGGAGAAGCGGTCTATGAGCCAGAGGAAGGCCCGGAAGCCGTGGTGGGCGTAATCGGGGCCGTTGTGGATGCCGAAAGGCGGCGCGTGGGTGATCAGAATGTCGAGGTAGCGTCCGAAGCGCACGTGGTTGAGAAGCATCCAGGGCACCAGCCGCCAGACGCGGCGCATCATTTCCGCCTCGGTGTACATATTGGCGCCCTCGGGCTTGTAGCGGAGTGAGCCGCCCAGCCCGGCGATCAGCAGGCCGGCGTGAGACACGCCGCGCCCCTCCAGGTTAACCGCGCCCCGCGCTTCGTGGAGCAGATCGCCGTTGGCCTGCAACTCCGGCGCGTCGTGGTTGCCGTGGACGTAGAAGCACGGCACGTTCAGCATCGTTACAATAAACTCGACATAATAATAAGGCAGATCGCCGCAACCGAGCACCATCCCGACTGCGCCAAAACGTTGCTTAATGTTCAGGCTGTAGATCGCGGGGACGACCTCGTCGCTGACGCTCAGGATTTGCATGGTGCTGCGGTTGTCTATGCTACCAGGCCCTCGAACCGGGAACAAACCTGGTTTCATCGCGGTGCGGGCAGGGCCGGCACGTCGCTCGCCCCGATCTCCAGGGCGGGCTGTTCGAGCGTCTCGGCGGAGGTGGGGCGCGGCGGAAGTGGCAGCCAGATCGCGAAGGTGCTCCCTCGTCCGGGCACGCTGGCGACGGTCGCATAGCCGTGGTGGGCCTCGGCGACCCATTTGACGATGGAGAGACCCAGGCCAGCGCCGCCGCTGTAGCGTGAGCGGGAGCGATCGGCGCGGTAGAAGCGGTCGAAGAGGTGGGGTAGATCCTCCTCGGCGATGCCCACGCCGGTATCGGAGACCGTCAGCAGGGCAAAGCCGTCGCGCTGTTCAAGGCCGAGGGTGACCGTGCCGCCCGGGGGGGTGTACTGGAGTCCATTCACGCCGAGGTTGAGCAGGGCCTGCTTGAGGCGATCGCGGTCGCCCAGCACGGTAACCTGATCCTCGGCGCCGATCCGCAGGGTAACGCCGCCGGCAAGGGGCCGCAGTTCGCGATAGACCTCGAGCAGCAGCGTATCGAGTTCGACCGGCTCGCAGCGCACCTGCACCCGCGCATCGCTCTGCGCCAGCAGCAGGAGGTCGTTCACCATACGGATGAGGCGGCCGGTTTCGCGGCGCATATCGGCCAGAGCCTCGCGCGCGAGTTCGGGATTGCTCAGCCCACCCCGTTCCAGGACCTCGAGGTTGCCCTGCATGGCGGCGAGGGGCGTGCGCAGCTCGTGGCTAACATCGGCCACGAAGCGCCGCTGGGCATTGAAAAGTTTCTCCAGCCGCTCCAGCAGCTCGTTGATCGTCACTGCCAGACGATGCAGTTCATCCTGCTGTGGCGGCACCGGCACGCGCTGAGCCAGGTCTTCGGCCCGGACGATGCTCTGGGCGGTGCGGGTAATTTCATCGAGCGGCGATAATGCCCGGCGGGAGAGGAGCGCGGTGCCGGCTGCGGTCATCAGCAGGGCGATTGCCCCGCCGCCGAGCAGGATGCCCGTCAGCATGCGCAGGGTCGTTTCCACATCGCGCAGTGGACGCCAGACTTGCAGGTAGCCCACCACCCGGTTGTTGCTCTGGAGCACCAGCGGGGTTACGAGCGAGACCAGGCTGATGCCGTCAATCTCGTGGGTAGTCATCATGCCGGTGCCGACGCTCTCGGCGCCGAGGCTCAGGGCTTCGGGGGCGAGGGGCAACCGGTGCCCATCGAGGTTGGGCGTGCTGTTGAGCAACTTGCCGTTGCGGTCAAAAACTTGAGCCCCGAGGTTGGGGTTATTGAAGATCTGGATGAACTCGCTGCGCAGATAGGGGTCAAGTTCGCCGGTGGGGGTTCGCACCGGCTCGAGGCCACCGGCGTTGAAGATGGCGCGCACCTGGCGCGTGGCCGCCCACAGGTCGCGCTGCACACCGGCCAGCAGCGCCTGGCGCACCGAGAAGTAGATACCGCAACCCAGCAGCAGCAGGGCCAGGGCGAAGAAACCGGTGTAGGCAAGTGTCAGGCGGGTGCGGAACGACATAGTGGGGCCACGCGAGAACATCAATGTGAATAGACGGTAGCGCCGCCTGTGGCGCTATGGTGAGTGTAGCGCGAATCACCCCTCTGGCGCAAGTAAGGCCGCAGGATTGGCGCGAGTGGAGCGGGAAACTCGGGTTTCCCCATGCTCATCAACCATACCATGCCATGCGGCTGCGCCGCACAACGCTTGTTCCTGAGAGGAGGGAACGGGGCTCCTCCCTCCAGCGGGGGAGAGAGGCTTTCACGGATAGAGTTTTTTGCGGAGCGCATCAGGAAGCCATGGCGGCCGCAAGTCCTCACCTCCCGGCTCCCGTTCCCTTAGCGGGAGAGGGGGAGTCCCCATGAGGAGGAGAAGCGGTGGCCCAAACAACGCTACCCGTGAAAGGGAGAGAGAGGGGACCGTGGGGTGAGGTGGAGAGGCCGTGGCCCAAAAAAGCTACCCGTGAAAGCGCCCTGACGGGTGGTGGGATGGGGATCGGCACTTCATAGCGTATCCGGCACGTTCCATGGCGCTCGGAGCGCGGCGCAGGCCACCGGCCGAGATGCTTCGCCGCGCTCAGCATGACCTGTGACGTGCCGGATGCGCCACGGACGCACCACTAACCTACCTGAACAACTCCTCGGCGCTGGTGTAGGGATCGCGCTCACGCCTGGCGATGCGGGCCACCAGGTCGTCCCACGCCTGGCCGCGGAGCCGTTCGAGGGCCAGCTCCTGGACCGCGGCGGCCAGTTCGCGCTCGGCAGCGTGGCGCGCGCGCTCACCGGCCAGCCCCGTCTCGCGCAGGTACGACAGGTGGCGCGTTGCCGCGTCTACAATCGCCGCGCTGCCGGTGGCTGTCGTGGCAACGGCGGTGAGCACCGGTGGCTCCCAGGCGCCCGGTTGCCGGTCGGCCAGATGCAGCATCGCCCGCAACTGGCGCACGGTCTTATCGGCGCCCTCGCGGTCGGCCTTATTGACGACGAACACGTCGGCGATCTCGAGCACACCGGCCTTGATACTCTGCACATCGTCACCCATGCCGGGCACTTCGACCACCAGGGTCGTGTGGGCGGCGCGGGCGATATCCACTTCCCCCTGACCAGCGCCGACGGTTTCGATCAGCACCACCTGGAAGCCGGCTGCGTCGAGCATGGCCACCGCGTCGGCGGTAGCGCGCGCCAGCCCGCCGAGGCGCCCCCGGCTGGCCATCGAGCGGATGAAGACCCCGGGGTCGCCGCCCAGGGCCTGCATGCGGATCCGGTCACCCAGCACTGCCCCGCCGGTGAATGGCGAGGTCGGATCCACGGCGACAATGCCCACACTGGCTCCCCGGCTGCGCCACTCCAGCGCCAGCGCGGTGACTAGCGTGCTCTTCCCGGCGCCGGGCGGCCCGGTAATGCCCACGACGTGGGCATTGCCTGTGTAGGGATAGGCCGCGGCGAGCAACTCGCGGGCCTGCGGGCCGCCGGTCTCCACCACGCTGATCGCCCGGGCCAGGGAGCGCCGGTCGCCCGCTCGCAGACGCGCAACAAGATCCTGACCGTTCACACTACTCCTGCGCAACGCCGTCTCATTCACGGGAGACGCTTACATGGTCCTGGATGAACTTGATAATGTCCTGGGTTGAAGCGCCCGGCCCAAAGACCTCGGCAATCCCGTGCTCGGCCTTGAGGATCGCCGCGTCCGCATCGGAGATGATGCCTCCTGCCACCACCAGCACATCGTCCATCTGCTGCTCTTTAAGCAACCGGGTCACCCTGGGCAAAAGGGTCATATGG
>JBDNDG010000182.1:0-8600 GCA_046719255.1 Chloroflexaceae bacterium
AGACGACCACGTCAGTTTCGGCGTGGCGTTGACGGATGTGCTCCAGCAGCGCGATCCCATTCATAACCGGCATCTCGAGATCGACCAGCGCCAGGTCGTAGGGCTGCTTCTGGAGCAACTCAACCGCCTGGCCGCCATGCTCGGCGGTCTCAACGATGTAGGTAGTGCGGAGCAACCGCTGGCAAAAGGTGCGAATGTGGGCATCGTCTTCAACCACCAGCAGGCGCGGCTGCATGCGAGCAACGCCCGGCGCCGGCAACACATCGGCCATACCACTCTCCTCGACCAGGTACCAGGAAGCGACACGCGCGGAACCTGTCAATCGCCTGTGTGGCTGCGCCACATCCACCCGGTATGAAGAAGCGTTCCTACGGGAGCGTACCTCCACGGACCCTTCCACGGCCACCCGCACCCCTTTTGCCGTGCCCGGCGCGCGGCCCAATCCGCCGCTGCCCGTGTGGTCCTCTAACGGGCAGGATAGTAGGATCAGATGTCATTTTGGCTACACGGAAAGCGCGCTTGATGACAGTTTCGTCATCGCTCCGACCCCGGGGCGGGTCGTCATCCACTGATGGAAACGCGGCGCGGAGGGGGAATTAGCCACTCGCGCGACGGGCAAAAAACTCCTTCACCCGGCGCTCGAGCTCCTCAAACTCAAAAGGCTTGGTGAGGTACTCATTGACCCCGGCGCGGTAGGCGTTCTTCTCCGTATCGGGTGTGCCGAAGGCGGTGACCATGATTACATACACGTCGGAGTGGTTCTGGCGCAATGTTCGCACCAGATCGATTCCGGTCATGCGGGGCATGTTCATATCGGTAATGATCACGTCAACCGCGGTCTTCTGGAGGTGTTCGAGCGCGGCGATGCCATCCTCAGCTTCAACCACAGCATAGCCGCTGTTGGTGAGAAGAAAGCGGTAGAGGCGCCTGGTCGAAGGGTCGTCCTCCACAATCATTACCGTTGGCGACACGCTGGCCTCGCTTTGCTCAACTCTCAGGAACATGAACGATGCAACGCCCGTTAATCGCAAATGCTCGTGACTCCGGTGGTTGCTGCGTCATGTTGCTTACTATACCATACTGGTGAAGAGGACGGTTGCGCCGCGTGACCGGGCCGGGGTTAGCGAGGGTGCTCTTGAGGTGACAATAGCCCGTGTGCGGGAGGGTTTGGGAGGGCGCAGCCCTCCCGGGAAACACCCTGCTGGCGGAGAGGGTGTGGGAGGGCGTAGCCCTCCCGGGAACAATGATGTTCATTCGGGCGTTGTGCGCCCCGCGAAAGGTGCCTGGCGGGAAAAAGTTGCGGGAGGCGCAGGCCCCCGCAACCTCCCCGGAAACGAAGCCTCGTTGTCGTACCAGAGCGCCGGTAGTCGTCGGTTTCAGCACCCTGAGTACGACGCAGGCCGTACCAAAGGGTGCGTTCTGGGGCCATCCGCACCCTCCGCTCCGCCCTTCGCTCCACTCAGGACGGGCTCCGGCGCTGCTCAAGGTGCTGAAAGTGGCGAACATGTGTCATACGCTACTGGCGCTCTAGCACCGGTACGCGGCCAGATCGTGCGCTTCGATAATCGGCATAAAGCGCGACATCTCCACCATCTTGAAGATTTTCTGGTGGTGTGGGCTTACGTTCATAGCGAAGAGCTTGAAGCCTGACTTTCGCGCCGTCACGACAAACTTGAGCAGAGCCGAGATGCCCGCCGAGTTGATAAACGAAACTTCGCTGAAATCGAGCACGGTGACCGGGCGCATCTCCTGGCACTCTGCGGCGATTGCCGCAGCGGAGATCGCGTCGACGCTGGTGCTGGTGATGTGTAGAATGGCGACGTCGCCGAACTCCTCCCGCAGGATGATGTCGCTCATGGCTCCCCCCTCCGATAGAGCCGCAGGGTGAGCACCGTACCGCGGTGCGAGGTGCTCACTTCCAGGTGATCAACAAGCTCGCTAATCAGATACATTCCAAAGCCACGCAGGTAGCCGCTCTCAAGACTCTGCTCGTCCACCACGCGCCGCGAGGTGTCGAACCGCTCCAGCCCGCCCCCCTGGTCGCTGATCCGGATCTCCAACTTCTCGCCGTCTATCTCGAAGACCACGGCTACCAGTTTTCCCGTTTCCCGCCGATTGCCGTGGTCAATGGCGTTATTGACCGCTTCACTGATGGCCAGTTTCAGATCCTCAACCCGCTCCTCCGAAAACCCGATGGCGTTGCCCACTTCTGCCGCGCTGGCACGCACCACCCGCTCAAAGATGGGATTCGAAGGGATGTTGAGTTCTACACGCTCCATGTCAGACCTCGTTCCGTGCTGTACGGACGTCTGTCCGAGGCTCATTGTAGGCGCAATCTGTCACCAGAATATAACGGCAGGGTAACGGTCAATGCACGCCGTTCACGGAAGCCTTGCGCGTACCGGTGTCGGTGACCCGGGGGGCGGTGCCGTTGGCGTTTTCCCCTACGCGCTGGCCCCGAATCGCAGAACGGGCAACGATGGGCATTTGCCGCACCAGATGGTCGTAGCGCCGCAGGTAGGCCTTGCCCAGCGGTGTGTTGCCGATTTGCAGGTAGCACGCCCCCAGGTAGTACAGCGCCTGAACGTGGCGTGCGTTCCGGCGCAGCACCTTCTCGAAGAGCGGAATGGCCTTTTCGGGCTCCAGAATCTCCCGGTAACATAACCCGAGCATAAAGGTGGTCTCGATGTCTTCGGGCCAGTGTTGGAGCACATGTTGAAACTCGGTGACCGCGAGTTTGTAGAGACCTCTCCGCACGTACATGTAGCCCAGATCGTAACGCAGCGAATGGGCGTCGGGTGCCAGTTCTACGGCCTTGCGCCACGCTGCCAGCGCCCAGTGTTCCTTTCCGAGAACGGTATAGATGAATCCCAGCAGGTAGTGCGCTTGCGGGTCGTTGGGCAGCAGTTCCACTGCGCGCTCGAATGCGCGCATCGCCTGCCCGTTCATTCCCATGTCGTAGAGCAGTTTTCCCATGCTCAAGAAGAGCCGCCCATTGTTCGGGTAGTGTCGGGCGCAGTCAAAGAGCAGGTCGTAGGCCTCGCGCGGCTGTTTGCGGAGCCGCAAGACCGCGCTCATTCGCAGCCGTGCGTCCACATAATGGCTATGCTGCGGCGGCACCTGCCGGTACTCGTCCAGCGCCTCGTCCCAGCGCTGCTGGCGCGCAAGCAGGTTACCGAGCAAATAGTGCGCCCGATACTCCTGGGGTCGCCACTGCAGCAGCGCGCGGTAAATCCGCTCGGCCTCCTCTTCGTAATGCTGTTGTTTCAACGCATTGCTGAGCCGGTAGTACCACTGCGCGACCTCTTCCTCGCTCCGGTTGACAAGTACACTCTCCCCTGGTTCCGGATCAGGCGAAACGAATGTTGGTTCGACCCGCAGGGCTTCGGCGAAGCAGCGTTGGGCCAGTTCGTGTGCGCCATGACTCTGATGCATCAGGCCCATGTAGTAACGTGGCTCGGCTGCCTGGGGGCGAGCGTTGCACGCGCTGTTGTAGTGAATGTAGGCCCGTCCGGCATCGTCAATTTTCTGATAGCAGCGCCCCAGGGCAAAATGTGCTTCGTACAGTTTGGGGTTGTGCTCCAGGGTTTCTTTGAAGGCTGCAATGGCCCGGTCAATCTGGTTCAATGCCGCAAAGGCCACACCCAGGTTGTAGTGCGCCTCAGCCAGTTGTGCATCGGTCTGGACGGCTTCCAGGTATTCGCGTAAGGCGCCATCCCAGTCTTCTTGAAAGGCCAGTGCGTTACCAATGTACAGGTAGATGATCGCTCGCTCGCGCTCGTAGATCTGCGCCTGCTCTTCGCCGTCAACATAGGCGGCGATGAGCGCCGCCTTGAAGTGTTCAATCGCTTCGGTATAGGCTGCCCGCAGGTACGAACGCATGCCCTGACTGAAGGCTGCACCCAGCCGCGTGCCTGCCATGAACCGCTCGCTTCCGGCAAATGTATCAAGGTCGAGCGGCATGAATTGGAGTTGATCATTTACCGCCATTGCTCTCCCCGTCGAACCCTCTGCGCAAGCCGGCCCGCCGTCGCGGCGCTCTCACTATACCATACCGTAGGTGACCGCGGCATAACACGCTCCACTGTCGTACATGGTAGTTTTGTCAAACGCCTATACGGCGGCGCCGCACACCACAGGCATGATAATAGAGATTCTTCTGGGAGGGCCAGCCCTCCCGGAGCCTCTCGCTGGGGAGGGCATACCACCCTGGTAGGGTGTGGCTGTGCCGAACGCTCCAGGAACGAAAAGGGATTTTTTAGGAGGGCGCAGCCCTCCCAAACCCTCCCCTCAGGGAGGGGTATGGGGAAACCCGGTTTCCCCTCGTTTGACGTTAGCGGTAGTCCTCGGTGGCGATGCGCAGGTGCTGGTGCAGCTCGCGGGCCAGGCCCCGACCGTAGCGGTTCTGGGCCAGCTTGAGGACCTCAGGCAAGACAGCGATCCAGGTCTCGGCGTCGTCAGCGCCGGATGTTCCTACCAGTCCCAGCGCCTCGGCCCAGAAGCTGTCGGCGCGCTCGTCACCCAGCACTTCGACCGCAATGCTGCGCAATTCGGCGCTCAGGCGGCTCAAGCGGCGCCGCAAGACGACGATGGTCACATCGTCGCTCTGCGCGGCGCCTTCGTTCCAGGCGCGGAGTTCGTGCAGCACCAGCGCGACCAGCGCCCGCGGCTTCAGATGGTGATGGGCCTCGATCAGTGCCTGCAAGCGCTCAAAGCTGAAGATCGCCCCGCTGCGGTTTTCAGCTTCGGGGACGCCGTCGGTGTACAGCACCACTGTGTGGCCGGGGCCCAGAGTAACCGTGGCTTCGAGGTAATTGCTGTCGGGGTCCACCCCTAGCGGCAAGCCGGAAAGCTCCAGTTCTTGCACCTGGCCGTTGACGATCAGCGGGAAGGTGTGCCCGGCGTTGGCGACCCGCAACAGCCCTTGCGTCGTATCGAGCCGGGCATAGAGCATCGTCACCATACCGTGGGGGATCTCGCTCAGCACGCCCCGATTGACAGCCGCAAGGGTTTCTCCCGGCGGCTCGCCCCGGCGCGCCTCGTGGCGAAACACGGTCCGTGCTACAGCCATGCGCAAGGCGGCGGACAATCCTTTGCCGCTCACATCACCGATCATGATACCCTGTGTGCGCCCATCCAGGCGCATGAAGTCGTACAGATCGCCGCCCAGGTCACGGGCAGGCAGCGATACTGCGGCCACCTCCCATCCCGGCAGCCGCGGAGCGGCTTCCAGGAGCAACCCCTGTTGCAGATCTCGCGCGAGTTGCAACTCCTGCTCGAGTTCGGCAGCGCGGCGCTGCTGTTCGGCGGTCAGGTGGGGGGTGGGCTCAGCCTGCCGCTCTATCGGGGCAGGGCGCGGTCGCCGGCGCGGAACTGCTCCCTGGTGCCCCAGGAGGGTTGGCGCGCGCGAGGTCAAGTGGCGCTCTCGAACAAGTTTGCCCATACCTGTGTCACGCTGTGAGGCTTCAACGCTATCCGGGGCGGCTGTCGCCGTTCAACAGGGCCTCGTAGTGTCGGCAGGTTTCGCGCAACCATCCCGACGCTACACCGTCAATCAGGTGGTCCGGCGGCAGTGCCGACAGGTGTCTGAGCGCGCTACGATACTCGCGCAACGCGTTCTCCAGGCGCCCGACCTGGCGATAACTCTCGGCCAGGTGAAAGGCGATCAACGGGGAGCCGCTATCCAGGTAACGTGCCCGTTCCAACTGGTCTATCGCTGCTGTGTGCTGCCCCTGCCGGGCGTAAATCAGGCCGATCAAGACGTGCGCCTCAGTGGTGAGGGGATTCAGTTCCAGGGCGCGGTGGGCCTCGGCTGCGGCCAGATCCAGATCACCCCGGTCGGCGTGAGCGCGCGCAGCCAGGGCCAGGATTTGCGGGGCGTGCCGGTCGGCCAGCGGCGCCTCGGCGAACAACTCCAGGGCCGACCGGGTGTCGCCTGCGGCCAGGAGTGCGCGCCCACGCGCGACGATCTCGGCCCCTGCGACGGGGGCAGGTGTCGCAGGGGCACGGCGCGCCGCCGGCCGAGGGCCCCTGGCTCCGCCACGCATGGCCGGGGCGTGGCGTGGTTCCTGGGGCTCGGTTTCTTTCACGTACACATAGGTTCCTGCCACTTCCCGCCAGCGGAAGCGATTAAAAATGTTCCACAACGTTTCTGAGAAGCCCAGGAAGAGCGTTCCGCCCTCATCCAGCGCCCGGTAAAAACGCTCCATAAGCGCCCGGCATGTGCGTACCTGGAAGTAAATGGTCACGTTCTGGCAGAAGATGATGTGCACGCCTCGGGCCTGTGGGGGGAAGGGGTCGAGCAGGTTGAGTTGCTCGAAACGCACCAGCCGCCGCGCCGCTGCTCCAATCGCCAGGGCGTCGCCCCGCCGCTCGAAGAAGCGTGCCAGTTGCTGCGCCGACAGGTTGGCCAGCGTGCGCCCCCGGTAGACGCCTGCGCGCGCTTTTGCCAGGGCCGGTTCGCTCAGGTCGGTTGCCCAGATTTCGATAGGCCGCGGCGGCGGGTCGCCCAGGGCCTCCAGGGCTGTGATGGCAATCGAGTAAGGCTCCTCACCCGTGCTGCATCCGGCGCTCCAGATCCGCAGGGGCAGGCCCGGCGGCAGGCGCTGATGCAGCGCGGGCAGCACCTCGCTGCCCAGGGCGTGCATGTGTGGCCGGTTGCGGAAGAACTGCGTCTCGTGGTTGAGCAGCAACTCGACGAGTTGCTGGAGTTCCCCGGGATCGCGGCGCGCACGCAGGCTGGCCACATAGATCGCCAGTGGCTGCCGCAGGAACTCCGCGCGGCGCCGGGCCGCGGTCTCGAGCGTGGCTATGCGAGTGTCGTCAAGGTAGACCCCGCAGTAGTCCGCCACTATGTCGCGCAACGTGGCTGCCTGACGCGGCAAAAGCGATTCTTTGGCGGAGGGCCAGGTGGTCATAGGCTCTACCGGTGCCGACACATGCAGCGCGCAGACGCGCGCGCTGCATCCGGCGCGTTCTTGAACGGGATGATCGGGGAGGTGGGAACTACCAGAACGCTTTATTTACAGATGCCTAAGCATTCCGTACCGCCACCAATCGCTGGCAGAGGGCTGCGGCAATCTGCTGCGGCGGCAGTACCGCATCCGCGGCTCCCAGCTCGATGGCCGCCCGCGGCATGCCGAAGATGGCGCACGATGCCCCGTCTTGCGCGATGGCGTACCCTCCCGCCCGGCGGATCGCCAGCATCCCGATCGCGCCGTCACGCCCCATGCCGGTGAGCAACACCCCCACCGCCTGCTCTCCACAGACCGCCGCTACCGATTGCATCACGATATCTATCGCCGGGCGCTGGATGAGCAGCGGCAGGCCGCTCAAATGAATCGTGCCGTCGGGCTGCACAAGTAAATCATACCGATCAGGCGCGACCAGCACGTGACCTGGACGGATGGGCATCCCTTCGGCTGCCAGCACGACCCGCAGCGGCACACTCTGCGCCAGCCACTCCACCATGCCCGCGCTGAAACCGTCGGCGATGTGCTGCACCACGATGACCGCCGCGGGAAGGTCTGCCGGCAGGCCCGCCAGGATCTGGCGCACAACCCGGGGCCCTCCGGTCGAGGCCCCGATCACGACCACCGGGCACACGTCCGGGTGGGCCTTTGGTTCGAGGGCCAGGCAGTGCCGCTGCCGCGGCGGGTGCGCCGTCGCTGGCTCTATCTCCACGGACACGTCAACCCGTTGTGGATCCGACCTGCCCCTCCGCCGGCCTCGCAGATGGGTTACCACTCGCACCCGCGAGAGCAGCCGGACCTTCCGTATCAGCGCCCGGCGCGCCCGTTCCAGCTCAGCGGGGTCGCTCAGCGAAGGCTTCTCCATCACGTCGAGGGCGCCAGCGCCCAGCATCTTGAACGTAATGTCAACCTCCCGGTTCGAGAGTGTCGCGGTGAGTACCAGGATCGGCGTCGGATGATACGCCATGATCTGCCGTGTCGTCTCGACCCCATCCATCACCGGCATCTGCACGTCCAGGATGACGAGATCGGGTTTCAGCTCGGCCACCAGCGCCAGGGCCTGCCGCCCATCGCCGGCTTCACCGACAACCCGCATCTCCGGGTCCGACTGCAGCAACTCATGCAACACCCGCCGCATCAGGGGTGAGTCATCAACGATCAGAATGCGCAATGAGGCGCCCATAGCTTGCTCACAACATTTCAAGCACCAGCTTCACCCGGTTCGGCAAGTTCAACAGGTCGATGTCTTTATTCAGATAGTCATCAACCCCTGCTTCGAAAGCGGCGTGTTTGTCGTCGGTCGAGGTGAGCATAATGATGCGCAGGGCATCCAACCGGGGATCGTCGCGGATCCGACGGCACACTTCGTAGCCGTCAATGCCCGGCATTTGCACATCGAGCACCAGCAGATCGGGAACCTCTGCTGCAATACGCTCCAGGGCCTCCTCGCCGCTGTGGGCCAGAACCACCTCGTAGCCGCACATTTCCAGCCGGAGCTTGACAATATCGGTGACGAGTCGGCTATCGTCAACCACCAGGATTTTCTCCGCCATTCGCGCCTCGCAATCTCAGCTATTGAGAACTGATGTGACAACCGGGGCACCCAGGGTGCCCCTCGCCTCTCCCTGA
>JBDNDG010000183.1:0-8538 GCA_046719255.1 Chloroflexaceae bacterium
CGCTCATTCTGGCGGGGAAGTATCTGGAGGCGCGCGCAAAGAGCCGGACGGGCGCGGCGATTCGGGCGCTGATCGGATGGCGAAGCCTGCCTGATGCCGTCGGGCGCCGCGGCGGTGGCCGGTCGGAGGCCATCAGTGCCTCGACCTCCTCGGTACTGGTAGGAATGCCCGTGTCCACCAGCAGGACGGTCACCCGAACATTGGGGTAGAGCAGTTTGAGGATGGTGCGGGTCTCCTGGAGTTGCCCGACCGCCCGGCGTAAGGCGCTGGCAGTGCGACTGGCCTTGATCTCGAAGACCCAGGCGCTGCGATCGGCGATGTGCAAGGCGTCAAGCTCGCGGTACTTGATCACCCCGCGCTTGTTGCGGCGCTCTTCGTAGGCGAGGATGCGGCGCTCATCGAGTTCAAGGCGCTCGCCGAGCCAGGCGCGCAGCGCGGCCTCGGCCTCGGCGCCGAAGAGGTCGCGCTGGCGCGGGGGGCGCATGGCTTTCTGGTTCTTGCGCTGTAGCTTGAAGCTCTCAACGTAGGCGCGGTAGTATTTGTCGTCTTCGGTGATCAGACGTGGGCGGCCATACGTGATCATGGGTGTGCTCGAGTGGTTGTCAATGTATCGCTGCGCGGCCGTATAACACCTCTGCCCGGTGGGTGCGCCCGCGCGGGGAGATGCGGGGGGCGCGCGCCCCCCCATGAAGACAATGGGTTATCCGTTCGGCTTCCCCAGCTCAACCGAGCGCCGGTAGGCAGCCCAGATAGCGTCGGCGAGGACGGTGCGCATCCCTCCCCGCTCGAGTTCGGCGAGAGCTGCCGCGCTGGTGCCGCCCGGTGAGGTGACGGCGTTGCGCAACTGGGCTGGATGCGCGCCGCTCTGGATGGCATAACGCACCGAGCCAAGCATAGTCTGGAGCACCAGCTCTTCGGCGATGCGCCGCGAGAGGCCCAGATGTACGCCCGCGTCAATCATGGCTTCCATCATCAAGAAGAAATAGGCCGGGCCGGTGCCGTTGATCGCCGTTGCCATATCCAGGTAGGCTTCGGTGTCAACAAACAGCTCGTGGCCCAGGGCCCCGAGCACCGTGCGCGCCCAGCCGCGCTGGCTCTCGCTCACCTCGGGCCCCGCCGTCCAGACGGTCATCCCTTCGCCGATGATCGCCGGCGTGTTGGGCATGCTCCGCACCACCGCGGGATGTTCGAGCGCCTGGGCGAAGGTAGCGATGGTTGCCCCGGCGACCACTGAGATGGCCAGATCCTCGTCGCGCAGGGTGCCGCGCAGGGGCGGGAGCACGCGCTTGAGTTGCTGGGGTTTCACGGCGAAGATCACTACCCGGCCCCACTCAGCGGCGGCGACGTTGTCGTGGCTGGTGAGTACACCGTAGCGGGTCGCCAGGTCGCGCCGACGATCCTCGCGGGGATGGCTCACCAGAATCTGCTCCGGTCCCACCAGTTCCTGGCGCAGCAATCCGCCAATGATCGCCTCGCCCATTGCGCCAGGGCCAATCACGCCAATTCGAAGGTCTTGTATCATCGCTTGCTCGTATGGCTGCGTCGCACACAGTGCAGGGCTACAACGGGGTTCCCGGTGTCGGCGTTGCCCTCCCGGGTTCTCTCCCAGAGCAGGTCAACCCGGTGAAGGGGGAGAGGATGAGGGCCAACCAGCGCATCCTTACGCCATCACGCCCGTCAGCGCCCATACGTTCTGTCCGCCCCTGAACCCGCTAAGGGCTGGGGGGTGAGGACGCGCTGCTGTCCTGGCTTCCTGATACGCTCTGCAAAAAAACCTGTCCCTGAAAGGGCTTCTCCCAGCGTCCAGGTCGTGAGAAAGCCCGGGTTCCCCGCCCCCCTTTGCGCGAGAGATGGGAGGACCAACATCTCCCGAACCTTCCCCGGGGCAGGTTCGTGGGGACAGCGAGTTTCCCGTTTTTTTTCATCGCCTGGGACGATAGCACGGGTTGGAGGGGTCTGTCAACCCGGACAGTGCAAAAACCGGTGTGCCCATACAGGCGGGCAACCGGCGACCCTTCGATACGGCCTGCGGTCTCCTCAGGGCGCGTGACGGCTGGCCGCGAGCTTACTCCGCCGGTGGGGAGGGTGTGGGAGGGCGTGGCCTTCAACGGGTTGCACCTGCTCCGGGATGGGCTTTCTGATGTGGCAACATGCCTCCACTGCGCCAACGCATGGGAAACGAAGAAACGCATGTGAACGGTGTGCCTGACTCTTCCAGGGGGGTGCGCCAACCCGGCAGCCGCGCGAGCGCGGGCCCGATGATCCTCGCATGCCGTGAACGCGACGGTCTCGTGATACCCCTTGAGGGCGCAGCCCTTCCAGAGAACAACTATGTTTAGAGAGACCTCCTGGTGCGATTCACCCGGCAAATCGCGGCAAAGGCGCACGCTGCGGGGCACGCGTCGGTCGGTTTCACCGGGAACATGCCTGCGCGGCTGCCGGTGATCGCGGCAGAGAGCCGTTCGCGCAGGGCCGCTTCGGCCTCGGGGCGCTCGGCGGGCGTCAGGGGCCGGCTGCGCCGCCCACTGCCGATCATCAGAAATGTGGCCCGGACCACCTCCTGCCCCGGCGCGGCCAGTTGCTCAGCTGCCAGGACGTAGAGGGTCAGTTGCACGTCCTGGCCCTTGAGGGTCCTGTCGAGCGGGCTGGGATCGCTCCCGCTCTTGTAGTCAATCAACGCCAGGCGCCCCTGGTCGTCCTGGTCAATACGGTCAATTCGGCCGGAGACCAGCGCCGTTCCCGCCGGGGTCTCCAGACGCAGGGGCGGCAGGCCCCGGCCCGTCCCGAAGGCTGCTTCGACACCTGCGGGCCGGAAGCCTTCTCCACCACTCGCGTCGCGCAGCCAGCGGCGTACCGCTCGCTCAAGCGCGGCCTGCGTTTCCTGGCGCTCCCAGTTCCAGAAGGGACCCGGCTCGAAGCCGTAGGTCTGCGGGGCGGCGTCCAGCACTTCGCTGGCGGCCGCGCTGAGGGCGGCCAGAATCTGCGCTTCGCTCGCGGCGTCGAAGGGCTGGCCGGAACGCGCCCAGCGCGCTCCGGCGCGGGCGAGGATCGCGTGGTAGATGCGGCCACGCCCGGCCCGGGCCAGGCCCTCCTCCGGGTCGTCGCGCGGCGCGAGCTGCAACACGTGGGCAGCGGCGAAGCGGTAGGGGCAGAGGGTGTAGTCGTTGATCTGGGTGGCGCTCCAGCGGTACCCGGGTCCGAAACGCTGCTGAAGCGCCGCCAGCGCCGCCGGGTGTTGTACCAGGCCCTCATAGGGGCCATGCGATGCCAGGCTGGTGCGCTGCCGCTCGATTGCTATGGCCCGGCGCACATGGTCGGTCAGGCCGACCGGCGCCCCGGGCGGAGCCTGGGCCAGGTCGCCCCCCTGGGCGACGTGGGCGATCAAGGCCTCCTGGGGCGAGGCGGCTTCGGCTGGGTCAGGTGGGCTGCCAGCGCGGATCTCGCGTGTTTCGATTCCGGCGGCAAAGAGGTCAACCAGCGCGCGCAGGTAGGGCGAGGGGCGGATCTCGTTGCCGCGTTCGTCCAGGCGCGTGTAGGTCAGGGTCAGCCCGGTGCGCGCCCGCGTGACCGCTTCGTAGAAGAGCGAGCGTTCGTCGCCGGGGTCGGCAGGGGGCGGCGCGGCGCCACGCATGGCGAGCAGCAGCCGCTCGCGGCGGGTGTAGAAGGGCGGTTCCACCGCGGGCGCCGGGATCTCGCCTTCGGCGACGCCCAGCACCACCACGTGGGCGAAGGCGCTCCCCCGCGCGGCGAGCATTGGCAGCACGGCGACCTTGCCGGCCTGAGGCGTTTCGCCACCGTCGCGCAGCCCGTCGAGCAATCCCCTGAACTCGGATACAAAGGCGGCCAGCGTGAGGGGCGGTTCGTGCAGCGCGCTGGCGACCCGCGCCCGTTCGTCCAGGAGGCGTTGCAGCGCCGCACGCTGCGCCTCGCTGAAGGGGAGGCGCGCTGGCCCGGCCTCCGCCTCGGCGGTAGTGTGCGGCAGCCAGCCGAGGAGCCGGCGCACCCAGGCCACATACGCTTCCGGCGCGGCCAGGGGCGGCGCAGCGAGCCAGGCGGCGAAGGCGTCGAGCAGGGTCAGCACGTTCGTGGCCTCCTCCGGGGTGACGGGGGGCCGGTCTTCATCGTCAGGCAGCGGCGGCGCAGCGCCGGCAAGCGCCGTCAGTACACCGCGCAGGCGCTGCAAGCCGCGGGCGACTCCGCCCCCGCGAGTCGCGCGGTCAAGCAGCGCGGCGGCGGTGGCGAAGCTGGGGATAGGCGGCGCGCCAGCGCCGAGCAGCGCCGCCGGATCCAGTGCGTCGAAGGCGCGCCAGCACTCCACCAGCGCGCGGCGAGGATAGTCGGCGAGGGGCAGTTCGAGCAGCGCGCAGAGCGCCGCGATGGGTGGGGCAGCGCTCAGGGTCCGGCCCTCGAACACCGTCACTGGCAACGCATACTCGCTGGCCACCTCACGCACCAGCGCCGGATAGTGATCGCCGCTCCGGTAGAGTAGCGCCACCTCCTCGGGAGGCACCCCGGATGCGAGCAGGGCGCGGACACGACGCAGCGCCGCCCGCACTTCCCGTTCCCGATCCGGCGCGCCGATGATCGTCACCGCGTCGCCAGCGGCTGCCGATGGCGCAGGCTCAATGCTGAAGAGGTGGCGTTCGATATGCGCCAGGGCAGGAGTGAACATGGCGCGGCGCGGCAGATCAGCGCTGCGGGCCTCGGGCAGCGTGGCGCGCAGGGCCTCCAGGGCGCGGGCGAAACGCTGGTGCGCCGAACGCTCGCTCGTGTCGGCGGTGAGCGTGATCAGCGCGCGCCCGGCGCGCCGCGCCAGTGCCTGCACCAGGCTCAACTGCACCGGCGTCAGCTGGTCGAAGCCATCCACCACCAGCAGGTCCAGGTTGCGCGTCAAACGCGAATTGGTTATCACCAGCTCGTGAGCGCGGGCGATCAGCCCTTCCTCATCGGTCATACCCAGCCGGTCGAGGGCCGTCAGGTAGGCGCGGTAGATCGCCGCCAGTTCGGCGTCGTAGGGCGTTACTCCGGCGGTGGCCAGCCGTTCCGGGGCTATTGCGCCCGCGCGCAGCTCGCCGATCAGGCGCAGCGCCTCTTCCACCAGTCCTCGCCTGGTCGCCACCTCGGCGAACCGGGGCAATGCGCCCGCCGCGACCTCGGCGCGCAGCGCGGCGCGCAGCGCCGTGGCGCGGGTGGCCTGGCTCGCCAGCCGGATGCGCGTCCCGCCGGCGCGCGCCAGCACTCCGCTCACGCGCGTGAAGGTCCCGGCGATCAGCCCCGGCCGCGGGAGCCGCGGCTCCAGGCGCCGGTAGTGTACGTTGCTCGGCAGCAGCAACACGGCGCGGCCCCGTCGCGGGGCGGACAGTTCGCGCAGCGCCGCTTCAGTCTTGCCCGCTGCCGCCGGGCCAAGCAACAACGTAATGTCGGGCATAGGCGCCGAAACTTCTGATGTGAACAGATGGTGAAATCGGGTTTGCCCAAACCCTTCCCTCAGGGAAGGGTTTGGGCGTAGAGATGCAGCGCTGCCGCATGGACGGCTGACCCGGAGCGTCCGGCGGGGTGCGGCCCCGCCAGAAACCCGTCGGGCGAAGAACTACGTCACGCCATCAACCAGGGCGCGCAGGTCGGCCAGCAGCAGACGCGGGCTGCGCGCGCGCATCCCCACAATGGCGTGATCAACACCCGGGTAGACGCGCAGGCTGATGGCGGGGTTGCGCTCGTTGAGCAAATAGGCGTTGCGCACCGGCACCGTCGTATCGCGGTCCCCGTGGATCACCAGCAGCGGCAGGCGAATATGCTCCACCACCTCGAGCGGCGTGGGCGGCTGCACTGCCCCCAGGCGGAACCCCAGCAGAGGCGCCACGGGACGCAGCCAGGAGACAGGCGCCACGTGCCGGACCAGGTGTGGTCGCAGGCCGCCGGTAAGCTCGTAGGCGGCGGGCGCGCTGACGGTGGCCACGGCATCGGGCAGAGGGTAATCCACGGCGCCGCCACCGGCGCCGAGCGCTGCCAGGGTGATCAGCCCGCCCATACTCTCGGCCACCACCACCACGCGCTGGTAGCCCCACTCGCGGGCGGCGGTGAGCACCGCTGCCAGGTCGAGGGCCTCGGCCCCGCCAAAGGTGGCCAGCCCCTCACTCTGCCCGTAGCCACGCCAGTCGAAGGTCAGCACATCGTAGGGGCCGGCCAGATGCTCGGCGAGCCAGACAATCGAGGTCGCTCGCTGTGAGGCCGCAAAGCCGTGACAGATGATCACGAGCTGGCTAGCGCCACGGCGCAACAGCGTGGCCGCAATACTCACCCCGTCGGCTGTGACGATGCGTCGCTGTTCAGCCGGGCCACTGTAGGGCGCCCGTTGCAGGTGGGCGATGGGGGTCAACTCAGCCGCGACGCGGTGCATGGCGTAGGGGTACTTGCGCTGGTGAGCCATACTGTAAATGAAGTTTTCTTATGTGAAAATAGGCCTGCGCGGGAGGGTGCGGCCCTCCCGGGAAGCAACCCGCCAGCGGGGAGAGTGTGGAAGGGCGCAGCGCCCTCGAATCTCCCGCGCAGGGGGGGGCGCGCGCCGCACGTGCCCCCCTTACACCGGCCCTGCCGGTGTCTCCCGTAGCTTGTTCATCAAGAGCGAATCTGGCTATACTACACTCAGGGCCTGGCGGAATTCTCCCGGAGGGAGGATGCGCGGCATGGCCTGCTGCTGATCCCGGCGGGAGCGTGGAAGGGCGTGATTCCCGGCACCCATCACAACCAGGCTGGGGTGGCACAAGCACGCACACCGGGCATTATACCAGTTTCACTTGAACTCTCCGCACGTAGCGCTGCATCAGAGCGCACCTGGCTGCCGTGCGTGACAATCTACACTTCGAAATCTACAATCTGAAACGGTATTATACAACTATGAATACCAGTGAACAACTTTCCAGAACCATAAGCGGCCCACGTATGGCGGAAGATACTCTCTGGCCAACGCTCGTGGCGGTCTTTGCGCACCCCGACGACGAGAGCTTCGGTTGCGGGGGCACCCTGGCCCGGTACGCCTGGAGCGGCGCCCGCGTGCACCTGATCTGCGCCACCGGTGGCGAAGAAGGTTCGACCGACCCCGAGCACCTCGAAGGCTACGCCTCGCTGGCCGAGCGACGCCGCGCTGAGTTGCATTGCGCTGCGCAGGCCCTGGGGCTGAGCAGTGTGACCATGCTCGGCTACCGCGACTCGGGAATGCCGGGTTCGCCCGCCAACCGGCACCCTGAGGCCCTGGCGGCCCAGCCGCTTGATGCCGTGACCGCCCGCGTTACCCACGAGATCCGCCGGCTGCGCCCGCAGGTGGTGATCACCTTCGATCCGATCGGCGGCTACCGGCATCCCGACCACATCGCAATTCAGCAGGCCACCGTTGCGGCCTTTCATGCCGCTGGCGACCCGGCACGCTACCCCGGTGGCCCGCCGGCTCACCAGCCGCAGAAACTCTACTTCCTCACCTTTCCGCGTCACCTGCTGCGCGTCCTGGTGCGGCTCATGCCGCTATTCGGGCGCGATCCACGACGCTTCGGACGCAACCAGGACGTCGATCTTACCGCCCTGGCCGATGTAGAGTTTCCTGTACACGCGCGCATTGATGTTCTGCCGATGTTGGAGGCGCGTGAGGCGGCCGGAGCCTGCCACATCAGCCAGGGCGGCGGCCGGGTACGCCTCCTGTCGCGGCTCCTCGGCCTGGTCGGCGGCTACGAGACCTTTATGCGCGCCCATCCTGAGGCGCCGCCCGGCCTGCGCGAGCGCGATCTGTTTGAGGGTGTGACGTTTTAGCAGTATGTGAACTGAACCCCTCCACAGCGGGAGGGTTTGGGAGGGCGCAGCCCTCCCAAACGAAACTCTCTACACCTCGATCTCCGCCACCGAGCCCAGCACCCGTGTCGGACGATACGGGAAGCGCTCCACGTCTTCGCGACGGGTGACGCCAGTGAGCACCAGGATGGTCTCCATACCGCTCTCGGTACCACCGATGATATCGGTATCCATCCGGTCGCCAACCATCACCGACTCTTCGGAGTGGGCGCCGAGCGTACGCAGGGCGGTGCGCATCATCAGCGGATTGGGCTTGCCCACGAAGTACGGCTTCACACCGCTGGCAGTGGCGATCAGCGCCGCGATCGAGCCACAGGCCGGCACGATCCCCCCATCGCCGGGGCCGCTCACATCAGGGTTGGTGGCGACGAAGCGCGCGCCCGCCGCGACGAAGCGCACCGCCCGCGTGAGCCGCTCATAGCTCAGGGCAGTCGTCTCGCCGACGACAACATAATCGGGGTCGTGGTCGGTCATGGTATAGCCGATATCGTGCAGGGCGGTGGTGAGGCCCGCCTCGCCGATCACGTAGGCCGTGCCGTTGGGGTGCTGGCTCTGCAAGAAGCGGGCAGTAGCGATGGCCGAGGTGTAGATCGCCTCCGCCGGCACCTCCAGCCCGATGCGCTCCAGGCGCGCCGACAGGTCGCGCGGGGTGTAAATCGGGTTGTTGGTGAGCACCAGGAACGGCGCGCCAGCAGCGCGCAG
>JBDNDG010000184.1:0-8532 GCA_046719255.1 Chloroflexaceae bacterium
CGTCGGTCAGGCTCCGGGTTTCTGGTATCATGTTGCTGGTTGGAGGCAACTTCGCCGCACAACGACAGAACAGGGTTGTTTCCTGGGAGGGCTGCGCCCTCCCAGAGCCTCCGCGCCAGGGGTGAAGGAACCCCGGGCGCCCCGTGGTTCACCTCAGGAGCACACGATGCGCCGCAACGCTGCCACTTCCGGGCAAACGCCAGAGAAACCCGCGGAACCGTCATCCCCCCAGGCCGCCTTCCAGGCCAGCGAAAGCCTGATCGAGCGCCGCATCCGCGAGGCTGAGGCCGCGGGCATGTTTCAGAACCTGCCCGGCGCGGGCAAACCGCTCCCCCCCGACGACGACGCCCACGTGCCCCCGGATCTGCGCGCTGGCTATCGCCTGTTGAAGCATGCGGGCTACGCTCCCACGTGGATCGAGCTGCAAAAGCATATCTACGCCGAGCTTGCCGATCTGGAGGGCTGGCTGGACCGTGTCACCCAGCGCTGGGCGAGGACCGGCCCACTGGAGCGGGAGCGTCTACGCGCGGAGTACGAGCAGAAGCTGCGTGATCTGAACCGGCAGATCACCACCTATAACCTCATCGCGCCACCCGCGGCCGGGCAACTGCCGCTGCGCCGGCCCGGCCGCGAGCTGGCCGAGTAAGGGTTTCTCCGCAGAGCCGTTAGTCCGATAACCCTCCGCGAGGGCGAGTTCCTCCCCGGGCGGCTCTCAGGGGTAGAGTGTGGAGAGGCCGTGGCCCCAACAGCGCTACCCATGAAAGGCGGAGAGGAGTGAGGGAGAGAGACCAGGGCCCGGAAAACCTGCCCGTGAAAGCCCCCGGGCGGGCCGTGCCCGCCCGGAGCCTTCTCTGACCCGGGGCCGGGGCATGGGAAAACCGGCTTTCCCCATGCCCTCCAACTCAGGCGGCGCGGGCAGCAGCCGGCTTCAGCTCCTCGGTGCCCTCGGCGGCATTTTCGATGCGCGCCACTGCCTCACGCGGCATCACGGTCCAGAACAGGTTGCGGTAGTTCTCCCAACGAGCGAGGATTTCGGCACCGCGGGGGCTGCCGGTCAGCTCGACGTGGCGGCGGATCAACTGCTGCACCCGGGCCTCGTCGCGGGCGCTCATAGGCCGCAGTTCGATCAACTGCGGGTTGTAGCGCCGCTCGAAGCTGCGGGTCTCGTCCAGCACATAGGCGATACCGCCGGTCATACCGGCGCCAAAGTTGCGCCCCGTCGGCCCGAGGATCACAACGGCGCCGCCGGTCATGTACTCACAGCCGTGGTCGCCCACGCCCTCCACCACGGCGACGGCCCCGCTGTTCCGCACGGCAAAGCGCTCGCCCACCTGACCGGCGGCGTAGAGTTCGCCACCGGTGGCGCCGTAGAGCAGTGTGTTGCCGGCGATGACATTCTCGTGCCAGGCGAAGCGCGCCCGGGGGTCGGGGGCAACCACGATTACGCCACCGGCCATGCCCTTGCCCACGTAGTCATTTGCCTCGCCGGTGAGGCGCAACTCCACCCCTGGAGCGTTGAAGGCGCCAAAACTCTGACCGGCGCTTCCCCGCAGGTGAATGGTAATCGTCCCCGAGGGCAGGCCCTTATCGCCGTAGATCTGGCCGATGGCGCCCGCGAGGCGGGTGCCGACGCTCCGATCGCGATTACGGATGGCATAGCTCAGGGTCACCGGGCCGCGGGCGGCCAGGGCGCTACGGGTATCGAGCATAATGCGGTCATTGAGCGTGTCCTCTGCCGGCAGGAGATTACCCTTGCCGGCGTGGCGAATCTCGTGATCGGCGACCATGCGCGCCGCGCCGAGAACAGGCGCCAGATCGAGTTCATCGGCGCCGGGATGGCCGGTGTGGCGCTGCCGCAGGAGATCGGTGCGGCCCACCGCCTCATCGAGCGAGCGCAGGCCGAGGGAGGCCAGGATCTCGCGGATCTCCTGGGCGAGGTAGCGGAAGAAGGCCATAACCATCTCGGGCTTCCCGGGGAACTTGGCGCGCAGTTCGGCGCGTTGCGTAGCGATACCGACCGGGCAGGTGTTATTGTGGCAGGCGCGGGCCATGATACAGCCCTCGGCCACCAGAGCCGCCGTGCCGAATGAAAACTCATCGGCGCCGAGAAGCGCGGCCATCACCACATCGCGCCCCGTCTTCAGCCCGCCGTCGGCACGCACGCGCACCCGCCCGCGCAGCCCATTGAGCACCAGGGTCTGCTGGGTTTCGGCCAGGCCAAGCTCCCAGGGCAATCCAACGTTCTTGATGCTGCTGAGCGGCGCCGCCCCGGTACCGCCAGCGTGTCCGCTGATCAGGATAATGTCGGCATAGCCCTTGGCAACACCGGCGGCGATCGTGCCCACGCCGGCGGTGGCGACCAGCTTGACACTGACGGTGGCGTTGGGGTTGACCTGTTTGAGATCGTAGATCAGTTGAGCCAGATCCTCGATACTGTAGATATCGTGGTGCGGCGGGGGCGAGATCAGCGCCACACCGGGAACGGTATGACGAATACGGGCGATCTCCTCGTTGACCTTGTGGCCGGGCAACTGCCCACCCTCGCCCGGCTTGGCCCCCTGGGCCATCTTGATCTGCAACTCGCTGGCGCTGGCCAGATAGGCCGGCGTCACCCCGAACCGTCCCGAGGCCACCTGCTTGATGCGGCTGTTGCGCTCGTCCTTGAAACGGTCGGCGTCCTCGCCGCCCTCACCACTGTTGGCCAGACCACCCAGGCGGTTCATGGCGATCGACAGCGTCTCATGGGCCTCTTTGCTGGTCGAGCCGTGGCTCATCGCCGCGGTGCTGAAGCGTCTGACGATCGCCTCAATCGGCTCGACCTCATCGAGCGGCACGGGCGGGCCGGCAGGCACCATCTCCAGCAGATCGCGCAGTTCTGTTGGCGGACGCGCGTGCACCAGGTCGGCGTAGGCGCGGTAGAGTGCGTAGCCCTCGGGACTGATGCGGTCGTGGCTATCGCCGTTGAGGGCGTAGGGGTTCTGCACTGCCCGGTGCAGGGCGTGGATGACCGCAGGGCTGAAGGCGTGGTACTCGCCGTCCTTCTTGAACTTGTAGAAACCCGGATGCGGCAGCGCGGGAGCGGCGTCGCCGAAGGCGCGGCGCTGGCGGGCGCGCACGTCGTGCTCCAGCTTCTCCAGGCCCACGCCACCGATGCGCGACGGCGTGCCGGTGAAGCACGCATCAATCAGGTGCTGGTCAAGGCCCACTACCTCAAAGATCTGCGCGCCGCAGTAGCTATCGAGGGTGGAGATGCCCATCTTTGACATCACCTTGAGCAACCCCTTCTCGAGCGAGACGATCAAATTGTGTTCAGCCTCTTCGGCCAGCGTGCGCGAGCGCGGATCATCGGGCACCTTCTCGACGGGGACGCTGGCCGCTTTTTGCCGCAGGGCCTCGCGCTCCAGGGCGATCTGGCGCACGGTGGCGAGGGCCAGGTAGGGATTGACCGCTTCGGCACCGTAGCCGGTCAGACAGGCCAGGTGGTGCACCTCGCGCAGTTCGCCGGTTTCGGCCACAAGGCTGCACAGTGTGCGCAGGCCCGTGCGGATCAGGTGATGGTGAACGGCGCCGACGGCCAGGAGCGCGGGCACCGGGGCGTGGGAGGGGTCCACACCCCGATCGCTGATAATCAGGATCGACGCGCCGCCGCGCACGGCCTCCGTGGCTTCGACACGCAGACGCTCCAGCGCCTCGGCCAGCGTCTCATCGGGGCGGAGCAGGGCCATCACCGTGGCCACGCGGAGCGCCGGATCGCTCTGCGCGCGCACGGCGGCGATCTGCGCGTCGGTCAGCACCGGCGAGGTCAGTTGAAGCAGATGGGCGTGCTCGGGCGTCTCGGTGAGCACATTACCGCGCCGGCCCAGGGCGACGCTGAGCGACATCACCATCTCTTCGCGCAGCGGATCAATCGGCGGGTTGGTCACCTCGGCAAAGCGCTGTTTGAAGTACTGGTAGAGCGGGCGGCCCAGTTCCAACTGCGAGAGCACCGCCGCGGGCGTATCGTCGCCCATCGAGCCTACCGGCTCATGGCCGGTGCTGGCCATAGGCTTCAGAATAACGCTCAACTCCTCGGCGGTATAGCCAAAGGCCATCTGCAACGGCTGCAAATCGGCGTCCTTCAGGTCGTCCGTTTCCGGCGCCGCCAGCTCCGAGGGCAGCGCGCACAGATGCTGGCCAACCCAGGCGCTGTAGGGGCGAAGACCAGCGAGGAAGCTCTTCACATCTTCGTTGGTGAAGAAGTGGCCGGTGGCGGTATCAACGGCGATCATCTGCCCGGGGCCGAGCTTGCCCTTGTGAACGACGCGCCGATCATCCACACTGACCGCACCAACCTCAGATCCGGCGAACACCAGCCCATCATCGGTGACAATGTAGCGCGCAGGACGCAGGCCGTTCCGGTCGAGAGCCGTACCCACAATACGCCCGTCGGAGAAGGTCAGGGCAGCGGGGCCGTCCCACGGCTCGATCAGGCAGGCGTGGTACTGGTAAAAGGCGCGCAGGGCCGGCGGCAGATCGGGCACCTTCTCCCAGGCCTCGGGCACCAGCATGGTCAGAGCGTGGCGAATGTCGCGCCCGCCGATCACCAGCAACTCGAGGGCGTTATCGAGCATCGCCGAGTCAGAGCCGCGCTCATCGAGGACCGGCGTGAGGGCTGCCGGGCCATCCACCGGGCCGGTAACCAGAAAATCGGCGGGCAGGTGCAGCACCGCCTGGCGCGCACGCATCCAGTTGGCATTGCCCTGGATGGTGTTAATCTCGCCATTGTGAGAGAGCATGCGGAAGGGCTGCGCCCGCTCCCAGGTGGGGAAGGTATTGGTCGAATAGCGCTGGTGGTACACCGCGATAGCGGTAGTAAAGGCCGGGTCGCGCAGGTCGTGGTAGAAATTGGCCAGATGGCTGCCGAGGAGCAACCCCTTGTAAACAATCGTGCGACTGGAGAGCGAGGGCACGTAGGCAGCGATATTGTCGCGCAGGAAGGCGGCCTCGATCGCCTTGCGGACCAGGTAAAGGGTGCGCTCAAAGGTGACATCGTCGAGACCGGCGGGGCGGGCGATCAGGGCCTGGCGGATCAGCGGCATCGCCACCCGCGCCCGCTGCCCGAGGGCCTCGGGCTCAACCGGAACGTCGCGCCAGGCCAGGAGCGTCAGGTTGCGCTCGGCGAGGGCCCGGGCGACGATGGTACACGCAGCCGCGCTGGCGCCCTCGGCTTGCGGCAGAAAGAACATTCCCACCGCCAGATCCGCCGGCTGCAGCGTGATGCCCTGGCGACACAACTCGTGGAGCATCAACTCGCGTGGGATCTGGGTGAGCACGCCAGCGCCATCGCCTGTTTTTGCATCGTCGGCGACCGCACCGCGATGCTCCAGGTTTCCGAGGGCCTCAAGGGCCATGGAGAGGATCTCGTGGCCGGGCTGACCACTGATCCGGGCGACAAAGCCGATCCCGCAGGCGTCGTGCTCAAAACGCGGGTCGTACAATCCGTGAGCGTCGCGCACAGGAAGTTGCATCGTTATCACCTTACACTCAAGAAAAAACAGACAAACGCCCGCCGAACCCTCGGGCCTTCGAGGGAGTGGCGGGCATCATCGGCGTATCGGTTTGCCGAGACCGGCGGATACATAAACCGCCCCGTAGCGCATCGTTGCGCCGACGAGGCCGGGTGGGCAGAGGACCTGGGCCCGAATGGAGCGACCCTGTATGCTTGCGTGAACCTGCCAGACGAGCCGGGGGGTGCAAAAAGCCGCCGGACTCATCCATTGAGCTTCCGGCAGCGCTTCACTGCACCGCACAGGTAGGGATCATTAATTTCGTGTTATGTAGGACTATACAATGTTCTGGAGGTGCTGTCAATATCACTGTCCAATCATCGCGGCGGGATTTTGTGCGGAAGATCCAAGCAAAGGGCAGGCAGGGCGTCGCTGCTGGTCATGTTCGGCTGCTCTGCCTTGCTATGCGCCGCGCCCTCCCACACCTGCCCGCCCACCGCCCGTGCCGGCCTCAGGAACGTTCCTGCTCTCCCGTAGCTTCGCGTTGCGCGGTGTGGATGCGTTCCCTCATGTCATGCACCGAGGCGAAGAGCAAATCGAGGGCCAGCAGTTCGCGGCGCTCAAGCTCCAGGATCCTGGCGATGTGCAACTGCTGCGCGTGCTCCAGGCGCGCCGTATCGCGGGTGAGGCGCTGTTCGAGTTCGCGCAGGAAGCTGTCGAGGCGCTCGAGCCAGGTGGTGAGCTGGCGCAGGTGCTGCTCATCGGCCTCCTGGAGGGCGCTGATCTTCTCATCGGCCTGTAAACGCACGTCCTCCAATCGCTCCTGGTTCATCAGGAAACGCTCGGTGGAGATGCGTTCGATCCGTTTGATGTCGGCGACCAGATCGGGCAGTTTTGCCGCGACATCGCTGATCTGTTTGGGCAAGGCTTCGGCGAACAGTTCGATGTGCTGGCGAATATCATCGAGGCGCGCGATGCGCGAGGCGTGCTCCTCCAGAACGCTATGCACGTCGGTAACCAGTTGCTGCGCCTCGACCGCCTGCCGTCGCAGGCTCTGTTTCTCGATCTGCAACTCTTCGGCTACCCGCCGCGTCTCCTGCACCGCTACCGCGTCGGCCTCGCGCAGCCGGTCAAGCTGCAACAGTATCTGGCGCTGGCGATCGTCAAACTCCTTGATCTGCGACTGGATTGCGGCGATCTGCCGCTCGGTTTGTTCGATGCGCCCCAGCCAGGGGGTCACAAAGTCGCGATCCTGCTTGCGGGCCTCGACCACCTGCTGGATCTGGGACTGGAGGTCGCGGATGGGGCGCACGCCCTCCTCGATCTTGATGAGCGCTCCAGCCACCTCTTTGCGCAGGGCCACCACGTCGCGCCGCACGCCCTCACCGGCCTGGCGCGTCTCCTCCATGTGGCGCTCGAAGAGGCTCTGCACCTGCCCCACCAGCGCCTCAGTTTTTCGCACCTGTTCGACAACCAGGTTGTATTTGTTAGATTGCTCCTTCAACAACCGCCGTAGTTCGTCGATCTGGCCCTGCAAGTAGACCAGTTGGGATTGTTCGTGAATGCGCAGGCGCTCCTCTTCATATTTGGCGGTGCGATCGGGGTTGGTCATCGAGTGTTCCTTTCGAGGGGAGGTGAGAGCGTGCAGCCCTCCCGGGGGCCTCCCGCGAAGAGGCAGGGGCAACGGGGGACCCGGGTTCCCCGTCGCCCCTGTCCGAGGTAGTGGTAAGAGATTCTCCTGAGAGGGCTGCGCTCGTCCACGCTCTCCCCGTCGGGAGGGACGTGGGAGACCGAGGGCTGCCCATCGTTTGACTCACCGTAGCGCAGCAAGCGCCGCGGTCAGATCGAGCGCCCCACTGTAGAGCGCCTTACCGACAATCGCACCCTCAACCTTGAGGCGCGCCAGGCGCTGCAAGTGCTCGATGCTGGTAACGCCACCACTGGCGATAATCGCCGGGCCATTGAGGCGTTGCAGCTCGGCCAGCGCCGCGAAGTTGGGCTCGGTAAGCGTCCCATCGCGACTGATGTCGGTGTAGATCACCCGGCGCACGCCGAGGTCGCCCATACGCGCCACCAGGTCGGTCGCCAGCACCGGGACCAGGCTGGTCCACCCCGCAGTTGCGACCTGGCCATCGCGGGCATCTACGCCGACGACGATCCGGTCAGCGAAGCGCGCCACCAGCCGGGCCACCAGTTCGCTCTGCTCCACCGCGGCCGTGCCCAGGATCACCCGGTCAACCCCCAGAGCCAGCACGGCGCTGATGTCTTCTTCTCGGCGCAGCCCTCCCCCCAGTTGCACAGGGATACCGACGGCCTGCACGATGGCGATCACCGCGTCCGTATTGGTAGGGCGACCATTGCGCGCCCCATCGAGATCAACCACGTGCAGGCGGGGGGCCCCCAGGGCTTCCCAGCGTCGCGCCACGCCTACCGGGTCCTCACTGTAGACCGTCGTCCGGGCGAAATCGCCCTGGTAGAGCCTGACGCACTGACCGTCCTTGAGGTCAATAGCAGGGATGACTTCCATTGTTCACCGTTCCTCACCGCTCACCGCTCCCGGGGAAGCAGATGCCCGTGACAGCGACCCGGCCAGGGTGGCGAAGTTGCGCAACAGTTGCAGCCCGCAGCGGCCCGATTTCTCGGGGTGAAATTGCACAGCGGCCAGGTGATCGCGAATGATCACACTGGGGAAGGCCAGGCCGTACTCGGTGCGCCCGGCCACCATGGTAGGATCGTCAACGTCGCAGTAGTAAGAGTGGACGAAGTAGAAATCGCTCCCATCGGGGATGCCGGCAAAGAGCGGATGGCTGGCAAAGGCGGGAGCGTAGCGTACCTGGTTCCAGCCGATCTGCGGGATCTTGCCCGCCGAGTCGGGCAAGCGACGCACTGTGCCGCCGATAATGCCCAGGCAGGGGTGCGGCCCGAACTCCTCGCTGGCGCGCAGCAGCACCTGCATCCCCACACAGATCCCCAGGAATGGCCGCCCCAGGGCCACGACCTGCGGCAGTACGGCAGCAATGCCCAGGGCTTCGAGGCTGCGCATCGT
>JBDNDG010000185.1:0-8525 GCA_046719255.1 Chloroflexaceae bacterium
TCTTGGCGACCAGTGAGAGTTTGCGTAGCATAGCGTGCGTTGTACCTCCCTTGATAAAAACGGGCAGACAGTGTCCTGGACTCCGGGCGCGATCAGCGCGGCGGGAAGCGCATCACCCCCTTTCAGTAGGACCGCTGGTTACCCTGGCGGGGGCGCGGTGGTGGCCCGCGCGATCAACTCGACCGGCAGATACTCATGGTAGCGGGGGGGCTGCCCACCGGCGATCAATTCGAGCACCAGCTCGGCCCCCCGCACGCCGCTTTCGAACAGCGGCTGGCGCACCGTGGTCAGGCCGAGGTATTCGGCCACATCAATGTCATCAAAACCGATAACTGAGAGGGAATCGGGAACGGCAAGCCCGAGATCGCGCGCCGCCTCCAGTACGCCCATGGCCTGCGTATCACTGGCGGCAAAGATGGCGGTGGGTGGCTCGGGTAGCTGGAGTAGCTCGCGGGCCTGCACCCGCGACTCGTAGCGCCCGTGCGGGCCGTGCCGGTGATAGTCCTCGCGGAAGGGCAAGCCCGCGGAGGCCAGGGCGTGCCGGTAGCCTTCGAAGCGGCGCCGACTGCTGACGAAGTGCAGATTTAGCGGGTCATCGAGCGGATCGCCGACAAAGCCGATGCGGCGGTGGCCCAGTTCGACCAGGTGGCGCGTCGCCAGGGCGCCCCCGGCCACATCGTCAACGAGCACACTGTACAGATCGGCGGCGGCAGTATCAACCAGCACCACCGGCGCTGGCGCGGCGCGGAGCGCGGCCACCTCATCAGCGCGGGGGGCCAGGGAGATGACAATCACTCCATCGGCGCGATCGGCGCGGGGTACCTCACGCAGGCAGGCATCCCGACGGGCGACGTTCTCGACATTGAACACCACCAGGTCATAGTTGCTGGCCGCCAGCGTTACCTCGATCCCCCGCAAGCGCTCGATCACCGACGGACGGGTGAGGAAGGGGACGATGGTCGCGACTGTGAGGGTTTTGCCACGAGCAAAGCTACGGGCGATCTGGCTCGGGGTGTAGTTCAGCTCGGCGATCACGTCGAGCACACGCTGCCGTGTCGCCTGGCTTACCAGAGGACTGTTGTTGAGGACGCGCGAAACCGTTCCGAGACCAACACCGGCGACACGCGCCACATCGCGAATTGTTGCCCCCATCGGCGACACCTGTAACGTCATCAGCGACGCATCCGGCGAGCGTAACCTGTTTGGAACCAGTTCCATCTTAACAGATAACGGCTCTCTGTCAAGGTGAGGTGGCGAGGCACACAGGGCGATCGCAAGGCCCCGGGTTGCGCACCCTGAGGAGCACGCAGCGCGTAGTGAAGGGCGCCAATATCCCTTCGCTACGGCCTGCGCTTCGCCCTTCGCCATGCTCAGGACAGGCCTCGGCCTACTCAGGACGCGTTCGCGTTCCGACGTTGCATTCGCCCTGGCAGGGTACAGAAGCGATGCGCGATCCGCCTCTGACGGTGGGTGCCGGGCGGCGTAGGCGCCCTAACGAGGTTGCACCGGCCCGGGTGGCGGAGCAGGCCCGAATTGGTCCGCGCCTGTTACGGCGATCGGCCCTGGAGATTGTATAATATCAGTGGTTTCGTGATCTTCGAGCCTTCGTGGGGGTATGTAAAGGTATCTGGTCCAGGGAACCCTTGAACCCCTGTGCACCTCCGGAGGAGTCATGACCACCACTGACCTGTCCAGCCTGATCCGCAACATCCCCGATTTTCCGCAGCCGGGCATTCAATTCAAAGACATCACGACGTTGATCGGCAACGGCCCGGCCTTTCAGCAGGTGATCGGCGCTATGGTCGAGCGGTACCAGAACGTGGGTATTGACGCCGTGGCCGGGGTGGAGTCGCGCGGCTTCATCTTCAGCGCGCCGATTGCCCTGCAACTCGGTGTGGGGCTGGTGCCGATCCGCAAGCCGGGCAAGCTGCCCGCCGAGACGTATCAGATCGAATACGAACTCGAGTACGGCACCAGCAAGCTGGAGATCCACCGTGACGCCCTGGAGCCAGGGATGCGCGTGCTGCTGATTGATGATCTGCTCGCCACTGGCGGCACCATTCGCGCCGCCAGCCAGCTCGTCGAACGCGCCGGCGGGAGTGTAACCGAGCTGGCCTTTGTGATTGAGCTGACCTTCCTCGGCGGGCGCGAGAAGCTGGCCCCCTACCCGGTATTTTCGCTTATTCAGTTCTGATGTGACCTTACGGGGACACCCGGTGTCCCCATCCCTGTCTCTCGGGGCGCCCTTACCTCCACCAGCGGGCGGGGTAAGGGCGAAATCCGACTTTCCCACCGCCCCGCCGGTGGGTCCGGGCGGGCGTAGCCCCTCCGCACCTTCACGCGCAGGTGGTAGCGCACATTGTTGCCACAGCTTGACATTTATGCTATACTAACGCCAGATTTTCGGATCGTAAACACGAATATCCTCTCCAGGATGCGCCGGCGACACAGTCTGGTTGATTGTCCGTTGTTCCCCGCATGGTTTTTCCATAGACCGGTCTCCGCCGAATGAACGTCGCCGTTGCGCGTGATGTGTAGCTGCGACCGGCTAAGGATCTTCGCCGGTGTAACTTCCTCGTCGCATTGCGGGTCCGTATGGCCCCGGTGTAGCGCATTGGGATAGCGCACGCGCCAGAGCACGCACTCAGCAGCGCGATATGCCCATCAGGCAGGCGATCTCGTTGCGCCCTGGCCTGCCCTGGTGTTCGCGCAAGCTACCTCGTAGCTCACTCGTGTATTGCATCTGACCAATTCTTAAGGAGCACTGCGGTGAACGTCGCCGAATTAGAGTCGAAGACTCTTAGCGACCTGCGCGAGATGGCTCGCAAACTTGACATCTCTGGCTATAGCGGGCTGAAAAAGCAGGACCTCATCTTTAAACTGCTGCAGGTGCAATCCGAAGAACAGGGCAACGTCTTCAGCGATGGGATTCTCGATATCGTCGCCGATGGGTTCGGGTTCCTCCGGGGTGAACGGATGCTGCCTGGCCCTGAGGATGTCTATGTGTCCCAGTCGCAGATCCGCCGTTTTGGCCTGCGTACCGGCGACCGGGTGTGGGGGCAGATCCGCCCGCCGAAGGAGAGTGAGCGCTTCCATTCGCTCCTGCGGGTTGAGTTGATCAATGGCCTCGATCCCGAAACGGCCCGCAAGCGCCCGTCGTTCGACCAGTTGACGCCGATCTTCCCGAATCAGCAGATCAAGCTGGAGACCGAACCCAATCTGCTCCATACCCGCCTGGTCGATCTGATCGCGCCGATCGGGCGCGGGCAACGCGGGTTGATCGTTTCGCCGCCCAAGGCCGGCAAGACGATGCTGCTCAAGGCGATTGCGAATGGCATCTCCACCAATCACCCCGAAATCCAGTTGATGGTCCTGCTTATCGGTGAACGCCCCGAAGAGGTCACCGATATGCGCCGCTCGGTGAAGGGGGATGTGATTGCCTCGACCTTCGATGAGCCGGTGGAGGACCATACCAAGGTCTCGGAGATGACCCTGGAGCGGGCCAAGCGCCTGGTTGAGGGCGGCCAGGATGTGGTGATCTTGATGGACTCGATCACCCGCCTCGCCCGGGCCTATAACCTCGATATGCCCCCCAGTGGCCGCACCCTCTCCGGTGGGATCGACCCGGTGGCCCTCTATCCGCCCAAGCGATTCTTCGGCGCCGCGCGCAATATCGAGGGCGGTGGCTCGCTGACGATTATCGCTACCTGCCTGGTGGATACCGGTTCGCGGATGGACGATGTGATCTACGAGGAGTTTAAGGGCACCGGCAATATGGAGCTGCACCTCGACCGTAAGCTGGCCGAGAAGCGCATCTTCCCCGCCGTGGATATCCAGCGCTCGAGCACGCGCCGCGAAGAGTTGCTGCTGCCCGCCGAAACCCTGCGCCAGGTCTGGACGTTGCGGCGCATGGTGAGTATGCTCGGCGAAAATGAGGGCACCGAGTTGATGCTTACCCGTATGGCCAAGACGAAGACGAACGCCGAGTTCCTCACGACACTCAGCAAGAGTAACTGACGGCGGCACAACCCGCTTGCCCCACGTCCCTCGGTCACTGCAAAGAGCGTGGGAAGGCTTTGATCTCCCACGCTCTTCCGATGATCGCCCCGCTACCCCCGCCCTGCAGCCGCCACCACCACGAACAGCAGCCCGCAGAGGAGCAGGAACCCCAGCAACCCCAGCAGGACCGGGTAGAGCAACACCGCCAGAATGGCCCGGGTGCTCTCCAGACGGTGGGCCACTGATGTGGCGATGACGAGAATGGCCAGGCCCCAGGCCCAGGCGATAAGCCCCAGGATTGCCCCCAGACCAGGGATAAACGCCAGCGCGTCCAGGGCGTGCGGCGCCACCGAGAGCGCACCGAGGCCCAGCATCTGCTGGATATTGCCCTGGCCGCCCAGTTGCCGGGCCGCAATGTGGGTGAATACCACCGTCAGCAGCAGACCGCCCAGGTAGCTCAACGGTGTACTGACCGTTGTTGCCAGCCACTGAAAGGCCTGCCCGAAGGGACGCGGCAGGGGTGTCGGCAGTTCAAGCAGATCCTGGAGCAGGGTGTAGAAAGCCTCTTCGTTTTCGTTGACGAACCGCAACAACGGTTGCAGTTGCTCGGCGTTGGGGCCAAGGGCAATCTGCCGCTTCTGCGCTTCAACGAATTCGCGCACCGTGGCGACGGTGCGTTCGGGCGTGGCCGTGTCGAGCAGCGTGCTGGCTCCACTGACCGCGCCGACCAGCAGGCCAACGAAGAGCACCAGGGTCAGCCCGCGCCGCACCACCTCGGGCGACTCGCGCAGCCCCAGCATCAACCGCTGGTTGAGGGTTAACGCCCCGTTAAACAGCTCGATCATTGCCCGGCCCCTCCAGCGAGAGTTCCCACGGCCCCCGCAAAGACGAATACAGCACAGCAGTACAGGGCAGCCAGGAGCGCCAGCAGCAGCAATGGGCCGATCAACACCGCCCAGAACGCGCGCCATGGCGCCAGCCCGTGCGCCTCGCGCACGGCAACGTAGGTCGCCAGCAAGCCCAGCAAGGTGGTGGAGAGCCACAGACTCCCCGGAAACACTTCGGCGTAGGGCACGATCTGCACCAGCCCCAGCAGATTGACGCCCGCAGCCAGGCCGGTACAGGCCAGGGTCTGCGGATAACGCGCCGCGCCGCCAAAGGCCTTCGCCGCAATATGGGCGATCGAACCGCCGACGAACCAGCCGATAAGCCCGACCAGCGGTGTCAGCACGATCCCCAGCGCCCCGACCAGGGGGTTGGCCGTCAGCGTAAAGGTGGACGGGTCGGCGAAGAGTTGCTCGAAGGCGGCGACAAACTCGGGATTGGTACGCGCAACCTGCGCGTACCAGGGCATGGCGGTCAGCCCGGTGTAGAGCGTATCGCGCACAGCCTGGGGGTCGGGCTGGGTGAGGAACTCGCCAATGTCGCCGATCCAGGCGGCGAGGCCGACGAGGAACCCCACCAGGACGACAACGAGTAGCGCTCGCTGTACACCGGTTGGCGACTCGCGCTGGGCGCGGTAGACACGGGCATCGAGCAGGAGCCCGCCGAGGGCCAGGCGGAAGATCGTCGCGAAGAAGTCCACGGTGCTCCCGGGTAATAGACGGGCCAGGCGCCGCACCAGTGGGGGTCGGCAGACTGCATTGCGTGGAGCAGTGGCCCGAGCGGTGAGTAACCGCGGGCTATTCTACCACACCCGCGCCGCCGTGAGGCCCGGCGCCCCGGCGCCACCCGGGCCGACACGACGCCCGGATGGGAAAGTGTGCTTCCACTGGGAGGGCGTAGCTCTTCAAAGGGTTTCACCTGCTCTGGGATGGGGTTCCTGATGCGGAGGGACATGGGCCAACGCATGGGAAACGAAGAAACGCATGCTCAAGGCATGCCTGACTCTTCCAGGGAGGCGCACCAACCCGGCAGCCGTGCGAGCGCGGGCGCTATGATCCGCGCATGTCGTGAACGCGACGGTCTCGTGATACCCGTTGCAGGGCTGCAACCCCCGGGCCCCTCCCTGAGGAAAGGGGCCCGGGGCAACCCGGTTTCCCCATCTGGTCACATAAGCCCTTCGGCGCGGAGCGCGACATGCCAACAGGTGAGTGACATTGTGGTACAGTAATAGCAAGGGTTCTTCCACCAACGCATGTACCCCCGGCTAGAGGTATCCCCACGTGCACAGCCTGGCGTTGTCACACCACCCAGCCACGTACCGGGAGGACGTGAACCCTGTTTGCTGTCTGGAACCGTGCTGTATAGGGAGGTCTGGCGTGCTCTTTCAGAACGTCGCGATCGAAGCCCTGGGATACGAACTGGCGCCGCATCGCATTAGCTCGGACTGGTTGGAGGATCAGATTAGCGAGACGATGGAGCGTCTCGGCATCCCCCGGGGGAGACTGGAACAACTCTCGGGGATCCGCGAGCGGCGTTTCTGGGACGAGGGAACGTTGCCCAGCGCCGTGGCAACGCTGGCGGCGCGCAAGGCGCTTGCGGCTGCCGAGATTGACCCGGCGCAGATCGGGATCGTGATCAACACCTCGGTGTGCCAGGATTACCTCGAACCCTCGACGGCCTGTTTCGTTCACCGGAACCTCGGCCTCACGCCCAGGGCGATCAACTACGACGTGCGCAATGCCTGCCTGGGCTTCCTGAACGGGATGTACATCGCGGCCCTGATGATCGAGTCGGGCGAGATTGACTACGCCCTGATCGTCAACGGTGAAGGCTCGCAGGACGCGGTGATGAGCACCATCCGCCGGCTTCAGCGCCCTGAAACCACCCTGCAGGAGTTCCGCGATAACTTCGCCACGCTCACCCTGGGTTCAGGCGCCGCGGCGATGGTGCTGGCCCATATGCGGGTGTCCCGGCACGGACACAAGCTCAATGGCGTGGTTTCACTGGCCGCGACGGAGTACAATGACCTGTGCGTGGGCATGCCCGATTATATGAAGACCGACGCCAGCGCCCTGCTGGTCGCCGGGGTCAAGCTGGCCGTCGAGACCTGGCAACTGGCCCAGGAGCGCCTGCCGAACTGGAGCGACGACCAGATCGCGCTCTATGCTCCCCACCAGGTGGGGGCGCGGCACATGGCCGCCGTGGCCGAGGCGATCGACATCACCCCCGCCAAGCTCTACCTGAACTTCCCCGTGCTGGGCAACATCGGGCCGGCAGCCCTGCCAATCAGCCTGGCCCAGGCCGCCGAGGCCGGTCGCCTCCAACCCGGCGACCATGTCGGTCTGCTGGGCATTGGTTCGGGCCTGAACTGTTCGATGATGAGCGTGACGTGGTAGCTGACATTGAGCGTATGGCAACAGGCGCGCCGCCCTGGCGCCACCTGATGATCCGGCAGGGGCGCTGTGAGTGGAACGAGGGCGTGCTGCGCCTGGAAGTCGCGGGGGCCAGGGCGCGCGCCCTGGCCTACGCCGACGCGCAGATTGACGATTACCAGCCCCGGCGGCGGCCTCGCTTCATCCGCCGCCCACCGCTGCGCCTGCGCGTGCGGGCGCGCTTCTCGCACCCCGCCGGGGGCATCCGCGGCACGGCGGGGTTCGGCTTCTGGAATTACCCCATCGCCACGCCGCTGCGTCTGCCCCGGGCGATCTGGTTTTTCTACGCCTCTCCACCTGCCGATCTGCCCCTCGCCCAGGGCGTGCCGGGGCACGGCTGGAAAGCCGCGGTGATCGACGCAGGGCGACCGCAGGCCCTGGCGCTCCTGCCCCTCGCCCCCCTGGTCGTGCCCCTGCTCCACGCGCCGGCCCTCTACCGGGGCCTCTACCCCCTTATCCAGCGCGCCGTGGGCGTGGCCGAGACCCTGGTGCATGCTCCGATGGACCACTGGCACGAGTACGTTATCGAATGGGGGCACCGCGCGAGCCGCTTCCTCGTTGATGGACGGGTGGTGCTCGATGAGGCGCCCTCGCCGCGCGGGCCGCTTTGCTTCGTGAGTTGGGTTGACAACCAGTACCTGGTTGTCACGCCTCAGGGTCGGGTGCGCTGGGGCCTCCTCGACGTACCAGAGCGCCAGTGGCTGGAGCTAGCAGCCGTGGATCTGGAGGCAGGATAAGTAGCGCGTCTGGCAGGTTCCGCGTCACCCTGAGCGCAGCGCAGGGTCCCGGCCGAGGCTTGCCCTTCGACTGCGCTCAGCACGACACATGCCGTCCCGGACGCGCCGCCAGGCTCTTCGCCCCTCCCCCAACCCGCCGGGGCAGAGGGTCTCCGGCTCCTCCTCCAGCGATTTTCACGGGTAGATGTTTTGGGGCCACGGCTTCTCCTCCTCACCCCCCCGGCCCCTGTCACGGGTAGAGTTTTTTGGGCCACGGCCTCTCCTCCTCACCCCCCCGGCCCCCCTCTTCTCTGGTGTAGGGTTTTTGGGGTACCCCCCATGCCCCGCATACCCCACCCCGCGACCCTCTCCCCTGCCAGGGGAGGGGGGCAGGATCTGGGATTGCGGTGCGCCAGCGGAGCCGGTGCATCGCAACGCCCACAACATCCCTCCCGCTCCCGGTCAGAGAGCGGGGGGCCGGAGGGTGAGGACC
>JBDNDG010000186.1:0-8498 GCA_046719255.1 Chloroflexaceae bacterium
CAAACGCGCAAGGCCTTCTTCCAGCGCCGGGAGACCGACGCGCGCGTAGGGATGCTCCGGACGGCCAGCTACCAGGCGCCCCACCGCCGCCAGCGGGTTGGCGTCGCCGGCCAGAAGATCGACCTGACCCGACGCCCAGTGGGTCGCGCCGTGACCCTTTGCCAGCACCAGCACGCGCTCGCCCTGCTCGGCGCGCCCGATGGCGGCCATCAAGCCGGCCAGGCCGGCGCCAATCACGATGGTATCGTAACGCATACAGAGACCATGCAGGCGAAAACAGGCCGTGCGCGGGGGAGTGGGAGGGCGCAGTCCTCCCAAACCCTCCTCGCTGGCGGGTTGTTTGCGGGAGGACTGCGCCCTCCCAGGAACAAACCATATTCATTCTGGCGTTGTGCGGCGCAGCCGTATAAACGGCTGAAATTATTCGGTCGCCACCGCGGGATGTTCGGTCACCAGGCCGCCGCCGACTTCGGCGATCGGCTCGAGGTACTGCGCTCCAAGCACACCCAGGTAGATCAGCTCATCGAGGCGCGCCTGGCGCAACTGATCGCCCCAGAGCACAGGAACCAGCCCCTTCCAGCGCGCCTGGAGCATGTGCAGCACAGCGTCGTTGGCGTGGGCAGGGCTGAGACCTTCGGCCTGGCGCCGCTCGTAGAGCAGGGCCGCGGCGCGATAGATGCACCAGCCTCCCTGGCAAGGCCCCATACCCAGCCGCACATCGCGACGAATATCGTCCAGGTTCTTCGCACCGCTGTCAATCGCCGCCTGCACCCGCCCGCGGGTTACCAGTTCGCACTCGCAGATCAGATCGCCGTAGGCATGCTCCGCCTCCACCGCGGCCAGGGACTTGCCCAGCCAGTAGTGCCTGGTCCCCCCGGCTGCGGCAGGAGTGGCCTGATGCTCGAATGGCGGGATCGGCAGCACCTCTGTGGCCGTGCGACAGGGGCGGGTATTGCCGAGACGGCACGCGATCAGATTGACCACCTCCTCGGCCATGAGGCGATAGGTCGTCCACTTGCCGCCGACAATCGACACCATACCCGCAACTCCATCGCGGGTTTCATGATCGAGCAGCTTGAAGGTACGGGGGATATCGCGGTCGTGTACCGCCTCGCTTTCCCTGTACAGCGGGCGCACGCCGGCCCAGGCCCGCAGGGCGCGATACTCTTTGAACCGCGGCACCAGCTTCTCGCCCTCATCGAGCATCAGTTGCACCTCTTCAGGCTCGATGTGGTACACATCGGGGTCGGGCACGAGCACATCGGTGGTGCCGATCACCGCTACGGTGTGGATGGGTACCAGAATATCGCCGTCATCGGGCAGCTTACAGCGGTTGATGACGGTGTTGACCATGCGGTGGTTCATCGCCACCATGGTGCCCTTACCGGGCACAACTGTCACCGACAGGCCAGCCATACGCGCAATCTTACCCGCCCAGGCGCCCGTGGCGTTCAGCACACAGGCGCAACCGATGCGCTTGAGCGTTCCATCGCGCAGATCCTCAACCACGGCCCCTGTCACCCGGTCACCTGCGCGGATCAGGTCCACCACATGATGATAGGTGAGGATCTCCGCGCCGGCGCTGCGGGCGGCGAGGGCCACCGAGCGGGCGGCCAGGAACGAGTCGGCGGCGCCATCGGGCACTTCAAAGACCCGCGAGATGCGCGGGTTGAGGAGCGGCTCGCGGCGCAGCATTTCGGCCAGGGTGATCTCCGTCACCGGCACGCCAGTGCGATGGCAGTTAGCCACGAACACGTCCCCGTAGCCGGGGTCATCCCAGGGCGTGGTCACAAAGAAGCCCGAGGTATCCTCGATACAGTGGGGCATGATCCGGCGCAGAATAGCGTTCTCGCGGGCGCACTCGCTGGCCGATTGGGGGTCCCTGGTAACGTAGCGACCGCCGGAGTGCAGCAGGCCATGGTAGCGCCCCGTTGTGCCGTGGGTCAGGTCGCCCTTCTCGACCAGCATCGCGCGGATGCCGCGCAGGGCCAGATCCAGGGCGCAGCCCAGACCGGTGGCTCCGCCGCCAATCACCAGGACATCGGTTTCGATGGTCTGCATAGAGTTTCTTTACCCTCCCCGCCAGCAGGGGCGTGGGGAAACCCGGTTTCCCCAACCCCCAACTGCGGTTGCGGGCGCCTGGCGTCCCCGGTTGGCCCCCGGGCGAGCGGTGCCGGCCCGAACCCTCCCCACCGGCAGGGGCACAGGGAAACCCGGTTTCCCCTCATGTTCAGAAGGTCCGCAGGACGGCCTGCTTCCAGCCCTGGTACAGGCGCTCGCGCCGCGTGGCGTCCATCTGCGGATGCCAGGTGCGATCCACGCTCCAGTTGGCGCGCAACTCGTCGAGATGCTGCCAGAGGCCCACTGCCAACCCGGCGGCGTAGGCCGCGCCGAGCGCGGTAGTTTCGCTGACGGTCGGGCGTACGACCGGCACGTTCAGAATGTCGGACTGGAACTGCATCAGCAGGTTGTTTGCCACCATGCCGCCATCAACCTTCAGGGCCGACAGGCGCACCCCCGAGTCCTGCTCCATCGCATCTACCACGTCGCGCACCTGGTAGGCGGTGGCTTCGAGCGCGGCGCGGGCTAGATGGCTCTTGTTCACGTAGCGGGTCAGGCCAACAATCGCCCCCCGCGCATCGGAGCGCCAGTAGGGAGCGAACAGCCCTGAGAAGGCCGGCACGAAGTAGATGCCGCCGGTGTCCTCCACCAGGCTCGCCAGCGCCTCTACTTCAGCAGCGGAGGCGATCAGGCCCAGATTGTCGCGGAGCCACTGCACCAGCGCGCCAGTGATGGCAATCGAGCCTTCCAGGGCGTACACCGCCGGCGCGTCGCCAAACTGGTAGCAGACCGTTGTGAGCAGTCCGTGCCGGGAGGCGACCGGCGTCGTGCCGGTGTTGAGCAACAGGAACGAGCCGGTGCCGTAGGTGTTTTTGGCCTCGCCCGGGGTGTAACACGTCTGACCGACCATGGCCGCCTGCTGATCGCCGAGCAGCCCGGCCACGGGCACGCCCTCCAGCGGATCGGTGGCGTAGCCGTAGATCGTGCTGCTGGGCATAATCTGCGGCAGCATGGCGCGGGGGATGCCCAGCAGGCCCAGGATCTCCTCGTCCCAGTCCAGGGTTGCCAGGTCCATAAGCATGGTTCGGGAGGCGTTGGTTACATCGGTGACGTGGACGCCGCCGCGGGGACCGCCGGTGAGCCACCAGGTTAGAAAGGTGTCAATCGTGCCGAAGATCAGGTCGCCGGCCTCGGCAGCGGTGCGCGCACCGGCGACGTGATCGAGGATCCAGGCGATCTTGGGGCCGGAAAAGTAGGTCGCCAGGGGCAGGCCGGTCCTGGCGCGGAAGCGGTCCTGACCGCCGACGCGGGCCAGTTCTTCGACCAGCGGCCCGGTGCGAGTGTCCTGCCACACCAGGGCATTGCAGACGGCCTGACCGGTGTGGCGGTTCCAGACCACCGTCGTTTCGCGCTGGTTGGTCACACCGACGGCAACGAGGTCGCGGGCGGTCAACCCGCTGCGCTGCAGCGCGGCGCGGACCACTGCGCGGGCGCGCTGCCAGATTTCGTCCGGGTCGTGCTCGACCCACCCCGGTTGCGGGTAGATCTGCTGATGCTCGCGCTGGTCAAACGCGATCACCTGCCCGCTGCGGTCGAAGATCATGCAGCGCGTGCTTGTGGTTCCCTGGTCAATCGCAGCGACATACCTGGACATAGACCCTCCCCAACCCTCTCCGCCCTGGCGCGCTAGCTCCCCGCCGCCTGCCCTTCGCTGACATCGAGCAAGGCGCGCGCCATCAGGTAAGCCGAGGTCGCCCCGGGGTCCTGGTGGCCGATCGAGCGTTCGCCCAGATACGAAGCGCGGCCCTTCGTCGCCAGCATTGGAATGGTGGCGCGCATCCCCTCCTCGCAGGCCGCCACGGCCTTTCGCAGCGCCACGAGCGGGTCCTCCTCCACTGCCAGGCTGGCTTTCATCGTCTCCACGAAGGGGGCGATGGCGTCAACCATGGTCTTCTCGCCCCGCGTCGCCTTGCCCCGTGCCAGAACCCCTTCCAGCGCTGCCTCCAGGGCAGCCGTGAGTTCGTGCGGGTTGAGCTGGAACCGGTCGGCGGTGACGGCGCTGGCACGGATGAAAGCCGTGCCGTAGAGCGGACCGCTGGCACCGCCTACGGTCGAGACCAGGGTCGTGCCGACGGTTCGGAGGATTGAACCGATGTCACGACCGGTCAGGGCCGGGAGCTTGCTCAACACCGCGCTAAACCCACGGTCGAGATTGACACCGTGATCACCATCACCGATCGCTGCGTCCAGTTCGGTCAGATAGTCACGCTGATCCTTAATGCGGGCGGCAACCACTTCAATAAATCTGAGCACACAATCGGACTCGATCTGCACGGTAACCACTCCTATGTGGAACCAGAAACTTCAGGGGCGAGCGAGTGCGGGAGGCAACGGTCGGCGGGCGCCGGGCCTTTCCTCGTGAAAGCTCCACTGCTCCTCATCCCGGCAACCATCACGGCTCGTGGTGGGCTACAGGCCCCAGCGGAGCGCGGGCGTCAACACCGGCGCGTCCCACAGCCTGATCAACTCATCATCCAGGTTGAGCAGGGTAAACGAGCACCCGGCCATTTCCAGCGAGGTAATGTAGTTGCCCACCAGACTGCGGCGAATCGTGATGCCCTGGCCGGCAAGGATGCGGCTCAGTTCGTGGTACATCACATACAACTCGATCAGCGGCGTACCGCCCATACCGTTAACGAAGGCAAGTACCTGGTCGCCACGTTGGAACGGCAGATCCTCGAGAATGGGCAGCGCCAGCAATTCGGCGATGGTTGCGGCAGTGGCGAGCGGCTGGCGGCGACGACCCGGTTCGCCGTGAATACCGATACCAATCTCCATCTGGTCATCGGGCAAATCGAAGGTGGGCCGGCCCACGTGGGGCACGGTGCAACTGGTGAGGGCCATACCCATCGAGCGCCCGCGGGCATTGACCTTCTCGGCAATGCGCCGGCAGGTCGCCAGATCGGCGCCGGCTTCGGCGGCAGCGCCAACAATCTTTTCGACCAGCACCGTCACCCCCACCCCGCGCCGGCCTGCCGTGTAGAGGCTATCGCGCACCGCCACATCGTCATTGGTCACTACCGACGCCACCGGAATGCCCTCGGCAGCCGCCAGTTCCGCAGCCAGCTCAAAATTCATCACATCGCCGGTATAGTTCTTCACGATAAACAGAATGCCCGCGTCGCCGTGGACGGCCCGGGCCGCAGCCAGCATCTGATCGGGCACTGGCGAGGTAAAGATAGCCCCGGGGCAGGCTGCATCGAGCATGCCCTTGCCGACAAAACCGCCGTGCATCGGCTCGTGGCCCGAGCCGCCGCCGGAGATGACCCCTACCTTGCCCCGTACCGGTGCATCGGCGCGCACAATGTAGTCCGGGTCAACGTGCACCCGCACCAGATCGGCATGCGCGGCGGCCATGCCCGCCAGCGCCTCCCGGACGACGTTCTCGGGAGCGTTGATCAGCTTCTTCACCGCGGCCACCTCCCCTTGAAACGCTACGGCAGGAAGGGTCACGGGAAGGGTTTGTCCTCCCTGAAGCACCCTCTAACCCACCGTGGTGATGCCCCGAGCGCAGCGTATAACCATTCAGCTCAAATCAGGGTGAGGAGATGCGCTTGCCCCGCTCCTCAGCCAGCGCTGGGGGCGCTTGCCGCTCCACCGGGCAGGGGCTTTGCGAAACCCGGTTTCCCTGTGGGTACTATGATACCAGAGGGTGGTGAAGATGCCACACGCCTGCGAGCGCTTCGTTGCCCGGCCCCTCGTCCACCCCCACACGGCTCATCCCAGGGCCACATCGAGCACCATCATCACGGCGAAGCCAACGATAGTGGCCACGGTCACCATATCGGTGCGCCCGCCGCGCTGGGACTCGGGGATCAGCTCTTCGACCACGACATAGATCATCGCGCCAGCGGCAAAGGCCAGGGCGTAGGGCAGGAGCGGGGCCACCACCTGTACCGCCCAGGCGCCCAGCACCGCGGCCACAGGCTCGACCGCAGCCGAGAGTTGCCCGGCTTTGAAACTGCGCCCGGGCGAAACCCCGGCACGCCGCAGGGGCAGGGCCACTGCTACCCCCTCAGGAAAGTTCTGCAACCCGATGCCGATGGTAAGCGCGATCGCCGCGCTGAAGAGAGCCGTGCTCTCGGTGGCCGCAGCCGCGCCGAAGGCCACACCCACGGCCAGGCCCTCAGGAATGTTGTGCAGGGTAATCGCCAGCACCAGCAGGGTTGACTGTCGCCAGACGGTGGGCAAGCCCTCGGCAGCGCTGAGAGGCAGGCCCGGGTGCAAATGCGGCAGGAGCCGGTCTGCGATGCGGAGAAAGGCCGTTCCTCCGAGAATGCCCGCGGTGGCGGGCAGCCATGGCGGCACGCCCTGGGCCGCCGCCAGTTCGATTGCCGGCTGCAAGAGCGACCAGAAACTGGCCGCCAGCATCACCCCGGCGGCGAAGCCGAGCATGGCATCGAGAAACGCCGCGGGCGGATCGCGCCGCAGAAAGACCGTCGCCGCGCCAAGTGCCGTTACGCCCCAGGTAAAGCATCCCCCCACCAGGGCCTGCAGGATGGAGGGCAGACTGGTGAACCAGGCAAGCATGCTGTTATACCCCGATACAGGGTTCCGCAGATGCGTATGGGGAGGTACGGGAGCGCGGCTGTTCCACCAGCCGGGCCTGCCAGAGGGAACGGCCCGGCAACCTGCGACCACCCTGGTAACGCCAGGAACACCCGGTGGCGGCGCAGCAGGCGCCACTACCGGCGCCCTCCGGTTATTCGACCGCCGGCACCTGCTGGGTCAGGCAATGCCAGGCGCCCAGGCCCCAGACCACAGCGGTGCAATCCAGGCCCACAATCTCCCGGTCGGGGAAGCAGCGTTGCAGCACCTCGGCAGCGCGCGCGTCACTGGCGCCGCCAAAGGTGGGCAGCAGCACTACCCGGTTGGCAATGTAGAAATTGACGTGCGAGGCCGGCAGCCGCTGACCCTCGTAGACCAGCGGCGGTGGCATCGGGATGGTCAGCACCGTCAGCGGGCGCCCCCGAAGGTCGGTCATCGTTCGCAGGCGCCGCAGATTCTCCTGGAGCGGGTGGTAGTTCTCGTCCGCCGGGTCCTCTTCGACAGCGGCCAGCACCGTGCCGGGGGCAACGAAGCGCGCAATATCGTCAATGTGCCCGTCCGTGTCATCGCCAACGATGCCCTCGCCAAGCCAGAGGATCTTCGCCACGCCCAGGTTCTCGCACAGGCGCGTTTCGATCTCACGCCGGCTGAGGTGCGGATTGCGGTTCGGGTTGAGCAGACACTGCTCGGTGGTCAACAAGAGACCGGTTCCATCCACATCAATTGACCCGCCTTCGAGGACCATGCCTCCGGGGAAGCAGATCGCATCCAGGTAGGCAGCCATCTGCCGTGGGATCTCATCGTCGAGATCGTAGGGTGGGTACTTGTTGCCCCAGGCGTTAAAATCCCAATCCACCGCCGCCAGGCGAGGCTCTTCCTCGCGCACCAGAAAGATCGCGCCGTGGTCGCGGCACCAGGCATCATTGGTCGGAAAGCGATGAAAATGGATGTCATCCGTAGCGCCCGCCGCGGTGAGCAGGGTCCGCGCAGCCGCTTCCATCGCTGCATCATTCACATTGATATGCACCGTCTCCGAGCGGCTGAGGGCGGCCACCGCCTGCGCGTAGATCGGCAACACATCGCCGAGCCTGCCCGGCCAGCTTGCCTCCTTGTGCGGCCAGGATAGCCAGGTGGCCTGGTGCGGCGCCCACTCGGGGGGCATGCGATAGCCAAGCTGATGTGGTGTTTTCATTCGTCAATAAAACGCCGGGTCAGGTCCCCGTAGGCATCAATACGGCGGTCACGCAGGAAGGGCCAGTGGGTCCGCTGCGTATCGAGCATCCCCAGATCGAGCGACTGCACGAGCACCGCCGGCTCGTCCGCTGGAGCGCGAACCAGCACCGTGCCGCGGGGGTCGCTGACAAAGCTCTGCCCCCAGAACTCGATCCCGCCAGCGGGGTCGCCCTCGTGGCCCACGCGGTTCACACTCACCACGTAGCACCCATTGGCGACGGCGTGGGAGCGTTGGATGAGTTCCCAACTCTCGTGCTGGGCCGCTCCGTGCTCGGCCTTCTCGGCAGGGTGCCAGCCAATCGCGGTGGGATAGAGGAGGATGTCGGCACCGCGCAGCGCAGTGAGCCGGGCACCCTCGGGGTACCACTGGTCCCAGCAGATCAGCACCCCCAGGCGCGCAAAGCGGGTCGGAAAGACCTTGAAGCCCAGGTCGCCGGGCGTGAAGTAGAACTTCTCGTAGTAGAGCGGATCATCCGGAATGTGCATCTTGCGGTACTTACCGAGGTAGCTGCCATCGGCATCGAGCACCGCGGCGGTGTTATGGTAAAGACCCTCGGCCCGCTTTTCGAAGAGGCTGACGACGATCGCCAGCCGCC
>JBDNDG010000187.1:0-8485 GCA_046719255.1 Chloroflexaceae bacterium
CTCAGGATCCGCGCGCCGGGCGGCGCTGCACTGCGTTCAACATAGCGATCCTCGTCGGGCAGATAGACCAGTTCCTCAAACGGCACCATCTGTACGCCAATCTCGTCGGCATAACGGGCCACCAGTTCCTGGGCCTCCAGCGGGCCGTAGAAAGGGCGGCCCCGACTGTCGTGACCCGGCCCGGCGTGATCGCGCCCAACGATAAAGTGCGAAGCGCCGTAGTTGCGCCGGATAATCGCGTGCCAGAGGGCCTCACGCGGGCCTGCCATGCGCATGGCCAGCGGGATGAGGCTGAGCAAGGTGCGCCGGGGGTCGTAGTAGCGTTCGACGACGGCCTGGTAACCGCGCACGCGGCTGTAGTGATCCACGTCGCCAGGGCGGGTCATTCCGACAGCGGGGTGGATCAGCAGGGCCCCGCCCACGGCATCGGCGGCGCGCCTGGTCAACTCCTCGTGGACACGGTGCAAGGGATTGCGCGTCTGAAAGGCGACGACGTGGCTGTAGCCCAGGGCCGCAAGTCGCTCGCGGGTCTGGGCGGGGGTCAGGCGTAGACTGGCGAAATCGAGGGCGCGCGGGAGGTCGAGCACGGTGATCGGGCCGGCCAGGCAGCGCTCGCCCCAACCGCGCATTTCAGCCACCAGGGGATGACGCGGATCGGTCGTGCCGAGGACGGCGAGGGCCTCTTCGACGGGGTCCCAGGTGTAGATTTCCTCCACGCGCATCAGTGCCACCGGGTTGTTGCGCTGGTCAGCGAGGGTTATTTCGTCGCCGGGATGGATCAGGGGCGTGGCCGGGGTACGCAGCACGACCGGAATGGGAAAGAGTGTCCCATCGGCAAGGCGCATCTCGGCCAGTACGCGCCGGTAGTCGGCGGCGCCCATGAATTGATCCAGGGGGGAGAAGGCTCCCGTGGCGAGCAACTCCAGGTCGCAGAGGATGCGGGCAGAGAGTTGCACCACCGGCTGGCGACGCGCCCGTTCCAGCAAACGCAGGCGCTCGGCGCCCGTCACGACCAGGTTCTTGAGCGTTCCACCGTAGGGAGGAATGAGGGGCATAGTGACTCCTTGCGGCTGTGGGTCATACCAGTTCTGCTACACTGGTGCATCCAGGCCGTCTGTGCGGCGGCGCCGCACACAACTGGAACGAACACAGGTTGGTCCCGGGAGGGCCGGGCAGGGCCGGGGCGCACGGGGAACCCGGACCCTTTACCATGCCAGCACACTCCCACGTAGATCGTTCGGAGCAGCAATCCCGTAGCGCGCCAGCAGTGTCGGCAGCACATCGTAGATGGTCGCTCCTTCTAACCGGCGACCGGCGCCGGGGCGGGCGGGGTCGTAGAAAATGAACAGCCCGTGCTGGGCGTGGTTGGCATCATCGGGGCCGGTGTCGTTCTCACGGGTGAATAGCCCTGCCCCACCGACCGTACCAATGGCGCGCCAGGCCAGATCGCCGACGTAGAGTAACAGGTCTGGCGCTACCCCGCGCACCTTGCGGTACAGTTGCTGCGGGGTGAAGACCCGGTTGCCGAGCGACGCGCCGTCAGGACCGGGCAGATTGGTAAGCGCCGCGGCCAGGGCGGCGCGTTCGGCGTCGTAGTCGGACGGGGCGATGCGTCCCTGAGGCTCGCGCCCACGCACGTTGAGAAAAATCCGCCCGTAGTAGCCACCGGCGCCCCAGGCGCGCGTGCGCGCCCAGTCTACCATGGCGGGGTCGAAGGCGACGGGTGCGGCAGGCCGCTCGCGCAGCGCCAGGTAGTCATGTTCGAGCAGCCACTGGTTGAGGCGAAAGCCGCCCATCAACGGGCGCGCGCCATGGTCGGAGACCACCAGCACGGCGGTATCGGGGTCGCAGGCGGCGAGGAGCACGCCGATCCGCCGGTCTACGTGCCGATAGAAGTCAAAGATGGCGTGATGAAACGGCGAGTCGGGCACATAATCGGGATGGACAGGGTCCATATGCTTCCAGAAGGCGTGATGCACACGGTCGGCGCCCATGTCCACCAGCATCAGGAAATCGGGGCGTTCTTCGGCCAGCAGCCGGTGGGCCAGGGCAAAGCGCTGGTCGCAGAGGGTGTAGATGTCGGCGAGGATGCGAGATTTGTCCTCTGATCGAAAATCGGGCACATCGAGCAGGTAGGGGCGTTCGAGCCAGGCAGCAATGCGTTGGGCCAGATCGGGCGGGTGGGTGTAGCCATCGGCAATTGAAGGGGCGAGAAAGCAACTGACGGCGACACCGTTCACACCGGGAGGCGGATAGGTGCCGGGAACGCCGATGACGGCAACACGCCAGCCGGCTGCGCCCAGGTAATCCCACAGGCGGGGCAGGCGCACGGCGCGCCCATCGGCCACGACCATGGCCGCGTAGCTGCGATCGGCGCGACCGCGGAAGCCGTAGATCCCCAGCTCCCCCGGGTCGCGCCCGCTGAGCATGCAACTCCAGGCCGGCACGGTAATCGCCGGCACGCAGCTCTCCAGGCGTCCTGACACACCTCGTTCCATCAGGGCATTGAGGTGCGGCAACTCGGCGCGCCAGCGTTCCACCAGCGCGGGCTCGGCACAGTCCAGACCGATGATCAGCAGACGGGGCACAGGCATAGGCAGATGCCAGTTTCGATTGTGGATTGCGGATCGTAGCTGAGCGGCAAGCCTCGAGGCAGGGGTGAGCTTGCGGCATCTTCACAACCGGAGCGAGCGACTACGGCACGCCAGCGCGGCCGGGCGTCTCCTGGGAGCGACCGGTGCGATGGCGATAGATCAGGAACGCGCCGGCCAGCACCATGGCCAGCGCCGAGAGCACATGCACCACATTGAAGGGCGTGCCGGGGAAAAACCAGGAGTCGGTACGCAGGAACTCGATGAAAAAGCGCCCCAGGGGATACCACATCAGATAGAGCAGGGCCAGATCGCCAGGCTTGAGGCGCTCGGCGAAGCGGCGAGCGATCCACAGCAGCAGGACGAAGCCGGCCAGGTTCCATAGCACCTCGTAGAGAAAGAGCGGATGGAAGCGCACACTCTCAGGGTAGGCGGCCAGGTCGTTGTAGGGTGAGATCCGGTGTTGCGGATCGATGCGCAGGCCCCACGGCAGAGTTGTGGGTGGGCCATACAACTCCTGGTTGACAAAATTGGCATTCCGGGCAATGGCCTGCCCGAGGGGCAGGCCCAGGCCAGCGCCGTCGAGGTAGATCGGCAGGTTCAGCCGGCGCACGCGCGCGTAGATCAGCAGCGCCGCCGAGCCGAAGAGAAAGGCGCCGAAAATGTGCAACCCGCCCTCCCAGACCCGCACGATGGACCAGGGATCGGCAAGGTAACGGTCGAGGCCGGCAGGCCCGCGGGGAGACTGGATAAACACGTAGTACAGGCGCGCTCCGATCAGACCGGGGATCAGCACCCAGAGGAGCATGTCCCAGACATTATCCGGGTTCTCGCCCTTCCAGGCCACGTAGCGTGCCGCTACAGCCGTGGCGGCGAAGATGCCGGCGATCATCAGAACACCGTACCAGCGTATCGCCAGGGGGCCGATCTGGATCAGGATGGGATCAACCGGTGGGTACATGGGAGCGTCCTAACCTGAACATAGCCCGCGTGCGAGAGGGCTGCGCCCTCCCAAGAACAAGTAATGGTGCAACAACACGGCGCCGTCTCACCACTCATTCAAGGTAGCCCAGGTCGCGCAGGCGTTTACGCACCAGCGGATCATCCGCGGGCGGGCGCTCGGCTACCGGTGCCGGCTGCTCGCGCCGCTGGATAACGGCGTCCAGCATCTCTTCCAGCGTATTGGCCCGTTCGGGGAGAATGGCGTAGAGATCGGTGCCTTCCTCCAGATCGTACCGGTGATTGAAGAGCGCCCGGTGGCGGTCGCCGAAGCGGATCAGCTTTTCGTCACCGCTGATCAACGCCAGGCACGGTTCATCGTAGCCATACCGGCGCAGCAGGTCGGGATGGTGGCGGCGCACCAGAGCTACCACGTTTGAGGGCGGCTGGGCCTCCACCAGCACCACGCCCGCGTCGGGATCGCCGGTTGCGGCCAGGCTTAGCTTTTGCTCCTCAGCGCTTGCCATGCCGGCGGCCTCGAGTACCGTGTGAAAGACACGTCGCAGCGACACCGGTTCCTCACGCACCGCACCGGCGGGCAGGTCGCCGTGGGGATGGTAGACGATCAACGGCACCCGCGCAACTTCGTTGTAAGCGCCGAAGGAATGACCGACCAGTTGCTTTTCTCCGAGGTGATCGCCATGGTCGGCGCAAACAATCAGCAGGGTGCGGTCCAGGCGCCCGGCGGTGCGCAGCCGCTCGAGGAAGTGCCCCACCTGCTCGTCCTGACCGGCCACCTCGGCATTATAGACCCCATCGAGGGTGGCCTTGTCGCCAGGGCCGAGCGGCACGGCAAGGGGGGCGAGCCAGCCGTAGATGTCGGTGTTGAAGCGGCGCAGGTAGCGCCGCGCCGCCGGATCGTGCTGAATGTGCGGACCGAAGCGCGCCAGATGTTCGGGCCGGGGATGGTACGGCGCGTGGGTGCCCATCAGGTTGATGAAGACGAACACCGGCTGGTCTCGCGCCAGCCCGCGGCGTTCGATGAGCAGACGCGCCGCGTCACTCAGGCTGCGCCCGGTGTTGCCCTTGAAGCTCAACGCTGTCTGCCACAGCGGCACCATCAGCGGCGTGAAAGACAGAGCCAGCAGAAGGTCCGACCGGGCAAAGGAGTCCTGGATCCGACCAAGAAGCGCGGTCAGGGAACGCTTGAAGAACTGCCGATAGCGCGCGATTGGACCACGGCGGGGGCCAGCCTGGCTGGGGCGAGACGTTAGCAGGCCGGCGTAGTTGAGGAAGCTCTGAAAACCACGCCGCAGACCATTGTTGACCACGCCGACCAGGGGGTTGTTACAGAACGCTGCGGTGGCGTAGCCACCCGCCACGAGTCGCTCAGCCAGCGTTGGCAGCGCCTCGGGAAGCACCGCGCGGGTCTGCACCAGTCCGTGGTCGTGAGGGTAGAGACCGGTGAAAAGCGACGCATGCGCGGGCATGGTCCACTGCGCGGCGCTGAAGGCGCGAGTAAAGCGAGTCGCCCGCGCCGCGAGGCTGTCGAGAGAGGGTGAGATCTCCTGGGGATGCCCGTAGCACGATAAGCGGTCAGCACGCTGGGTGTCGAGCACTAGCAACACAATATCAAGGCACGCCACGCATCGCTCCCCTGGCCCTGTCCGATACACGCTCCGCTGTGAACGCCTAATTTTGCCACTCCTTGATGAAGCTGAGGTTAAGTATGGAACATGTTATGCTTAAGAGACTGAGGTGAACTTCGGGGAAGCCGGGTTTCCCCGTGCCCCTGCCCGCCGGGCGGATCTGGGCGGGCGTTACCCGCCCAGGAGCATCTCTCAGATGACCACGGGGAAACCGGGTTTCCCCGGAAGAAACACAGCAAGCGAACCCGGATAGCACAGAGAGGAGCACCTGGTGGAACCCCTCGTCTACCGCGTGGAACCAGGCAGCACAGTGGACCTGGCAGCGATCGATCCGCGTTCGAACGGCAACCTCGAGCGCGCGGTCGCTGAGACAGAGTTTGATGCGCTTACCACTGAGATTGACGATCTGCAGGAGTTGCTCTACGGAGCAGGCACCCATAGTCTGCTGGTGATCATGCAGGGAATGGACACCAGCGGCAAAGATGGCACGGTGCGCAAGGTCTTCAGCAAAGTGTCGCCCCTTGGCAGTTATGTCTACAGCTTCAAGGTGCCCACCGAGGAAGAACTGGCCCACGACTTCCTCTGGCGCGTGCATCGCGTCACTCCGCGACGGGGTATGATCGGCATCTTCAACCGCTCGCACTACGAGGATGTGCTGGTGGTGCGCGTGCATGGCCTGACGCCCGAGCCGGTCTGGCGGGCACGTTACCGCATGATTAACGACTTCGAGCATGTGCTGGCCAGCAGCAACACGATCATTCTCAAGTTCTTCCTGCACATCAGCAAGGAGGAACAGGAAGAGCGCCTCCTGGCCCGTGAAAAGGATGTTGAGAAAGCCTGGAAGCTGTCGGCGGGCGACTGGCGCGAGCGCGAGCGCTGGGACGACTACATGGCCGCCTACACCGAAGCCCTGGAGCGTTGCAGCACCACCGAAGCGCCCTGGTACATCGTGCCCGCGGATCGCAAGTGGTTCCGCAACTATGCGGTGGCGCGGACGGTGGTGGAGACGCTGCGGCCTTATGCGCAGGACTGGCTGGCCTATCTCGGCAAGGTGGGCGAGCAACGCCTCGATGAGTTGCGAGCCTATCGCGCAGAGCGGGGGCAGCAGGGGTCGGCAGGATCGTAGCCCGGGCAGGTGAGGGTGGAGGTAGAGATGTGGAGATGTATTTAAAGACCCGGCTTTATGCTCCCACACCTCCGCACCTCCACGCCCCCCTCACTGCCCGACCAGTGCCGTCACCACCCGCTCCCAGGTGATGCCGGCCACCTTCGGGCGCCCGGCCTGCCCCAGGCGTTCGGCCAGTGCAGCATCGGCTGCGAGGCAATCAAGGGCCTCGGCCAGCGCCAGCGGATCGGGCGGGCAGATCAGGCCATTTACCCTGTCCTCGACAAACTCCAGCACACCCCCGGCATCGGTAGTGGTCACCACCGGTCGCGCCGCGCCAAAAGCCTCGACGGTAGCGAACCCGTAGTCTTCGTCAACCGGCGCGTAGAACACCGCGCGCGCCCCGGCGTACAGCTCCACCAGCTCGGCGTCGCCAACAAAACCGGGCAAGCGCACGCGCGCGCCGAGGCCCAGGTCGGCAGCCAGACGCTCCAGGCGTTCACGGTCCGGTCCGGTTCCGGCAAGGATCACGGGCGCTGGCGTGCGCATACGCGCCGCGGCTTCGAGCAACAGGTCGAGTCGCTTGGCACGATCGAGACGGGCGACAGCGAGGATGTAGTCGCCATAAGGTCCGGCGCGTAACCGGGGGGCATACCGGCTCGGCGGGTAGAGCGGGGTGCTCTGAAGGCCGTTGAAGCGCCGCAGCCGCGCGCTGACGTTGTGTGAGATGCTGTAACGCGCCCGGCACTCGCCCAGACCGGTGCGGTCCATACGCATAATCGCCTCGCGCACCTGGCGATGCTCGGGGGTATTGGCGAAATCGCTCAACGGGGTGCCGTACCAGTCGTAGGCCTGGCGGTGCTGATGCACCAGCCAGACGACCTTGTTCGGGTGGCGCACCAGGTAAGAGGGGAACTTGGTACCAATCACCAGGTCCACCGGCTGCCCATTAATATGACTTATGTCAAGCAAGCGCCAGGCGAGGGCGCTCTCGGGGATGCGCTCGACGGGATGCCACTGGAAGGGCAGGGCCACCACATCGACCGTATGGCCGCGTGCCACCAGGGCCTCGCGCAGTCCCTCCACCAGGTATTCGGCGCCCCCGCGGACGAAGGGTACCTGGGTGGCGCAGATGAGGATGCGTAAGGGTTTGAGCATTAGGATTGCTGCGTGGTTCGGAGGAAAACAGGTTGATTTTCGGGAGGGTGAAGCCCTCCCAAACCCTCCCGTCAGGGAAGGGGGCGGGGAACCCGGGGTTCCCCGCTCGCCCCGTGCAGGGAGCCTGTGGAAGGGCTACGCCCTCCCGGGCCCTCCCGCGCACCAGCCTGTTCATCTCAAGACGTTGACGGGCCACGGTTACCGGCGTTCGCGCGCGCCTGCTCCACCGCCTCCAGGCGCAACCGCAGCACGGCCTCAGCAGCGGCGAGGTGCGGCACGGCCCGGGCCAGGGCTTCGTTACAGGCATTCTGCTGTTCGACAATCGGATTGATCAGCCAGCGCAGGTACTGGCGTATGAGCCGTTGCGCCAGGGCGCGGAGTTGGCCGAACAGACCGGCACCGCTGAGGCGCCAGTGGGCACTGACGGTCCGGCGTAGCTCCAGGTGCTCGATCAGCCCGCTCAGGTCGGGCGGGGCCGGAGCGGTCGGCGCCGGCGCCTCGCTCCCCCCGGCAGCAGGAGCACCGCCATCGGGCGCGGTGGGGGGCCGTTGGCGCTCCAGGTCGGCGATCCGGGCGCGCAGCCCGGCGTGCGACTCGATGAGCAGACGCAGCGCCCGCGCCGCACTCTCGTTGAAGGCGTTTTGCTGCTCGACAATCGGGTTGATGTACCAGCGCAGCCCGCGGCGCACAACTTTGTGTACGAGGATCCATGCCCGCTCGTACAGGGTGCGGCCCTCCAGCGGCCAGTGGGCGCTAACGACACGGGTGATCTCCAGTTGCTCGGCAGCGTGGTGCAGTTCGCGCTCGATTGCGCTCAGGGCCGAACCGGCTTCCTCATTGCCGCGGAGCGCGCGCTGCGCGCGCACCTCGGCCCGCAGGGCCTCGAGGATCGAGGCAACATCGGGGGGCTGATCTGATGCTGACATATGGCTTGTTGGGGTATGGGGAAACCCGGTTTCCCCATCCTCTGACACGATGAGGACAGATTTTTTCCCGGGAGGGCGTAGCCCTCCCAAACCCTCCCGGTGGGGAGGGCTTGCCGA
>JBDNDG010000188.1:0-8471 GCA_046719255.1 Chloroflexaceae bacterium
CTGCGTCCTGCAAAGGGTTTCACCTGCTCGGGGATGGGTTTCCTGATGCGGCAACACGCCTCTGTGCCAACGAATGGAAAACGAATAAACGAATTGAAGCCTCTGGCGCTTCGCAGGTAGGGGCACGGGGAAACCCGGTTGCCCCGATGTTTACATCAGCCGTGCATGCGGCTGCGCCGCGCACTACGCGAATAACACGAGGTTCGCCTGGGAGGGCTGCGCCCTCCCACACCCTCCCCGCCGGGAGGGGTAAGGAGGGGCCGATGCAGTATGTCAAGCGTACGGCGGTGAGCATGCTCGTTCTGAGCAGTATTGCTGCGCTCTTTCTCTTGATGGGCGCCAGGGCTTCCGGCACCCCGCGATCCACGTCGGCTGCGACAGTGCATCTGCCACTGGTGATTCACCAGGCGGCCCGGGCCGGCTGGCTCGATTATGTAAACTACTACCGAGCCATGGCCCGGCTGCCACCAGTCACTGAGAATGCAAGCTGGAGCTACGGCAACTGGCTGCACGCCCGTTATATGGTGAAGAACAACGTCGTCGAACACACGGAGAACCCGAACAACCCCTGGTACACCCCGGAAGGTCTGGCCGCGGCTCAATCCAGCAATCTTGTTGCCCATGTTGAGGTTAACACTCCTGACGAGTGGGCCATTGACATGTGGATGCAAGGCCCCTTTCACGCCATCGGTGTGATTGACCCGGAATTGGTGCAGGCTGGCTTTGGCAGCTATCGCGAGGCTGATGGCGACGTGCAAATGGGAGCGGGACTGGACGTGATCCGCGGGCTGGGCAGGCTCCCTCCAACGGTGACCTTTCCCGTGCAATGGCCGGCTGATGGCGCCACCGTTCCCCTGGCCGCCCATCACGGCGAGTACCCCGATCCGCTCACCAGTTGCCCGGGCTACAGCATCCCCAGCGGGCTACCGATCATCCTGCAACTCGGCCCGGGGGATCGCGTGCCCAGCGTGACCGCGTCGGCGTTTCTGCAAGGCAGCACGCCCCTTCCGCACTGCGTGTTCGACGAGACGAGTTATGTCAATCCGGATCCGGGGCAGCAGGCCCTGGGGCGCAGCATTCTGGACTCGCGGGATGCTATCGTCGTGATCCCGCGCAGCCCTCTCACCCCGGGGATCAGTTATACTGTCTCCGTTACCGCGAATGGGCAAACGTCTACGTGGTCATTCACGGTCTCACGAAGCGCCCCAACGGTCTCGGAGTAGCACCAGGTTGAGGAGGAAAACGATGCGCGTCAAGATAGGTACGTCAGCGGAGTTTCCGGAGGCAAGGCTGGTGGAGGTGACCGGCAAGAACATCAACCTCGTAGCGGCGCGGATAAACGGCAAGATCTACGCGGCTCACGGCATGTGCCCGCATATGAACCTGCCACTGAACCGCAGCCACCTGGAGGGCAGCACGCTCACGTGCTCCTGGCACGGTTCACAGTTTGATCTGACGACGGGAAAGAACCTTGACTGGGTGCGCGGTCTCGGGGGGATGCGCCTCCCCGGCTGGTCGCGGGCGCTGATCGCCCTGGGTAAGGAGCCCACACCTCTGACCACCTACCCCGTGACGGAGGAGAATGGCGAGGTGTTCGTGGATCTGTAGGGAGAGGGACGCAGCGGTGCTGCGCCTCGCCGTGTTACGTGTTTCATCCAGGCGTTGTGCGGTGGCCGCACAGGTGATTGCCGTAACGTCCTGCCATTCCTGCGCATCAAACGAGGTGAGATTCTACCGGCACACAGGCACCGAAGAGGGAGCAGACCAGGAGGGGCGTTGAGCGAGGGATAGTCCCTCGTCTCACCCTGGCCCACCGGAAGCGCAAAGGGGACCCGGGCTTCCCGCGCCCCGGACCATCGGGGCTTCTGGTACCCGGGGCCTGCTGGAGGACGTATGAAGATCGCCCTGGTGAGTAACAATGGAACCCGGATTAGCCGTCACTTCGGGCGCGCGCGGAGCTATGTGGTAGTGACCATCGAGGAGGGGCGCGAGGTAGCCCGGGAGGTACGGGCCAAACCTGCGCACCACGGCCACAGCCAGCACATCCACGGCCCTGATGAAACCGGTGCGCCTGAGCATCACAACGACCACGACGCCATGCTGGCGCCGATAGCCGATTGCGGAGCAGTGATCGCCAACGGTATTGGCACGCCTATGAGCCAGCGCGTGCGTCGGGCCGGGCTACAACTCATCTGTACGCCTGTGGTCAGCGTTGATGAGGCTGTTGCCGCCTATCTGGCAGGGACGCTGGAGGATCACCCCGAGTTGATCCACTAAGCCTGATGAAAAGAGGGGAAACCGGGTTTCCCCGGCCCCCTGCCCGGGGGGGGCCAGCCCTCCTCACCGAGAGAGTCTGGGAGGGCTGCGCTCTCCCACGCCTCCCGCGCGGGGGGTATGGGGAAACCGGGTTTTCCCGGCCCCTGCCTGAGGGATGGCCAGCCCTCCCCACCGAGAGGGTCTGGGAGGGCATAGCCCTCCCAGGAATAGATTTCGTTGTGCATCTTGTCATCGTGCGGCATCAGGCCAGCTCTGCCGATGCGCCAACCGGAGCGGTACTGCCGGCAGGCGGCGCTCCCGGTCGCAAGATGGCCGCACACCCCTCCTCACCCGGCGCCTCACCTGCCGGTACCGCGTAGACCGTCCCACTGCACTGCATCGTCAGCACCGCGGCCAGGTTAAGCAGGTCATCATCGCCGGGCTGTTGCGTCTCGTGGAGCAGCAGTTCGCCGGTCGCCGGATCGTACCGTCCCCACTGCTCGCGATCGAGGGCGACGAAGAGGGTATCAACCTGACCCACGGCGGCAGCGGGGAGGATCAGGCTCAGCGTCGCGGCAACGCGGTGGTTGTTACGCGCCGCGAGGGCCTCGTAGCGCTCGCGCGCAGCGCGGCGCTCCTCCGTGGTGTCCGGGCGCACAATCTCCCAGGCGCGCGCCCCGAGTTCGGCGGGTGTCAGCCGCGCCGGGCTACCGACGATCGCAGCGTCGGCGATTGCGGGATAGCGACTGACGGCGCGGTAAATGGCCAGAACGTAGTCTGTGCCGCAGAGCACCAGAGGTTCGCGCGCTTCGGGCAGGGCGCGCAGAAGCGCCCGGTCTATCTGCTGGCAATAGCGCTGGATCTGCGATTTCAGCTCGTCCGCAGCGCCGCCTTGCCCGTGAAACACCGGGCCGCGTTCGCCGCCCTTGCCGGGCACCCCGGAATGCAACTGGTACTGCCGCTCGAACTCGTCGTACTGGAGCAACTCGTCAAGCCCGGAGGGGGCGCCGGGCAGATCGAGAGGCTCCAGCGTGGCGCCCTTGCCAGCAAAAAGCTGCACGTCTGCCTTACCCAGACTGAGCACATAGTACGTGCCACGCTCCGTGACCAGGGGCACCAGCGGTTTCAGATGGGGCCACTGACCAAACACCACCAGTTCCGGAACCGGGCCGGCAAGGCGATAGCTGATCGATCGATCGGGCCAGGCGAACAGCGCGCACGCCGCGTGGTCGTTGATCCGGTGGGCCAGGTCCTCCACCAGCCCCCAGGCCGCGCGGAGCTGGCCAGCCACCGCCGCCGGAGCGACACCCCGAGCATCGAGTTGCTGCTCAAAGACACGCAGGATCTGCCGGAGACGATTGGCCGCGGCCCGCCCGCCCGCTTCACCCACCGGCAGGTAGATCGAGAGGCAACCCTCGGTCGCCGGCTCGGCGAGACGCAGGAACATATCGCGCGTCAGATACTCCAGCATCAGGCCCTCCTTTCGTTCCACGCCGCCTTGCAGCCGCAGCGCTGAACAGCCAGACGCGACCCGGGAGGGTCAGTGCTCGCCGTGCGGCCCTGGGGACAGAGAGGCGTGTGAACAATCCACCTCCGCAAGGCGGCCAGAGAGCCGTCATCTTGACGGTGTCATGCTAGTATAGCAGAAAAGAAGTCTGAATAGCGTAATGTTCTCGTCACGCTCCGTAAGGAGATCAAGACCGGCAGCGTCCTGCGGCGCTGGCACGGCTAGCGCGCGGCGCCCGTTGTCCGCCGGGCACCGCGTTCGCTCCGCTGGCCCCGGGGAGCAGTCTGGGCTGGCCTTATTCTTCCTCGTTTCCCTGGTCCTCTGCGTCCCGCTCCTGGCTCCATTCCTCCTCGAACGGATCCTGCCGCGGCGCTGCACCCTCCGCCGCAAGCAGCCGCAGGTAGTCTCGCGGGTCGCGCCCTTCCAGGATCACGCGACGGGATGCTCCAGCGCGCCCTGGATGTGGTACATCCAGGGCGCGTTCAATTTCAACTGGTATAATTATTCTCATTCGGCGTTGTACACCCCGCGCATGGCACCTGATGTGAAAATAGCCGGTGTGCGGGAGGGTCCGGGAGGGCTGCGCCATCCCAGGAACACGTATGTTCATTCTGGCGTGGTGCATCCGACAATGGCACCTGACATGACCTATGAGGAAACCGGGTTTCCCACGATTCCACTGTGGGGAGAGTTTGGGAGGGCTGCACCCTCACAAAAAATAAACCTGTTTTCGTCTTGTCTTTGTGCGCCGCAGCCGCACGAGTATCTATATCCCCTCTGCCAGGGTTGCGTCGCGCTCACAACATCGGTAGCTCGGTAGACTACCGAGATCAAGGAGGATCCTGATGGAGATCGTGGTGAAAAGCGGTGCACTCCTGAGCGAGCCGTCCGACCTGGCCGTGCTCGCCTGTCTGGAGGATACACCATTGCCCGCGGAGCTGGCCGGGCTGATCGAGAGCGCCGACTTCGGCGGCAAGGCTCGCCAGCAACGGTTGCTCTACCCGCGCGGCGTGGAAGGGCCGAAGCGCGTGTTGCTGCTGGGGCTGGGCAAAGCCGAGAAGCTCAGTGCCGACGGCTTGCGCCAGGCCGCAGCGACCGCAACGCGTCAGGCCCAGGAGTTGCAGGTGGCCCGGTTGAGCTTCGGCCTCAACGGCGAGCTGGCGCTTGACCCGCTACGGATCGGCCAGGCCCTCGCCGAGGGCTTTGCGCTGGGCGCCTATCGCTTCCAGCGCTACCGCACCGACCTGAGCGAGGAGCAGAAGTTCACCATCGCTGGCGCCACCATCGTCGCCACAGCCGGGGTCGAGGCCCTGCGGGCCGGGGCCGCCACCGGGCAGGCGATCGCCCGCGGTGTGGCCTACGCCCGCGACCTGGTTAACACCCCACCCAATGACCTGCCCCCCGCCGCCCTCGGCGAGGCCGCCATCGCCCTGGGCCAGCGGCTGGGCCTCACGGTCACCGTGCTGGACAAGCCACAGTTGATCGCGGGAGGCTTCGGCGGCGTGCTGGCCGTGGGCCAGGGCTCTGCCAACGAGCCGCGCTTCATCGTGCTGGAGTACGGCGCGGCAAACGAGGGGGCTCCCACCATCTGTCTGGTCGGCAAGGGGCTTACCTTCGATTCGGGCGGGCTATCAATCAAACCGGCGGACTCGATGAAGACGATGAAAGCGGATATGAGCGGCGCAGCGGCGGTGTTTGGCGCGCTGCAGGTAGTGGCCGAGTTGAAGCTGCCGCTGCACGTGGTGGGGATCGTGCCAGCGGCCGAGAATATGCCCAGCAGCACAGCCTTTCGCCCCGATGACGTGATCACGACCCTGAGCGGCAAGACCGTCGAGGTGCTCAACACCGACGCTGAGGGCCGCATTGTGCTCGCCGATGGACTACACTACGCCCAGCAGTACAAGCCTGACGCTATCATCGAGCTCTCGACGCTTACCGGCGCCATCGTCATCGCGCTGGGCGCCCATGCGATCGGCATGATGGCCACCAGCCAGGAACTGGCGGACCGGGTCAGTCGTGCTGGCGAGGCCAGCGGCGAGCGGGTCTGGCAGTTGCCGTTGTGGGACGAGTACCGCGAGATGCTCAAGAGCGACATCGCCGACATGAAGAACATCGGCGGGCGACCGGCCGGCTCGATCACTGCGGCGGCCTTCCTCGCCAACTTTGTGGGCGACTACCCCTTCGTGCATCTCGACATCGCCGGTACGGCCTTTGCCGAGAAGCCCACGAAGCCCTACGACGCGCCCGGCGCCACCGGGGTGGGTGTGCGCCTGCTCAGCGAACTGCTCAGGGACTACGCTCAGTAGTGTCGCGGGGCTGCGTCCTCGCCGGCCACCCCACCCTCCACGCGCTGGTCGAGCAGCGTATGCTCAATGGACGCATCGGCCGGGTGACGGGCATCGCTTTGACAGCGGACGCCGCGCTGATCGTCACCGCCAGCGCTGAGGGTACGATTCGCCAGTGGTGGCGCGGGCTGCTGGAGGGTCTGCATCTGGTTTGTGGTCGCCTGTACCGTGACTTTCTTCCGAGTGAGCGGCTACGGTTCGGCGTCACGACCGCCGGGCCGCTATGCCCTCCTTCGGTCGCATCCTCGAGCGCGGGGCAGCCGGAAGGTCGCCGGGCTCAGGTGACCCTCGATGCGCACCTTGTTGCCCGGGTGCAACAGCGCGTCACTGCCGGGGATAATCTCCTCGTCAGCACTGATCAGCACCTCGGACCGGGATCGACTTCACCACAGGCCGCACCGCGCGGCCGAAGCTGCCCGCCAGCACCTCGCGGTGGCGCAGCGTCACCCCGGCGTAGTGCTGACCAGGGTGCGTCGGTCGCCACACTGGCGGGTGTAGACCCGCGCCCGATCGACAACCTCGCCCTCGAGCTGCACCCGGGCCATATCGGGCACGTCGTCGCCGATCTCCTGCACCCCGAGCACGTCAATGCGGATGTCCCGGGTGCGCCGGCCGCCATCGGAGGCGTCGTGCTGGAAGTGGCGATTGTAGTACTCCTCCATGCCCAGCGGACTGAGCAGAGCGATGCGCTGTTCGGCCTTGTGGTGGTAATGGCGTGTAGATTGACGTGGTCAGCCATTAATCCTCTCTGTATTCCAGACCAATCTGTATGCCGGCCCTACTCGTGGTGCAGGCGTCCGAGGACCGCCTCTGTCTCCTCGACAAGTGCTGCAAGCAGTTCAACGGCAGTGCGGTGGCATAGCAGCCGTATCGACTGGCCGGCCCACATCGCTCAGTGCTTTCATCGGCCGGCCTGCTCCATCGTGATAACGATCTTGCCGCGGGCGTGGCCGGTTGCGAGGTAGCGCATCGCCTCGGGAAGCTCGCCAAGCGGGTAGCAGCGGTCGATGACCGGCACAACCACGCCGCTGTCGAGCAACTGACCCACAAACAGCAGATCGTCCCGACCAGGGCGCGCAATCAGGCTACGCACCGTGATGCTGTGCACGAGCGACACCACCGACCCGAGCAGCGTCGCTCGCAGGATCGTCCCCGCGTCGCCGCCGACCACCACAAGGCGGCCCCGGGGACTGAGGGCGCGCCGGTACTTCGCGAGCGGGTGCCGGCCGTTCACGACCAGGATCAGGTCGTAGCGCCGGCCATCCCGCGTGAAGTCTTCCCGGGTATAGTCGATGACGTGTTCGGCCCCAAGTGTGCGCGCCTGCTCCACGTGGCGGGTGCTGCACACCGCCGTCACGTGGGCGCCCATGGCCTTCGCTAGCTGCACGGCGAACGTGCCGACGCCACCCGACGCACCGTGGATGAGCAGGCGCGCTCCCGCCGCGATCGACCCGGCCACCCGCAGCCCCTGCAGCGCGGTGACCGCCGCCATCGGCACGGCCGCCGCCTGCGCGAAGCTGAGGCTAGCCGGCTTCGGCGCGAGCGCCTCCTCGCGGACACAGACGTACTCGGCGAACCCGCCCAGGCCGCAGGCGGAGAGGTCGCCATACACAGCGTCGCCCGGCTGAAAGTGTGTGACTCCGCCACCGACCGCGACCACGCACCCGGCGATATCGGCGCCGAGGGTCGGGCGCTTCGGCCGGCGCAGCCCCGATGAGAGGCGTGCGACCCACGGCTCACCGCGCAGTAGGTAGAGGTCGGCCTGATTGAGTGACGCGGCGTGGATCTGCACCAGTACCTCGCCGGCCCCAGGTGTAGGGATGGCGACCGTTGTCGGTTGGAGCACGTCCGGTGCCCCGTATGTTCGATAGGTCATCGCTTGCACTGGTGATCGCTCCTTATAGTGGCCTGCGGTTCGGATCGAAGCCATGTGCCTACCGTCCCATCTGGATCTGCGACCGGTTGGGTTCGACGAGGTCTGGCATCGACGGTGAGGCCGCGCGGGGCCAGGTCCAGGCGGCGCGCAGGATGAAGGCCAGGATCAGCACCTCGACTCCGATGGTGAGGGCGTAGTAGAAGGCATAATCCCAGGACGCCCCTGCCGCGTTGAACACCATGATCGGGATGTACAGCGATGCTATGACGAGGTTCGTGGCGCGGTTCACCCGGGCGGGCAGCGTCATGGAGAGCATCACCATCAGGGCCGGGATCGCGATGATCGCGAAGAAAATGCTCATCAATGTCCCGCTGACGTCGAACGCAAAGATGACGCCACCCCGGATTGCATCGATTTCGCCGGGCTGGTAGAGGTGGAAGTAGTCGATGTAGATGACGAGGAACATGAGGCTGGTCCATGCTGAGAT